>DAOTTV010000139.1:0-74516 GCA_034437755.1 Anaerolineae bacterium | reverse complement strand
ATGATAGATGTCAATTTTTTGTCCGGACGAGTTATTATAGCTCATTGTTTTGCAGATTGTGCCATTTCCTCGCTCATAATTCGCTAATCAGTGACATTTGTCACAACCAGAGTGACAGTCGTCGTGACCTCACAACCGGAAATCGTCGTCGTCACGGCAACCCCTGCCCCAGGCGTTGCAGTTGCACAGGCGTCAGCAGATGCTACACCAGCCCCGGCGACCATCGACGATCCTGAAACAGCCGCAATCGCGACCTTCGCCAGCTTAGGACAAGCCGAATTTGGCGAAGACTTGTTCCATAACCCGATCGACGATCTCGACGTTGCTTGCTCTGATTGCCACACAAACGCCAGCAACGATGATCCCAACGTCCCCACGCTCGAAGAAGTACTGACGGCACAGGGGGTTGTCCCGCAACGTTATTTGTACGAAGCCTTGACCAATGAAGAATTACACGTCGGCATCGACCACGATGAAGACATCAATTACACCGAATTGCTCTCACTGGCTGATACATACGATCTAGTTGCATACATGCTCAATTTACCCGCGGAAGGTACTGAACCGCTCGTCAGAACTGATGATGAACAAGCCACTGTTGATGACGATCAAATCGCTGAGGCAGTCGATACAGAGCAAGAGATGCAACAAAGCACGGACGATCAAGCACAAGTTGATGATCGCGATGCCGAGATCGCGCAGGCAGTCGCCAATGCAGATGCCAGCCACGGCGAGACACTCTTCAATGAAATGACATCCGCTGGCTTGGCATGCAGTAATTGTCACTTGGTCGATAGCGAAGAAATGCTCGTCGGGCCGGGTTTACTCGGCATCCCCGAGTATGCTAGCACGCGCATTGCAGGCGTACCTGCTGAAACATATCTCTGGGAATCGATCGTGCAGACGAATGATTACATTGTCGATGGCTATCCGGCGATGGTCATGCCGCAAAACTATCCAGAAATCTACAGTGATCAAGATGTTTACGATCTCATCGCTTACCTGATGACACTAGACCAATGATCAATACGGGCGTTTGCAAGATAACGCCCACGAAATATAGAGATGAACACATCCCGATGATCTTCGAAAACTGGCGTTTGTGGATGATCGTCATCGTCGCATCTAACGTCATTATGTGGGGCCCGGTCTTGATGAGCGCGATGAATCTCACACTAGGATACTGGGTAACAGGTTACACGGATCCAGCAATTGTCCCGCCGAGCTAAAGAAAAGAGGCAATCATGCAACAGACCAATCAACAAGTGACAGACACACAAATCAGTACAGAAGAGTTAAAACTGGGATTGTTGATTGGCATTGCTTTCTCGATCACGATTGGGGTCGTGCTGAGTATCTTCAGTGTGACCTACTTACGTGATCTAGAAACACTGCGCAACGTCCCTGATGCAATCTGGAGCTTCGTTTGTGGGAAGCCCGTCGAAGGCGGGATCACTCTACCACTCTTGTTAACGCTTACAGTCATGAGTTTTCTCAGCAGTGGGTTACTCGCAATCTGGCATTGGCGTATCAACGATTAATATCGGGCATCTGGGTGTAGCGGTCAGGTTGGGACTCCAGCAAATGAGACGTATTGGAATAGAGGAGTAATATCCCAAAGATGGAAACAACAGAAAAACCTAAGACAAAAACGACGAGCTTATCGTCACTCAAACTGGCAATCGGTGTTTTTCTCGGAACATTGATTATCTCTGGGATTGTCATTTTTGTCGTGTTGAACACGTTCTTGGTGGGCTCGCAGGCTCGCACCATCGAGTTTACTGAAAATACCAACGGTGTGCGCGTGATCGACCCCCCGCGTGCAGTGGCGGATTTCACGATGACAGCACAGACAGGCGCAGACTTGAGCCTGAGCGATCTACAGGGTACGTATACCTTGCTCTACTTCGGTTACACGCACTGTCCAGACGTTTGCCTGATCTCGCTTGCAGAAGTGATACAGGTGCGCGAAGGTCTCGGTGGTGATGCCATCGATGATGAGATGTCATTCGTCTTCATCAGCGTCGATGGTGAGCGTGATACACCAGAGCGCATGCAAGAGTTCTTCCGTCCGCGCAATGTCGGGGACTTCATGATTGGTATGACAGGTGACGCACCGACCCTTCAACGCATGGGAGTTGACTACGGTTTGTTCTATCAACTCAATGATGATGTCGATCAAAACGGTAACTACACGGTCGATCACACCGCTAATCTGTATCTGATTGATCCACAAGGACAACTGACGACGATTTTCGCTTACGGCACAGATGTCGATCTCATCATCGAGCATATCCAAGAGAAGCTCGGGTGATACCATTCGTCATAACCACCCACAAGCATCGAGAGCGACTATCTCGGTGCTTGTTTGATTCGTCTGACCGGATCACAGTGCAATTTTCTGGTTAACTCGGTACAATCAAGCTGTGTTCATAGGGATTGGATTGTGATTTGAAGAAAATTTTCGTGACGGGTGGCACTGGCTTTCTAGGGCGGCATCTTATTCCTATGCTCTGTCAAGCAGGGTATCATCTCTGTGTATTGACGCGTCAACCGCAACAGCACTCATGGCTCCAACAATATCCGTATGTCGATATCATCACAGGTGATATTCGTACGGGTGCAGGGCTAGCTGCGCTGACCGACTGTGATTTCGTCATCCACGCGGCAGGGTTATTCAGCATGTGGCGCATGGCGGGCGATTTCATGGCGACCAATGTACATGGAACAGAGAACTTGCTCGAGCAAGCGGCGCGTACGAAGATCGAACGCTTCATCTATATATCGACCATCGCCGTCATTGGTGATCCACAACCGAATCAAATCATCGACGAAGCGCATCCACCACGCCCCGCCGATCCCTATCAGGCATCCAAGTTACACGCAGAGCAATGGGTTAAGCACTATCATGATCATCATCAGCTTGAGACGATCATCCTACGCCCCGGTGCATTTTACGGCCCACTTGGCAACTATGCGTTCAACCGGCTATTCTTCACCGATCCCATGCGCGGTATCACGATGCAAATGGACGGCGGACATTATCTGATTTTTCCCGTCTATGTTAGCGATGTCGCCGATGCGATCGTCCTCGCGCTAAACACAGGCACATCCGGCGCAATCTATAATATTTGCGATCAGCCGATTTCGCACCAAGCCGCATTCGATATCATTTACGAAGAAGCCAACCTATGGATACCCCGCCTGAACATTCCCGGCGGTATCGGTATGACGGTCGCGCGCGTCTTGACGTGGCTCGCACATTTCACCGGACGTGAACCTTTCTATCCGCTCAGTATGCGAAGTTACGTATTCAACAATTGGCATGTCACCAGCCGTAAAGCCCAAACAGAATTAGGATTCACGCCAACACCATTTCGCATCGGCGCACAGCGCACGATCGCATGGTATCGCGCCGGTAAACCAGATACCGTATCTGAGCTAGGCATTTAAACCCACGTTGTTGACTCTACCATCTGCGGATAACACCAATTAAGATAGAATGTCTCATGATGATAACGAAAGTAAATAGGATCAGCATATGCTGGTTGATGATGTAAAAATTTATGTGCGTAGTGGCGATGGCGGCAACGGAGTTGTCTCGTTCCGGCGCGAAAAGTACGTCCCACACGGCGGCCCCAATGGCGGCGATGGTGGCAAAGGTGGCGATGTCATCTTTCAGGTGAATACAAACTTGAACACGCTCTTCTACTTCAAGCAACACGTTCATCACAAGGCTAAAGGTGGGGCGAATGGCGGCTCGTCGAATAAGACGGGCGCAAATGCCGATGATCTCATCCTGACCGTACCCGCAGGGACGATTATCAAGGATGCTGATACCGGCAACGTTCTCGCCGATTTAACACAAGCAGGCGATACTTTTACGGTTGCTCAGGGTGGACGCGGTGGACGCGGTAACGCCCGTTTCGTCAGTTCGTCCAATCGTGCCCCACGCATGGCAGAACGTGGCGCACCGGGTGAAGAACGATGGTTACGGCTTGAGCTACGTCTGATCGCCGATGTCGGTCTCGTCGGCGTGCCTAATGCGGGTAAATCGACCTTGCTATCAGTCGTTAGCAACGCCAAGCCGAAAATCGCCAACTATCCCTTCACAACGCTTGACCCGAATCTCGGTGTTGTCGTATACGATCACCGCGATCTCGTTTTTGCCGATATTCCCGGTTTGATCGAAGGCGCGCATGAGGGCACTGGTCTGGGACATTCCTTTTTGCGTCATGTCCAGCGGTGTCGTGTGCTGATTCACGTTCTGGATGGCATGAGCGATGACCCCGTTGCCGATTTCAACCAGATCAATACAGAACTCGCACTTTATGATGATACGATGCGCGAGAAACCGCAAATTGTGGTCTTCAATAAGATGGATTTGCCCGACGCACAAGAATATTTCTCACTGGTGCAAGAAGCGCTCGACCAACGCGGGATCACAGTCATGCCGATTTCAGCGGCGACACAGCATAACATCCAACAATTAATCCAGACGGCCTTCACCGAGATCGACAACTTACCAGAGGTAAGTGATGTCTACACTGCCGAAGAAGGCGACGACATCGCCATGTATGAACTAGAGGAACAAGCGCCAATCTTCGCGCTCACACGCACGGCTGACGGCAGTTATGTCGTTCAAAGCAAACGTATCGAGCGAGCGGCGGCGATGACCTACTGGGATTACGAAGAAGCCGTCAACCGCTTCCAGAAGATTTTGGAGGTGTTAGGCATCACAAAAGCTCTGAAAGAAGCTGGCGTGCAGGTCGGCGATACGGTGTTCATTGGTGATTATGAACTGGAGTGGAGCGAGTGAGAAAAGTAGGCGTGCTAGGGGGAACATTCGACCCCTTACACATCGGGCATTTGATTCTGGCAGAATATACCCGCGAGACATTAGATTTAGACCTTGTGCTATTTGTACCAGCAGGCGAAAACCCCTTCAAAGTCGGTCAAATTCGCTCAGCAGTCGAGCATCGAGTCGCGATGGTCGAAATAGCGATTGCCGATAACCCATACTTTCAGCTCTCGCGGGTGGACATCGATCGTCCACCGCCGCATTACTCCGCCGATATGCTTGAGCAGATTCAAGCAGTTTATCCAGAGACACAATTATACTTCCTGATGGGTGGCGATAACCTGCGCGACTTCCCAAAGTGGACACGTGCTGAAGAAATCCTCAATTTTGCCCGTTTAGCAGTCATGCGTCGCTCAGATGAAGATGTATCTGCTGATATGCACGCCGCTGTCATGCCTGACCTCGCCCAGCATGTTGATATCATTGATACACCCTTATACAGTGTGTGGGTTTCGTCAACGGATATGGTCGATCGCTTGCAACGAGGCTTGAGTACACGTTATCTCATTCCAGATGCTATCCGCAATTACATACACGAACATAATCTATACACGGAGCATGAATGTTAAAGCGATTGAGTATCATCATTCTGTTGTTGTGTGGTGGGTTTGTCATTGCACAGGATGATCCGGTTCCGACGCTTATTCCGCCAACACCTCTGCCAGTCAGCCCAGCCGCTCCTCAAGATGCGCTGCTCAGCGAGTCAACTGTGAGTCGTGTAGTACGCGAGGGTACTTTGCGCGTCGGTGTGCTGTATAACGAGCCGGCGATGGGCGAACTACGATTGAACGGTGACATCGTTGGGTATGATGCCGATTTAGCACGCGCTATCGCCGATATGTGGGATGTTGAGTTAGAACTCGTGCAAGTCACGCGCTTAAATCGCTTTGAGAAGCTACAAGCGGGCAACATCGATCTATTGATGGCGGGGGTCGTGCATGAGCGCGAGCATGATGCACAATTTAGCTTCAGCCAGACTTACCGCCTCGGCAAGCAAGCGATGATGATTCCGGCTGATGATGATATTCGTAGCCCCTTTGCGCTAGCCAATCGTCCTGTTGGCTATGTCGTGGGAACATCGGCAGAGGAAGCTCTCAACCGCTGGATTGAACGCACGCGCGTTCCTGTCCAGCCACAGCCGTACTTGACGCTCGATCAAGCCTATCGTGCCCTCTTCGGTGGCGAGATTGCAGGCTTAGTCGGGCGCGATAGTCACTTACTGCGTATCTCTGCCAACGATCTCGATGCCGTGACGATCTTCGATGACGCGATCGCCGTCGAAGCATACGGAATCGTCATGCGACGGCAAGACGCACCCATGCGTAATCTCATCAATCGCACCCTGCAATACCTCTTGACGCAAAAAGATAACCTAAACGCCGAATCAACGCTGGAGCAATTACACAGCACGTACTTGCCTAATGACGATTTCCCATTCGATGCCCTGCCAGTTTACGCCAATGTTGGGTCGGCACCAGATCTTGCCGCATATGATGTTGAGATTGCCTATCCGCAGTTATACGCCGTACCACGTATCCGACAAAATAACATGGTGCGCGTCGCGGGACTCATCGACGGTAACGACTTGCCTGAAAGTCAGGCGCGAGTCGCCCAGATCAATCGCGCTGTTGCCGAGCGCATCGCGGAAAGATGGGGGGTGCGCGTCGAGTTTGTAGCAGGTGACCCGATTGAATTAGTCGCATCAGGGCAAGCAGATATGGCTGTCGGCATCGAACCTGATTGGTCACTTACCAATCAGATCGATTTCACACAGCCTTATTTACTGCATGGCGACCGCCTGCTGATACCCACCCGACGCGACTATGAACGTTTCGGCGATTTACGCAATCGCATCGTGGCGACGGTCATCGGTGACGACAGCGCACGCGATCGCGCTGACGCATGGGCCGATAGCATCGGTGCAAATGTACGCGGGTTCGAGACATTCGAGGAGAGCATTGCACGCACACTCCTACAGGATAACAATGCAGATGCAGTTTTCGGGGATAGCCTGCTCTTAATACCACACCTTCAACGCAACCCCGACGACCTGCGTCTAGGACCAGCATGGTACAGTCGCGAGTACATCGTCATCGCCGTACCCGATAACGACCCTGATTTTCGTAATCTCGTCAACTATACCCTGCAAGAGATCGCACGCGACCAGACACTCAATGCTATTTTAGCGCCGGTAACCGCGCCTGACGAAGCATCACTTCGGATTGATATTTGGTCAGGATCAGCGCAGTATCTAGGGTTTACGCTTACGCGCTAGATAGGGGGCATAAATCGTCACGATCACGCCGATAACGACAATCACACTGCCGATTATCTCGATAAAACCGGGTACTTCATCAAAGACGAAGAAAGCAACAATGCTAGACGTGACCGTTAGCGATTGATTGACAATAGCCAGCACTGTCGCCGGAAAATACTTGACAACATAATTGAAGCCGCTATGACCGATCAACTGTGGGATAAGTGTCAGCATCAATAGCCAGAGGTAAGACGGAGTCGGGAGCCCGACGATTGGCGTTCGTGTGCCGATCACAGCTAGCGACGCGACCAGACCGCCAACCCCAAACACAATCCACACATATGGAAAGAGCGAGAACTTCCTACGTATACTACGCCCGATGACGAGATAGGCTGACCCCGCCACCGACGCGCACACGGCTAACAAGCTCCCGAATAAAATATTGTCGTACTGTGAAAAAGATGTACCGGCATTGCCCGCGATAGCGATGATTAACCCACCAGCGAACGCAACAGCCATCCCGATCCACACAAAGCGATTGATCGTCGCTCTCAGAAAGACTTTTTCGAGCAATGCAACCCAGATAGGCCCCGTATTG
Source organism: Anaerolineae bacterium (assembly GCA_034437755.1). Classification (GTDB taxonomy): domain Bacteria; phylum Chloroflexota; class Anaerolineae; order Aggregatilineales; family Phototrophicaceae; genus JAUZRW01. Next base: position 66,800 of record DAOTTV010000139.1, on the reverse strand, counting down.
AGAATTACAATCGCTATGATGACTGGTAGACGAGCGAGCGCAAGCACCAAAAAAATGAAGTGTACCGCCAACCAGAAACCGCCAAAAAGCGCGACCAGCAGATCACGTCGTTGTAATTGGCGCAATTCATCACGATAGCGATATAGCACCAACGGCGACAAGATAAGTGACGCTAACACCATACGACCAGCGGCGATCAATAACGAAGGCATCCCAGCGTTCTGGGCTAACTTGATGAAAATCGTTGCGAATGTCGCCGCCATCACCGAGATGACGAGAACCATATAGGGCGTTTGTGATGGTGATTGCGATACGGTATCTGTCACGGTGTTTGTGTCTCGATCTTTTGTGTGGGCGCAAGTAAGGTTATCAGCACGCCGATGATGATAATCGAACTGCCGAAAATTTCGATTTGTTTGGGAATTTCGTTAAAGACGAAGAACGCCGCGATGCTCGCTGTCACCGTCACAGCCTGATTAGTGATAGCAATGACTGTCGCGCTGAAGTACGCGATGGCATAGCTCATCCCACTATGACCGACAAGCTGAGGAATGAGCGCCAATAACAAAAGCCAGACATACGACTCACGGGGATAACCAAGCAACGGTAATCCCATTAGCCAGACCATCACTGAGGCAGACATACCCGCGCAACCGAACACAAGCCATACGTAAGGGAAAATCGACACTTTGCGGCGTAAGTTACGGGCGAGCGTCAAGTATACGGATGCTGATAGGGCTGATAACAGTGCCAACCCGCCGCCAATGAACAAATTATTGCTTTCAGTACCTATACCACCTGAGATAGCGATCACCAGTCCACCGATGAGCGACACCAACAGACCTACCCACACCAAGCGACTGGGGCGTGCATTCAAAAAGACAGTTTCGAGCAGAGCCACCCAGATCGGTACAGTGTTCAAGATCACAATCGCGATCATCACCGGTACATATTCCAGCGATGTAATCATCAGGATGAAATCAATCGCCAGAAAGACCCCTGCGACCACTGCTAAGCCGATGTCCCGACGCGCGAAGGCACGTAATTCATGGCGATAGCGTGTGAGTACAAGCGGCGCAACAAACAAAGACGAGAGCAAGAGACGACTCGCCGCAATAACCGGAGACGGCATCCCTGCGGATTGCGTGTACTTGATGAAAATAGCGGCAAAGCTAATCGCTAGGATGGACAGAGCAAGAATGCCATAGACGTGAACCGGTGGTGACGTATCTACGGCGGGCGTTGTTTGGCTCAGGCTAGTCATGAAGTAGTCTTTTTCTGCTTGCGCTTCATTTGTCCGACGTTGGCGACTGTCACACCAATCAAGACGAAAACACTGCCCAGAAGCTGCAACGGTAGGGGCAATTCCGAGAAGATGAAATATGCCAGAATAGCACTGCCGATTGGCTCTAGCTGGGTCGTCATGCTGACAATCGTCGCTGGCAAGTAGCCCATGGCATAATTCAACGATGAATGTCCGATCAATTGCGGGAAGATCGCCATCGCCAGCAACCAAACATACCCCATCGGGGGAAAGCCAAGTATCGGCGTTTGCAGGACGAGAATCACAACCGTCATGATGAGCGCGGCACTGCTGTAGACTAACCAGATATACGGGATAATCGGCAGAGTCTCGTTTTGTTGCAATTCGCGCCCGATAATTAAATAGATAGAAACCGCAAGCGCACCGACCAGCGCCAGCATGCCTCCTAACAAATTATTGCCACCGTCAACACCACCACCTGTACCGCCGCCAGCAAAACCAATCAGCAACGCCCCCGTGATCGCAATCAATAAACCCATCATCACCAGACGTGGCAACTTCGCCTTGAGAAATAGATATTCTAGAATGGCAACCCAGATCGGCGAGCTTGTGACCAGCACCGTACTCACTAGTACAGAGGTATATGCTAGCGAAGCAAACCAGGTCGTGAAGTGCAACGCGAGGAATGCGCCAGCACCCAGCGCCAGCAACAAATCACGGCGTGCAAGCCGACGAATACTAGACCAGTGCTGGGTGAGTGTGATCGGAGTCAAAACAAGCGAAGCAATCACAAGACGTGCCGCCGCGATCAAGACTGAGGACATGCCCGCACCCTGCGCCAAGCGTCCCAAAATCGGCGCAAATGAGACAGACAACATGCCGATCGCCAGAATAGTGTAAACCCGTGTTGGCGTAGCTTTAGGCGAATCGAGCGATAGTGAAGACATAGAGTAGGGTTTCCCTTGTTTGTGTATAGAAGCGCCGATAGTCACCAATCATGTTCAGTATACGGTAAAGTATTACATTCGCCTATGAGTCCATTTCTTAGAGTATTCTCATCGCCCACCTAAGCAAATGTTGATGTTTTGTATATACTCCCGTGTTAAAATTACAATTGTTGATTATTTAATACCTAATGATACGCCAAGGAGACAGATTATATGGCATTTGAAAAGGTCGCCCTGCCCTACGCAAAAGACGCGCTCGCCCCTCACGTCGGTGCTGATACGATGGAAGTCCACTACGAGAAACACCATTCTGGCTACACCCGTAAATTGAACAACGCCGTTGAGGGTACTGAATTTGCCAACAAAAGCATTGAAGAAATCCTCGCCGATCTGGACGCAGTGCCAGAAGATATTCGCACAGCAGTCCGTAACAACGGCGGTGGGTTCTACAACCACAACATTTTCTGGCAAGTGATGTCACCGAATGGCGGCGGTCAACCGAGCGGCGAACTGGGTGATGCGATCAACGCCAAATTCGGGAGCTACGATGGCTTCAAAGAAGCCTTCAAAGCCGCCGCAACCGGTCAGTTTGGGTCGGGCTGGGCTTGGCTCGTTGTCGATGGCTCTGGCAATTTAGAAGTCGTCAGCACGCCGAATCAGGATAATCCGATCAGCGATGGCAAAACCCCGATTCTCGGCTTGGATGTGTGGGAACATGCCTATTATTTGAACTATCAAAATAAGCGTGGCGATTATGTGGATGCATTCTTCAACGTCATCAACTGGGACAAAGTCACCGAGATGTATGCCGCCGCTAAGTAAGATTGGCATTTCAATCTGGTGATTGTTGCCACATTCACAATCTAAAACGAAGACGCTACAATACGTAGCGTCTTTTTATTTGAATAAACATCCATTTAGGAGAAAAAGTTCATATGGCTGAAGAGTTCCGTATCGAAAGAGACTCCCTCGGCGACGTCAAAGTCCCCAAGAATGCCCTCTACGCCGCCCAAACCCAGCGCGCAGTCGAAAATTTCCCGGTCAGTGGTCTCAAGCCCTATCCAGCCTTTATCTGGAGTATGGCGACCATCAAGCGAGCCGCAGCAGAAGTCCATAAGGATTTAGGCTTGCTCGAGCCAGAAATCGCCAATGCCGTGATGGAAGCCGCCGATGAAGTCATCGCTGGCAAGCATAACGCACAATTCGTAGTCGATCCCTTCCAAGCAGGGGCTGGCACAAGCCATCACATGAACGTGAACGAAGTCATTGCCAATCGCGCCAATCAACTCCTCGGCTATGACATCGAGAGCGATGATAAACCCGTCCACCCCAACGATCATGTGAATATGGCACAGAGCACCAATGACACCATCCCGACGGCTATTCGCCTCGGTGTGCTGTGGCGATTGGATGAATTGTTGGATACCCTGCAACACTTCGTAGATGTGACAACGGAGAAAGCCAACGCTTGGGATAAGGTGGTTAAATCCGGACGCACCCACTTGCAGGATGCCGTACCTGTTCGCCTCGGTCAAGAAGTCGGCGCATGGGCCAAAGCCATCGACCGCCAGATGCAAAAAGTGCGCTTCGCTGCTGAAGGCCTGCGTCGTCTCGGCATCGGCGGGACAGCCGCCGGCACCGGCTTGAACGCGCATCCAGAGTATCATGCGCGCATGATCAAAAAGCTGAGTGAGATCACCGGCTTCGATTTATATGAGAGCGACAACCTGTTTGAATCGATGCAGTCCATGCAAGATCCGGTCTTCTTCAGCGCGGCACTGCGTAACATCGCGATGGATTTCACCCGCATCGCAAACGATGTGCGCTTGCTCTCCGCAGGTCCAACGACCGGCATCGCCGAACTCACCTGCCCGACTGTACAACCGGGGTCATCTATCATGCCCGGTAAAGTGAATCCCGTCCTCGCAGAAATGTTAAATCAGGCGATGTATCATGTGATTGGCAACGATACGACCGTTAACATGTGTGGTGCGGCCGGTCAGTTTGAACTCAACGTGATGATGCCCATCATCTCTCACAATCTCAACGAGATGATGCAAGTCATGATCGGCTCAGTGCGCGCATTCACCGATAAGTGCATGGTCGGTCTGTTCATCACCGATGAGGGCAAGCGGGCAGAAAGCTGGCTTTCGCGCAATCCGATTCTGGTCACAGCCTTGAATCCGATCATCGGGTATAACAATGGCGCGGCGGCGGCGAAGAAAGCCCTCAGCGAAGGTAAAACCGTCAAAGAAGTCGTGCTTGAGATGGGCTTGATGACCGAAGAAGAACTCGACGAAGCACTTGATGCTTATGCCATGACTGAAGGCGGCATTCGCTCCTAACGTATCTTTCACTGGCAGGGGCGCTCAACGTGCCTCTGTTCTCATAATCGCACGTATCACAATAAGTTTGAGGAATGGTATACCGATGACACGCGAAGAAGCATGGGAAATCGTCTGTGAATTTGTCCAGTCCGAATCGCTCCGCAAACACATGTTATCCGTCGAATTTGCGATGCGGGCTTATGCCGAACATTACAACGAAGACCCGGACTCATGGGGCTTGGTCGGCTTGCTCCACGATTTCGACTGGGAGATTCACCCCAATCTCGAACAGCACCCGACCGATGGCGCACCCATCCTCCGCGAACGCGGTCTCGATGAGGAAGACATCCGCACGATTTTGAGCCATGGGCCCCTCGCTGAAGATATGCGGACGACCACCCGCGACAAGGCCCTGTACGCTGTCGATGAACTCACCGGTTTGATTACCGCTACAGCGCTCGTTCGTCCTAGCAAAGACATCCGCGACGTGAAGATCAAGAGCATCAAGAAAAAGTGGAAAACACCCGCATTCGCCGCCGGTGTCGATCGTGATGACATCGTAAAAGGGTGCGAGGCACTCGGCGTTGATCTGTGGGAATTTCACGTGCCAATCGTGCTACAAGCGATGCAAGACCACGCCGAGGAACTCAGATTAGACGGATCACTGGCATAATCACCATTGCACGTAGACATTGGTGCCGATGCTGGCGAAGTTATAGAACCACAGCGCATCAGCATTTGTCATGTTGACGCACCCCCTACTCATCGCTTGTCCGAAGTTATCGTGCCAGTAAGTGCCATGGAAGCCATATCCCTGATAGAAGTACATCACCCATTGCACATTCGGTAAGCGATAGCCCGGGCCTGACATCGTCTGTGCCGGCGTTTTGTGGTAAATAGCATACTCGCCCTGCACAGTCGGTGTAGCGGGTAAACCTGTCGAAACTAGTGCGCTATGCTGGAGCACGCCATCTTGATAGGCGTAAGCCATCTGTGAGCTGAGATCGACCAATAACTCGCGCCCGATACCCCAGCGTGGGTCTGGCGCATCGAGATTTACCGAAAGCGCGTTGACAGCCTCAATCGGTGGTACCGATTGCTCTGCCAGCACCGTGAACACACCCGGAATGGTCAACGTCATGCCAGCGTAGATCGTATTCGGGTTCGTGATGTCGTTCGCTTCGGCAATACGTGTCCACGCGACCCCGTAGCGCGCCGCAATTGCCGCGAGATGTTCGCCCCGCTGGACAATGTGTGTCACACTGGGAACCGCAGTCGGTTGCGGTGTAGGTGTTGGGTCAATCGCTGTCAATTCGGGCGTGAGTTCATCCGGATTCACCGATAAATCCAGTGTCCAGATCTGTAGGCTTTCACCCACACGCAGATAATCAGGATTGGCGATACCATTCGCCCGCATAATGGCATCGACAGTCACCCCATAGCGGTTAGCTATGCGCCGCATCGTCTCGCCCCGCTGGACGATGTGTGTCACTGGTACGGTCGCTACCAGCGGGTTATCAACGTCATCACCGCTATTCGGCGGTTCAATGCCGGGGATCACTAAAGTTGTACCAATTTCGAGCTGCCGCACATCACTTACATCATTCGCCTGCATCAGCTCATCGACTGTTACCCCATAGCGCAACGCGATGCGATACAGCGAGTCACCGCGCCGGACGGTATGCGTCACTTCTTCCTGTGCGAGAGCCAGCACACCGCCACAAAAAATCAAACATAAACATAACACATAGCGCATAGCCAAATCCCTTTTCTGATTGATACACTCTATTTTAGCCTAAATCGTACGATCGGGCATGACAATTGCTCCATATTTAATTTGACAGTACAATTCAGCAGATAAAATTGCTGGCAACATTGGGGACAACGGCATGTTATTACGGGTATATCGCTTTACAGATAAAATTGGGATTGTCATTCTCAAAGTGAGCGGCGCAATCAGCGACTGGGTGATTACGGGCTTTCGTACCATCATCGCCCTATTACTGAGCCTCTTCGGTGGCTTCTTCGCGCTCTTGTGGGGTGTATTGACGACTATCGCCGGCGGGGTGCTAGCACTGCTTAAACTATTCGCACGCGGCATGAGCGGCTTACTCGGTCTGTTCAGCCGAGGAGCACAGGCAACCGTGCAAGCTAGCGGATCAGCTGTATCATCCAGTATCCAAAGCGCAAGCGAGGCGATGGCGCGCCGTGCCGCCCGCGAAGAAGCCCGCGATCCGGTCGATGTTGTCATCAAAGAAGACCCCTTGCGCGTCCAGAATCGCCGTCTGAGCGCGCTGGTTATCGTGCTCGGTGTGGTCGTCGTCGGGGCTGTATTATGGGCAACTGACCCCAACCGGCAAGGAAGCGCCCCCGCCGCACCAAACGCCGGCAACATCGCCGCACTATTACCTGATGCCACCACTGTCCCCGATGCAAGCAACAACATCGCGGCACCCTTGCCCACGATTATCCCAACTGCAACCGCCATTCCCGAAGCCTTGCGCTCGCGCGGGGCTATCGCTTACACCTTGCGCCAGCGCGGACAGACAGATTTATGGGTCGTTGGAGTCGGGTCGCGCAATCCCCTACGCATCACTAATAGCCCGAACGATGAGCGTGACCCTGACTGGAACAGCACCGGCACTCGCCTCGCGTATGCCGCGCGCGAGACTGGTAACTGGGAGTTATACATTTATGATCTGGCAACGCAACTCTCAGAACAGTTGACCTTCGATCTTGCGTTTCAGGCAAACCCGACATGGAGTCCGGATAACCTATGGTTAGCCTATGAAGACTATCGCGGCGGCAATCTCGACATCTACGCGCTGTTTATCGATGGTACGCGCAGTGTCGAGCGCATTACCGATCATCCTGCACCGGATTTCTCGCCGGCATGGTCGCCAGCTAGCGGGGGGCGCGAAGTCGCTTTTACATCATGGCGCGATGGCAACAGCGATATTTTCGTGATTAACCTCAACAATCGAGAAGAGGTGAACATCACCAACACACCGCGCATCGACGAAGATTACGCCGCGTGGTCACCCGATGGCCGTTACATTGCTTACAGCGCGTTGGAACAGGGCAACGAAAAAGTCTTCGTTAAAGACACGCAAAATCTAGATGAACCCGCGCAGGTCATCAGCTTTGGGCATACCCCGACATGGTCGCCGGACGGTAACAGCATCGCATTCGCGGTCGATGCCGCTGATAACAGTCGCACCCAGATTGCGGCGGTGTCCTTCCGTGAGGGTGTCCCGAGTCAGGTTGCGGCGGTCGATTATGGCGCAACTGCCCCCGTATGGTCACCTCAGACTTTGCCGCCGTCTCTGGTTGACTCGGGTGGATTACCAATGGCAGTCGATGCGTTATACATTGAGCAAGAAACGCGCTATAGCAGTGCCGGTGCGCCGTTCCGCCTGCAAACAATCGGCGATGTGCAGAATGACCCCGCGCTCCTCAGCGATCGTGTTAATGACTCGTTCATCGCTCTGCGGCAGATGGTATTTGAGCAATCAGGTGTTGATTTTCTGGGTGAACTCGATAATACCTTCTGGGATTTAGAACGCCCGATTGAACCCGGCATCCCGCGGCGCAACTGGCACATGACCGGACGCGCTTTTTCGATTGCACGCAATCGTATTCTGGGCTTCCCACCACCAATGGAAGTCATGCGCGAAGATATAGGCGTTGATACGTATTGGCGTATTTATGTGCGCGTCGATGAAGATTCACAATCCGGTCAACTAGGTGAACCTCTGCGGCAGATGCCATGGGACTTCGTCGCCGCGACACAGGGCGATGCTGATGCCTATAATCAAGGGGGACGCTTACGACGCGAGATGCCAGCGGGCTACTACATCGACCTGACGCAACTGGCTCAGGATTATGGGTGGGAGCGGCTTGCGGCGGCATCTGATTGGCGGGCGAACAGCAATGCGCGCAATTACTGGATGTTCGTGAAGGATGACGATTTAGAGTGGTACGAAGCCATGCAAGAAATTTACCCTGACGGACAAATTGCAAACTTTGCACCATCATCCTAGGAAGAAGATATTTTTATGCAACAATCGAACGGTTTCACGACGTTTTTACTGCTGCTTGTCGCCTTAGTCGGGTTCGGCGCTGTGCTGTGGCTCAATTCTGGCACGACACAGCCGCTCGCGCTCATTTTGCCCACTGAAGAACAGCCGACCGCATACCCGGACGTGATCGGGCAGTTGCTAGATGCTGATTTTGGCGACGACAGCACCCCGCTACCAACCGTCGCGATTCCCCAATTGCAACCGACGCGCCCCGTCATTGCCCAGCCTGTTGGCGCATCACCGACACCTGTCCAAGCCAGTGACCGGACTGTGGGGCAACAAGTCGCCGCCGCGCCGATTATCGCGTCACCGACTTTGCCACCGGCGACTGCCGCCGTGCGCGTTAGCAATCCAACACTCGCACCCGATCAATGGAATCCACCGCCATTGATCCCGCCTTACTCGGTCGATCCATTGGGGCGAGATCACTTCTTTTTCCGTCGCCCAATTGAGTCAAACGCCAACAACGCTGTACTATATTTCTACAGCTATGGCGCAGATGGTCAGAATGATGCGCGTCGCATCCATCATGGCATCGACCTGCCCAACCCCGTTGGCGAAGAAGTGTACGCGGCGGGATCGGGCATTGTGCGCTTCGCCTCTGACGGGCGACAGGGTAGCATCAACGTCTTCCAGAATAGTCAAGCCTATGGCAATGTCGTCTTCATCGAGCACGACTTCGGCTGGCAAGGACGGAGGCTATACACACTTTACACCCATTTACAGGCGGCACTCGTGACCGAAGGCGAATACGTTGAGATGGGTCAGCCAATTGCGCTCGTCGGTCAGACAGGCGATGTTACCGGGCCACATGTACATTTTGAGGTGCGCCTCGCCGATGTCGGCAGTGCGTCTGAGCCGCGCTACGGTGACACATACAACCCGTCATTATGGATGGTGCCCTATGTCGGGCATGGCGTCGTCGCTGGACGGGTGATTAACAGTCAGGGGGAATTCGTGGACGATGTAACGATCACCCTACGCAACGTTGCCACTGGCTTGCTCCATCCCGCCACCACCACAACTTATACCTTTGCCGACAACGTCAACGATGTCAACCCTGATCCAATCTGGCGCGAGAATTTCGCTCTCACGGATGTGCCGGTCGGGCGCTACGATGTCATCGTCACCATCAACAATCAACGCGTCGTCGGTCGCGTGAATGTGCTAGAAGGCACGACCGCATGGGTCGAATTACGCCCGCCGGATGCGCCGCCCCCCACCAGTGAAACAGGTAATCCTTAGGCACTCGTGTCTCTCATATGGCGCAGGTAACTAAAATCGGCTAGACTCGATAGCATGATGTACTGACATTTTGATCTTATCTGAAGGAGAAACACGACATGCCTATACAGTCTAATCGGGGTCGCTTGTTGATGAGCCTCGTTATGGCACTCGTTGGCGGGTTATCGTCGCTTGTCTTCGCACAAGAGATCCCGACGACACTTGTCCCCGATGAACCCATTGAAAGCACGCTCAGCGCCGAGAATGTCGCGGATGTTTATACATTCACCACGCAATCCAGCGCGACAGTGACCATTACAGCGACAAGCCAGCAAATCCCGCTCTCACTGGTGATGACGGATAGTGATGGCGTGACCATCGCTGAGGCGACGAGTGGCGGCTTCGGACAGACGATACTTGACTCCGTCACGATCGAGCAAGCTGGTAATTATCTCGTGACGGTTTTCGCGGCGGCGACTGCCCCGGGCCCGAACGGCGAGTATCAAATTGCCCTGACCGGTCTCGCTGATGATAGCGCAGACACAGCAACTGACCCCACCCCCCTGCCAACAATCCAAGCGAGTTCAGAACAACCACCGGCCCAGCGCATCACGAGCTTCAACCCCCCACAGGATATTCTGATCGGCAACGGGATTGAGGTACGCCTACAATGGGATGCCGAAGTTGACCTGAACCTAGAAGTGCGCGATCCTTATGGCAATTCGCTTTTCTTCAACAACCGCGAGACAGCCATCGGCGGCAACCTCAGCTTCGACGCGAACGGGCTGTGCGAAGTCATCTCGACCGATCCAGTCGAAACCGCGACATGGCGGCCGAATTTCTTACCGACAGGCAGTTACGAAGTCCTCATCTACTATCGCGAGGCTTGTGGTGAAGCGACACCGCAACCGGTTGATTTCACCTTGACCACGCTGGTAAATGGGACAGAGCTAGACCCGATCAACGCCACTATTCCGCCGGTGAACAACGTCGATAGCGTCTACTTGGCTAATTTCATCATCAATAGCGATACATCTGCCAGCATCAATCAGGGTGGCTATTACCCCGACTCGAGCTTGCAACAATTGCCCGCCCCGACATCACAAGTTCTCGCAAACACACAACCGATCAACCGCGACGCACCGATCGAAGGTGTGCTGGTCGATGGTCAGGATTATCTTGCCTATGTCTTCAATGCAGAAGCTAACGATGTTGTCACGATCAGTATGAATGCCACATCAGGCAATCTCGATACCTTGTTACAACTGGTCGGGTCGAACGGCAATCTCTTGACTGTCAACGATGATTCGAATAATTCGACCAATTCCACCATCAGCAATTATCGCATCGTCCAGCCCGGGCAATACACCATCGTCGCGACGCGCTACGGCAAAGAACTCGGCGGTACCGAAGGCGCATTCACACTAACGCTGACGGGCGCAACCGAGACCCTACCGAACGAAATCATAAATCTCGGCTTACCACAGGGTGAAATCGGCGTGTATCTCACATGGTCAACACCGGCAGATTTACAATTGCTGGTGCGTGATCCGGTCGGGCAAGCGGTCTATGACGATAATACGCGTGTCAACAGTGGCGGCGTTCTGGCGGCGGTTGGCAATCGCAATTGCGCACAAGTTGAAGATGGCAGTCCAGTCTCATATATCTACTGGCCGTCAGGGTTCTTCCGCCCCGGCATTTACGAAGTCGATGTCTGGTATCAGAATACGTGTGATAGCAACCTGCCGACAGAATTTACATTGACCTTGACCATTGGCGGCGAAGTCGTCGCGGTGGAGCGGCGCATCCCGTCCATCGGGCAACGCTTCGTGATCCGCTTCGAGCTGATGTCAGATGGCACGGTTGATGTTGGTCAAGGTGGCTTCAACGATGAGGGTATCTCGACGCTGGACATCAACAACGAGCCGACGATCCCTATTCAGTTCAATCAACCACAAAACGGATCGATCACGCTGGAGAACAACTTCGATGTTTACACATTCACCGGGCAAACCGGACAGGTTGTGACAGTCTCAATGGCGGCGACCTCGCAAACGCTGGATACGAAGCTCTTCCTCGTTGATCCAAACAACGTTGTCATTGGCTTTAACGATGATATACCCGCGGCAGAATTACTAGGTACAGATCGGTCGACAGACTCCGTCATTCGCTCTCTGACTCTGCAGCAGAATGGCGAGTACAAAATTGTGGCAACGCGCTACGCCAACCAGTACGGCGGCACAATTGGCACCTACCGCCTGACCTTACAACCGAATTAGACCCGCAACACGGGCATGGTAGATCGCCATGCCCGATTTCAATTGCCCATAGAAACTGCCGTAAGCCTGCGTTATACTGATCATCGTTAAACAGCGCGAGTTACGGACTGTACAATCTTATGAGCATCTGTTAGGATGCTGAGCGTTTAGGTGATATTTCAGGTCGAATTAATGAAAGAACGATGTCGGCTCATACTGCCTGTGTGTATGGTAGTGTGGGTGATGGTTGCATGTGCGCCAGAACCACAGTTGCGAAATCCCGCATATCTACCGGATACCAGCATAATCGATAACACATCGCCATGCGATGTCCCATGCTGGCATGATCTCACCCCCGGCGAAACCTCTTGGTTTGACGCAATTCGCGATATTTCAAACGATACTGATCGACTGCGCGTGGTCGAGCAGGATATCGGGCAAGGCATCGTTAACTTTAGCTTCCAAGACGGGCCCCAATGTTGTCGTTTGTACTCACGCGATGGTCAAACGTTGGCTTCAATTTCTCTGCTAACGACACCACAATTGACGTTAGCGCAAATTATTGAGCAATACGGCAACCCACAATACATACGGGGCAACGCGGCAACACATGATCAGGCATTTGTTTCGCTGGTATATACCGATGTACCGATGATCGTTTATGTATTCGCATCAGGGCTGACAACCGGTGAGCTTACCCCGCAAAGCGAGATTATCGGCTATGTGTATTTATCACGCGAGGAGATGCAGGTCACCTTAGACAATGCCGACGATTTTTATGATTGGACAGGTTATGGCGCGTTATCAGAGCAATTCCAAGGTGACTCGATCAACGTGCAGAGAACCTGACATCACAATTCAACATTGAGCAGATTTGCATATTTTACACATTAAACATATTCATGTAGAAAAGGAGTCGGGCAATATGGCTGAAGAAGTTATGGAAGCCCCGCTCACTGTCGAGAACCTCGAAGTGGGTACAGAAGTTACAGGTACAGTTCAATTCCTCGCCGCATACGGCGCGATGGTCGATATCGGGATCGATCGCCCAGCCCTCCTGCACATCTCGCAGGTTGGACGCGACGACTTCCGCAATATCGAGGAAGTCTACAACACCGGCGATGAGATCACCGCCTATATCCTCAAGATTGATAAAGAAAATCGCATCGCCCTCACCTTAGAAAAACCACCAGCACTCCCATGGAACAAGATCAAAAAAGGCACAACCTACCCCGGCACAGTGACCCGGATTGAAAATTACGGCGCATTTGTCGATATTGGCGCAGAACGCCCGGGTATGGTGCATGTCTCAGAAATGGCGGATGGTTATGTCAAATCACCGGAAGATGTGGTTTCCGTCGATCAAGAAGTTGAGGTGCGCGTGATCAAGCTCACCCGTCGCAATCGTCAGATTGACCTGAGCATGAAAACACCGGAAGAAGACATCCAAGAGGTGTTGGAACCCGATGAGTATGTGCCATCGGCGATGGAAATGGCATTCCGTCGGGCACAAGAAGATGCACGCCGCGAGGAACGCCGCAATAATAAGAAGAAAGATCGCCGTGACCACAACCAAGACGATATTCTCGATCGTACCCTGCGCCGTCAGGATAAGTGAGAGACCAATCGCATATAGAGCTTATCAGACGGGGACGGTAGACAGTCGTCCCCGTTTTTGCTTCATATCTCGCGCAATAATCTAACAGGCAAGCGTGTCCCCGCTTCGACTTCGGTCATCCCTTCTGGAATAATCAACAAACCATCGGCAATCACCATCGACATCAACGCGCCTGAACTTTGGGTGCCACTTTCAGTAGCAATCAGGGTATCACCGTCGCGCTCTAGTGTGACCCGTGCATAGGTGCGTCGCCCATCCGAGCGCATCGCCTCCCCCGTGATAGCGCTCATCATGCGCGTTGTATCGGGTTGTTGCATAAGCTTGTGCAACAGCGGACGCACAAGCACATCAAAAGTGATCATCGCCGAGACCGGATTGCCCGGCAGTCCGAAGAAGGGCACACCTTCGATATGACCGTATGCCAGTGGTTTACCGGGGCGCAGGTTGATCTTCCAGAAGTCGATTGCCCCCATTTCTTCTAATATCGTCCGGACATAATCCGCCGCGCCGACCGAGACACCGGCAGAACTGATGATAAGATCAGGATCGTGTGCCAGCGCATTCGTGAATAGCTGGCGAATGGCAGAGGGGGTATCAGGTACAATCGGCAAGCGTATCGCCTGCCCGCCCAGCGCTTGCACCGATGCGGCAAGTGTATAGCTGTTGACATCGCGGATTTGCCCCGCCTGCAAGGGTTCTGTGACATCTACCAGTTCATCACCACTGCCCACAATGACCACTGTTGCGCGCTTGACAACTGGCACATCAGCCCGCCCAATCGCGGCTAACATGCCGATGTCCTGCGGGCGAATGACCGAGCCAGCTTTGAGGATTAGCTGACCAGCGCGGATATTCTCACCCGCCTGACGAATATTCGCGCCTGCGGATAGTGCTTCATACAGTTGCACGGTGGCAGGTAGCGTCGCGCCATCCCGTTCAGAAAAATCGCTATCAGTCGCCTCAACGGGGATCACGGCTGTTGCGCCCGATGGTAAGGGAGCGCCGGTCATAATACGCGCGGCTTGTCCTTTATCCAGCGCATCAGTCGGATAAACGCCGGCGGGAATATCCATCGTGACATCGAGTTCAACCGGCGTTGATTGTGTGGCTGTCTGGCTAGCTTCGGCATGGATAGCGTAACCATCCATTGCAGAATTATCGAAGGGCGGTAAGTTAACATCTGACTCGATATCTTGCGCGAGTACCCGCCCGCCCGCATCTGGTAGTGTGATTGTCTCGGTTGAGAGGGGCGTGATTGTGGCTAAAATTTGTTGAATTGCGTCATCGACGTTGCGTAGCTGTGCCATATTGTCCCTTTATCCACATTTTGACATAACAATGATAATTATATAACATGGTGTTAAAAGTCTTACAGGTTGCTATTCTCTTTTTGATGCGTTCTGAACTACAATATACTAATTATCTAATCAAACATATCGGGTGTTTTCATGGTTTCCACGACAAAGACTTATCCTAAAGACCTACAGGCATTACTCGAGACACTGCCCGACTTATCCCCCAACGACAGAGGCATCATCGAACGGGCTTATCATCGTGCAGAAGCTGCCCACGAAGGACAAAAACGCAAATCCGGCGAACCTTACTTCACCCATTGTGTTGCGGTTGCCGGCATCCTCGCCGATATGAAATTGGATAGCGAAGCGATTGCGGCCGGTTTACTACACGATGTCATCGAGGATACACCCGTCACCCGCGAAGACCTACGCGCCGAATTTGGCAGCGCCATTGCCCAGCTTGTCGACGGCGTGACCAAGCTCGATAAACTCCCGATGAAACCTATCGGACAAAATGCAGACAATAATCGGCACACAGGAACTGTCAATCGCGAGATGGAGTATTTCCGCAAGATGCTGTTGACGATGGATGCCGATGTACGCGTTGTGCTAGTCAAACTAGCGGATCGCTTACACAACATGCGTACGCTAGGCTATATGCCCGAAGCGAAGCAAAAGCGCATCGCCCGCGAAACACTCGACATCTTCGCACCTTTGGCTAATCGCCTCGGTATCTGGCAAATCAAGTGGGAACTCGAGGATTTGAGCTTCCGTTATTTGAATCCGGATGCCTATCGTGCTATCGCTCGCAGTCTGGATGAACGGCGCACCGACCGCGAAGATTACGTCGCCCACGCCGCTGACCGCCTGCGGCAAGAACTCGATGAAAACGATATTCAGGATGTGTTGATTACAGCGCGTCCCAAGCACATCTACAGCATTTATAAAAAGATGAATCGCAAAGATTTGCCGCTTGAGCAAATTTACGACATCCGCGCCATGCGCGTGATTGTCAACAAGCGACATCAGTGCTATACCGTGTTAGGCATCGTCCACGAGTTGTGGCGACCAATCCCAGACGAGTTTGACGATTATATTGCGTCGCCCAAAGACAACTTCTACCGCAGTTTACATACGGCTGTCATCGACGAAAACGGCAAGACGATCGAAGTACAGATTCGTACATGGGATATGCACGAAGATGCTGAGTATGGCATTGCCGCACATTGGCGCTATAAAGAGGGACGACGCAGTGGTAAAGATCAAGCCTTTGAGGAGCGCATCGCCTATTTGCGACGCTTGATGGAATATGGGCCCGGTGTGCGCGAAGAAGATGCCGAGACCTTCATGAGTCGCGTTAAGTCAGAAGTGTTCGAAGATCGCGTCTTCGTCTTTACGCCACAGGGGGATGCGATTGATTTACCGGTTGGCGCAACGCCGATTGATTTTGCTTATCACGTTCATACTGAGATCGGTCACCGCTGCCGGGGCGCAAAAGTTCACGGAAAATTAGTGCGGCTCGATTATCAGCTCAAAACAGGCGATCAGGTCGAGATTATCACGGCGAAACGGGGAGGCCCTAGCATGGACTGGCTGAACAGTGATCTGGGCTATGTCAAAACGTCACGCGCGCGCAGTAAAATCCGCCATTGGTTCCGCCATCAGAATCGCGATAAACACGTTGCTATGGGGCGCGAGACACTCGAACGCGATCTAAAACGCTTGAGCCTCGTCGATCGGATTGGCTTTCATGATGTTGCGATGTTGCTCGATTACGATAAGCTCGATAATTTCCTCGCGGCAATTGGCTCCGGCGACATCACCAGCGCACAAATCACACAACGTATCCTCGAAGAAGAAAATCGCAAACGCGAGGCGCGCAAAACAGAAGTCGAGCGTTTTAAACCACGCCCCAGTTCAATCCGTACCGATGCCAGCAACGGCGTACAAGTCATGGGCAGTGGTGGCTTGATGACCAATCTCGCCCGTTGTTGTAACCCAGCGCCGGGTGATACGATCATCGGCTATGTCACACGCGGGCGAGGTGTGACAGTCCATCGCACAGATTGCCCGAACGTCGCGGCAATCAACGATACCGAACGTCTCGTGGATGTCAATTGGGGGAGCATTGCCGACGAGCAGACATATATTGTTCCGGTTGAAATTCTCGCACAAGATCGTGAAGGATTGCTCCGTGACCTGACGATGATTATCGCTGATGAGAATATCAACATCACAGAAGTATCAGTCGTCACCCGCCAGCAAATTGCGACCTTGTACGTCTCGCTGGAAATCCTGAATAACAGCCAACTAGCGCGGATACTCAACAAAATCACGACGATTCCCAATGTCTATGAGGCACGTCGCGTTAACCCATCGTGACTCAAACGCACGTAAACGCGCATCAAGCATGATATAGTAAAAAGACCTCATAGATATTTTTAACGTGTCGTGCAGTGCTATGTGTGCTGTGCGACACACTGTTTTCCGTTTAGGAGTCCGTCTATTATGTCTTGGCTAGATCACGTCCCATCGGACGCAAAATTGATTATTGTCCACCCCAATTACCCCGATGCCCGTTTGCTCATCGCGGATTTAATCAACATCGAGCGCAGTCATCGCGTCGCCCTGACAGACCGACAATTAGCACGTCCAGCCGTCGAAGCACAAATTAAAGCCAGCTTGCGCGACACATCTGTTGATCGTTGGCAGGATTTGAGTTATCTCGTAATCGAAGAATTTGAACGCGTCGCGCACAACAGCGTTACCAGCGTCCTCAAACGGCTGACATGTTCTCCGCACACGCGCATCATCATCATCACGCGCGAGATACCCCTCGCGAAAATCCCAGAGCCATTGCACGAAGCCACGTCCTTCTATCCGACAAGCGACAATAGCATGATGATCGACTACTTACACGCGATCAATGACAATTATCTTGAAATCTTCGCTCTCAACGACATTCGCATCACATGGAATGGCGTTGAGATGTATCCCAGACGATTGCGCGATATGGAGTACCGCATATTTTTACGGATCGCCCACGACCCGCAAGGGGTGACCAATCAACAATTAGCGGAGGACTTGTGGTCAACGGATAAGACCGACGACGACACCAAATCTAACGACCGCATTTCCACGATGATCGGCAACATCCGCAAGAAATTCCGGCGCTATGTTCAGGGCGATGCGGACATCATCAACCGCAATCAGGGGAAGTATCATCTCAATCGACAGATCACGCTGGTGAGTGATATAGCTTTATTCCAACGCCTCGCAGAGCGTGCGGATTGCGAAATGTTGCGCCGGGCAGAGCGACTTTATCGGCGTGATTATCTGCATAAAATCGCGGATGCCTGGACGCACACCACTCGTGCCATGCTACGACAACTATGCGCGCACGTGTTACACAGACTCAGCCAATGCACAGACGTAGACGGACAGATTGGCAAATATTTAGAACGAGCTTTCGAACTCAATTCCTTGGATCAAGCCATTGTGTATGATCGTATCAAATACGATTATGAACATTTTCGACCAGACACAGCCTTGAGCGTTTACTTCCGCTTCGTTGGGGCATTACAAGCCGCAAATCCCGGCATATCCATTCGCCCACTGATTGACAAAAATTTGCTGGTCTTGATTAAGAAGATAGACGGACACTAACCTGAATGAAAATCACGCTTCTCGCCCCATATTATGGGGGAAGCCATCGCGCATGGGTTGACGGTTTCACCCAGCATACGCGCCACGATGTACACTGCATCACCTTGCCCGCGCAATTCTGGAAATGGCGTATGCAAGGCGGCGCAGTGACTCTCGCACGGCGCTATCTTGAACTTGAGCCAGAGCCGGATGTGATTATCGCATCTGATATGATGGATGTTTCGATCTTTCGGGCGATCACGCGCACATCACGCCCTATCGCGCTCTATTTTCACGAGAATCAGCTCACATATCCACAAAATCAACGGCAGGGGCACGGTTGGCGTTATGGATTCATCAATTATGCAAGCGCGCTCGCCGCGGATCGTCTGTATTTCAACAGCGCGTTTCATCGCGATAGTTTCTTCGAGGCACTGCCGCGGATGCTCAAGCATTTCGGTGATTACAACGAGCTAGAGACGGTCGCTATCCTACGCGACAAGGCGCAGGTCTTACCACTCGGCTTAGCGTTGAAGCGTTTCGATACATATCGCTCAGCAGCGCGCCCCCATGATAATGCCGTTATTCTGTGGAATCATCGCTGGGAGTCGGAGAAGAACCCGCAAGTGTTCTTCGATGCGCTCTACGCTTTAGATGCCGAGGGGATTGCGTTCGATGTGATCCTAGCTGGTGCAAATTTGCGACGCGACCCGCAAGAATTCTCACAGGCGCGCGCGCACTTCGGCGAGCGCATCTTGCACTACGGTTATGCTGATTCATTCGCAGACTATGCACGATTGCTCTGGCAGGCGGATTATGTCGTCAGTCCGTCATATCAAGACTTTTTCGGGATTGCCGTCGCCGAGGCGATCTATTGCGGGTGTGTTCCGTTGCTTGCAGACCGCCTCAATTATCCATATCTCTTGCCCCAGTCCTACCATCACACCTGCTTATTTCGCGATGGTGCGCTAACTGGCTTACTGCGTCAGCATTTGCTTGGTCACTATTCAGTGGATACTACCGCTCTACAAAAACACATCGCCCAATATGACTGGGCGACAATGATCGATCAATATGATGCGATGTTCGACGACTTAGTGCAGACAACAGATTAATCGCGCCTAATCGCCCTCATTGACCGCTTCTGCTTCCGGCGCGATAATGTTGACCTTCGCTTGATACGATACCACACCGATGACATGCTCATTATCGCGCATAGAGATGACAATATCGCCACCTGCACGCCCCCGCTTGAGTTCTGGCGCACGTCCGATACGCATGTAAAGTGGCTTATGCTTGTTAGTGAGCACGATGATGTTATCATCTGCTTTGCCGATACTCGCGGCGGCTACTTCTTTGCTATCCGCATGCAGGCGCATCGTGATGATGCCCGCGCCCGCGCGCCCCTGTGAGGAATATTCTGCACAGGGTGAGATCTTAGCAATACCATCATCCGAGATTGTCCAGACGTAAGCATCATCATCCGCGATGAATACACTCACGACGCGATCTTTATCAGACTGTAGTTTGATCCCGCGCACACCGCCGGCATTCAAGCCCATTGCCCGCACATCATTCTCATCAAAGCGGATCGATTGCGCGTGAGATGTCGTCAGCATCACCTCCTGTTTGCCATCCGTGACCTGCACCGCGACGAGGCGATCCGAGTCATCGACATTCATCACGCTGAAAGGCTTAGACGACACGCCCGGCAAATCTTCAATGCGAACGCGCTTGACCTGTGCCGCCGCTGTCGCCAAGAAGAGATAGCCGGTTGTCATTGATGGTAAGCACAAACCCGCGACGATTTCATCATCTGCCGCCAGCGGCAAGAGATCGTAGTAATTGCCACCGTCACCGACATCGCTGATTTGTGGCAACTGTTGCACGGGAACGGTCGCAAAATCGCCACGAGCGGTGAAGAGATGTAACACTTGCGCCGTATTCGCATGCATGATGAGCATCGGCGGATTTTTAGTCTTGGTGGTCACAGACGGTTGCTCATCGGTATACGTGCGTCCGACCTTACCATCTACCGAGAGCATGACCCATGTCGGCTCTTCCGGCATCAAGAAATCAGATGTACTGACGCTCGCGGCGGTACCACTAGCAATGATCGTGCGCCGCGGGTCATTATACTCATTGCGAATAGTGCCGAGTTCTTCAGCAATAACCTGCCGCACTTTCTTCGGTGATTCGAGCAAGCCTTCGAGATAATTGATCAATTTGATCTTCTCTTTGTGTTCTTGCTCGATCTTCTTGCGCTCCAACGATGCCAAACGACGCAATTGCATATCTAGAATCGCGCGCGCCTGTATCTCTGTGATGCCCAACTTCTTGATCAAGTTTTTGCGCGCGGTATCTGCCGTGCGCGAGCGCCGGATAATATCAATCACCTCATCAAGATTATCGAGTGCCTTCAGCAAACCTTCGAGGATGTGAGCGCGCTCACGCGCCTTGGCAAGGTCGTATTCACTGCGACGACGCACAATCTCGATACGATGTCCCAGATACACGCGCAGAGCTTGCTTTAAGCTCAGCATACGCGGTTGCCCGTCAACCAGCGCGAGCATGATAATGCTGAAAGTCTCTTGTAAGGGCGTGTACTTAAACAGACTCGCCAGCACATCCGCGGCATCAATCCCGCGTTGAAGTTCAATCACCAGACGTACTTGATTTTGCCGATCCGACTCATCGCGCAGATCAGCGATACCTTCCAGCTTCCCTTTGAGTACCAGCGAGGCAATACGTTCGATCAGCGTCGTCTTATTCGCCTGATACGGCAATTCGCTGACGATAATCCGCGACTTACCGCGTCCCATGTCCTCAATATGGACTTTCGCCCGTAAAATAATCTTACCGCGTCCCGTCGCGTAGGCTTTCATCACGGGGTTATCTTCATCGTTGTCTTTATGACTGTAGATGACACCGCCAGTCGGAAAATCCGGCCCTTTGATAAACTGCATCAATTCTTCGACCGTCACATCATCCAAGCGATTCCAGTGGCTGAGCATGTAAACCAGCGCGTCAATCACTTCGCCGATGTTGTGGGGCGGTATACTGGTTGACATCCCGACCGCGATGCCCGATGCGCCATTGATGAGCATATTAGGCAGGCTAGCAGGTAGGACTTCGGGTTCATCCAGCGAACCATCGAAATTCTCGACGAAGTTGACTGTCTCCTTTTCAATGTCAACCAGTAATTGCTCACCGAGCTTCGCCATTTTAGCCTCGGTATAGCGCATCGCCGCCGGACTATCGCCGTCAATACTGCCGAAGTTACCTTGACCATCAACCAACATATAACGCATCGAAAAATTCTGCGCTAGGCGCGCCATTGCATCATAGACAGCCTGATCGCCATGAGGATGATACTTACCCAGTACTTCACCAACGATCCGCGCGCTCTTCTTATGCGATGAATCAGGGCGCAAGCCCATATCGTACATCGCGTACAAAATCCGCCGATGGACGGGCTTTAAGCCATCGCGGGCATCGGGCAATGCACGCGAGACAATGACGCTCATCGCATAATCAAGATAAGCATCGCGCATCTCTTGCTCAATATTAACGGAGTGAATATCGCTCATCAAATCGTCCTCAATTACGACTTATAATATTTTCTAACGTATGCAAAACTACTCATTGATTGTAGAGAGGGCTAGGTTCTGTGTCAAATAGACGTTGGAAACATCAGTTCTAACTATACATGACGCTTATCTGATTTTCAACCAACGTTTCCGGTGAGATATAGAAGCCGATCTCCAAATGTGGTAGGATTTGCCCTATGAACAATGCAACCAACATCCCAAAAACAATCATACTCTGGTTCGTCAGTCTGCTCTTGCTCATTGGATGCGTACCGCAAGAACCGATTCGCATCGTCGTCACCGCGACACCCCAAGCTACAACAGAAGCGGAGACAACGGTGACATCCGTTGCACAGGCGAGTCCTGTTGAGCAAGAACGCACTGTGACCAATACGAGTGAGCCAACACCATCACCCAGCCTGACCCCCACACAAGATCGCACGCCTGAAGCGACGGTGGTCGATGGTGATGACGGGTTTTTCGGCCCGATTATCGACGCGGATTACACACCGCCCCCGACCAGTACACCGCGCCCAACCATGACCCCTATTCCGCCGACAGCGACTCCCGTGCCGGAAACGCCAGTCGCAACGCCGCTCGATGCAACGCCGATGCTGGATGGATCGCAGATGGGTGTCCAGTTATATTACAATCTCGACGTTGATGCATGGTGGCAGATGATGCAACGTACGAAGCAGGTGCGCGTCGGTTGGGTGAAGATGCAAGCTAATTGGAGTTGGCTCCAACCCGATCACCCCAATCAATTCGATACGACCTTTCGTCTCTTCCAGTTACACGTCGAACGCGCCCACCGCGAGGGTTTTCAGGTTTTGCTGAGCGTCGCTAAAGCGCCAGCGTGGGCACGCAACGGCATCACCGAGATGGACGGGCCGCCAGCTGACCCGCAAGCACTGGCATATTTTATCAATTTCCTGCTCGATAAAGTCGGAGATGAAGTCGCCGCCGTCGAAATCTGGAATGAACCAAATCTACGGCGGGAGTGGACGGGGAATCTGCCGCAGACAGGTGCGGCATATATGTCGCTCTTTCAAGCCGGCTACGATGCTGTGCGCGCCTACAGCCCCGATATAACGGTCGTCACGGCAGGCTTAGCGCCGACAGGCACCAACACCGCCGCCGGCAACGTCGATGATCGCCTCTACCTGCGTCAAATGTACGCCGCCGGATTAGCTACAGGCGGATATAGCAACATCGCCGTTGGCATTCATCCCTATGGGTGGGGCAATCCACCGGATATACGCTGTTGTAACCAAATCCCCGATCGCGGTTGGGACGATGACCCACACTTTTTCTTCATTCACAATATTGAAGAGATGCGCGAGATCATGGTAGAAAACGGACATGCGAACGTACAATTATGGGCGACTGAGTTCGGTTGGTCATCGTGGGCCGGTATCACGACCGAGCCACCTGAGCCATGGATGCGTTATACATCGCCCAATCAACAGGCACAATATACCTTACGCGCCTTTGAAATCGCACAATCGCTGGATTATGTCGGCGTGATGATCCTGTGGAATCTGAATTTTGCCAACCTTACGCTGATCGAACAGCGGAACGAGATGGTCGGCTATAGCCTGTTCATCCCCGGTGTTGAGATTCGTCCGCTCTATCATCAATTGGTCAATCGCCCATGAGTCCGCTATACATTAACTTTTGCGAAGCCACGATACACGCAGTACATTGTGGCTTCGTCCGCTATAGCTCAACTCAATCACGGCGACGTAGCACAAACCACATTCCCATGATGGCAACGACGACCCACGCCGGACTGATGCCGGATTGGCGTGCTTCTAGTGCCTCAATGCGGGCAGATAATGCTTGATTTTGCTCATGGAGGGCTTGCACACTGGCGACTAGCACACCATCCATATCGACCGTCCCAATACTCGTATCATCGCTCCCATAGCCGAACGCGGCGTAGAAATCCTGCGCCATTACGCCAATGTGACGGGTATCCTCGTCAGTGAGATAGCGCCACGATGTCAAATCAAGCTCAGCTAGCGTATCTAAAATCACTTGTGCGTCCACCGACATGAAATCAGTCTTGAGATTACGGTCACTGGCATTTGTCCAAACGCCACTTGACGAGAGATACGCCCCGGTATCCGTGCTGATGAAAGCGCTCGGATTCAACACGGGTGTAACACCTGTCCCCAGCCAGATACCCCCTTGTGCGCTGACGCTGAAAGTATCCGATGTCGGTGAAGCAACAGCCGCCGTGCGGCTATCTGCCCAGACGAACGCGCCGGTATGGATCGCTTGTGCCGTGCGTCCAGTAGCGAAGCCATAGTCCCCACTCACCACATTCTCGCGCCCACCGGGGATTGTCGCATAAGCGCCAGTGGCTAGATTCGTATCACCGCCGCCAATGGTCGCGCTATCAGCAGTCGCGAGATTGGCATGACCGCCACCGATGGTCACATAAGGCGCGTTCGTCGTATTCTGCGGCGTGCCATCGTTGAGCGGGTTTTCATTCGATCCAGCCCTATTATTTGTGCCGCCACCTATCGTGCCATAATCATCATAGACGATATTTGCCAGCGATTCGTCGTTGTTACCACCGCCGGCAACCGTCCCCAGCTGACCATGAATGAAGTTACGGATACCTCCCGCAATTGTGCTACCCGTTCCGATGGCATCATTACCCAATCCACCGCCGATACTGCTGTAATCATCGTTCGTCCGATTGCGGTCACCTCCTGCAATCGTATTCCACGCGCCGAAGGCTTCGTTGGCGTTACCACCACCGATGCTAGCTAAGGTGCCGCTCGCATTGTTGAAGATACCACCTGCGACCGTGCCATGATTGCCGCCAACAAAATTATCACCGCCACCGCCTACAGTTGCATGAATCGCACGCGCCACGTTATTCTGACCACCGCCGATGGTCGCGTATTGGGCATTGGTCGGGTCTTGGCTCGGTGTATCATCACTGCCGGCACGATTGTTATCGCCCCCCGACACCGTGCTGAAGTTATCGAAAGTCTTGTTGTCCTGTCCCCCACTCACGGTCGCAGAGTCCGCATTTGCACGATTTCGATTACCGCCACTCACCGTCGCATGACTCCCTGTCGCTTGATTGCTCTCACCCCCGCCGATCGCCGCATAGCCCCCGGATGCTATTCCGATAAGTCCGCCGGCGATCGTCGCGCTGAAGCCGCTCGCGGTATTGGTGAAGCCACCGCCCACCGTCGTATTATCCCCAATGCTGCGGTTACTATCCCCACCCCCAACTGACGAATTGACAGCTGTTGCCTCGTTGCGGAAGCCCCCCGCTACCGTCGCATTGCCGCCGATGGCTTGATTACTACCACCCCCGCCGACGGTCGTATTCACTGAATTGGCAACGTTATCGCGCCCGCCGCCGATCACACCATACCCCTGATTGGCATTGCTTTCGCCATCGACCCCGACAACGTTGTTTGACCCACCGCTGATGACGCCGAACTCGCTGTAAATCGTGTTCACGCCGAATGAATTGCCGCCACCGGCAATTATCGCGCCGACTGCACCGTTTTGGATACTGTTTCCAGCATCACCGCCGATGATGTTTATGCCGAAAGTGTTCGGAATCGTGCGTAAGCCATACATACTGAGGGCATAAGGCACAGGTATAATCGCCTGTCGAGGGCTAAGCACTTCGTCACCGTCGCCACAGTTGACGGTAATCTCGAGATAATGGTCGATGTTATTGAAGGCATCTACACCAAAATCGAGTTGCACCGTAAAAATGCCGTCAGTCACAATCACGGGGTTGATAATCTGGGTAGTTGCAATCTGGTTGCCACCGGTCACAGCATCGAATAGTGCAAACTGCATCGCACACGAGTCATTAACGGGAATGCCGTTTGCTTCTAGATAGCCTTCATAAGTAAAAACCGTTGCAAAATCTGTCGTCTGCGCCGTGACCATCACCGGCAACAGCAACAACACGCATAATGTGAGTATTTTTTTCATAATATTATCTCCATTATCTATTTGCATATACATATTTTCATATCAGTATACACGAATTTAGGGTGGATGATATGGCAAGCTAGTGTCAATTTAGAAGGAGCCTAGTACCCGACCACAAAAGTATTTAAGATACTTTTCGTCCCCTTTTTGGAAAAAGGGAACACCAAAAACTTTCAATTTGTGAAAATCATAGATTTTCACGCTCAGAGTTTTGGTCAAGTTTTTGCAAAAGATTGTGGGTTTAAAGGGCGAAGCCCTTTAGCAATTTAATCAAAACTAAATTGGTCAAACACTAGTACATTGAGGATTTTACCGAGTATAACCACAGACACCCTAGCTGGTTTGATCCATATGCTAGGGTGTCTATGTTATGTCGGGTGGCATCACCATTCAGGTTTTGTCCCTTCACATGATTGTTTTATCGGATTATGTTTCGGGATGCTGTCCGTCAACCTGCCCTACTCTGTTTGCTACTCTTCCATCCGTTTTTCCAATAACCTGTCACATATCGTCTATCATCTGTTCGGATGCTGGACTTATGTATTGTTGCTTGGCTGATGGCTATTTCACATTCTTTTCAGTTGAGTTCGACTTCTTTCATCACCTTACTTTTGTCTCCGATATGTTTCTATCTTAACTGAAAATGTTGATTCGCAATACTGCTTTCGTCATTCACATCCATGCAAAGTGTCATCCTGAGTTATACGGACATCCCAAGCAAATGGGCTACGTCTCACGTAAATTTTAAGTGTTTGCCAACCTCTATAAAATAGGCATCTTATCTGTGCTGATTATCATACATGATGAAATGGTCGTTAGTCCTTGAGATAAAATAAGCAATGTTACAAGAAAATCAAAAAGCTCCGACATTCACACTGCCGGATAAGCAGAGTGGTCATGATATCAGTTTAAATGCTTTGATAAGCAATCAAAACGTATTGCTGGTATTTCTGCGGCACCTCGGTTGACTGCCCTGCCGCGAGCATGTCGCGCAGTTGCGCGAGCGAAAAGCACAATTTGATGACCGTAATACCCAGATTGTTGTCGTTACATTCACCGGTGGCTACTGGGCTGACCGCTGGTTGAAAGATACCGGTGTAGAGTTTCCGTTATTGGTTGATGAAGGTAATGACGTTTATGATCGTTACGGCATGAAGCGGTCATTCTGGAAAACGTGGCAACCGAAAGTCTTATGGGATTATGCAAAACGTCTCATAAAAGGCGAATCACTCAAGCGATCATCCGGTGATCCATACCAGATGGGCGGTGATTTCATCATCGATACCAGTGGTATCGTGCGCCTGGCTTATCGCAGTGATGACCCGACTGACCGTCCACCAGTGGATGATCTACTGCATGTGCTGGAGCAAAACACCTGATGACACAGGCGCTGTTGAAATCAAATGGGTAAACTAGCCCAGTTCTAACGGATTCTGTGGTTTACAAAAAGTATTACAATTTTTAGGCAAAATCTATCATATCTGAGCAACTTTTTCATCGAATCTATGTGAGAATGATGATTTCAGGACAAAATTGGGCATTTTTTCATCGAAAATCACCTAATTTTTCGTAATAAAGTTCGTAATCAGAAAAATCACCATGGAATGTCGATTGGTCTGCCACATATCTACTTAGCCTATTCTGCCATTATGATGCAAGCAATCGTTACTGATAGTTGCCACTCGTGCGACGGGACAAACAACCCAACCTTAGCAACGATTGAGAAGCCCGCGCCTGCGATTATACCATCGCTTCTGGGTTGATCCACGACGCTGATGCACATTGAGGTCATCCGGAATCCGTAGCATCTGATCGACAGAATCAAAAACGCGAAGGCACTTATTCCTTCGCGTTTTTTGGGGGGATTGCTATCGCCGGTTAACTACCGATGTATCCTTCATCGCTGGCGGGCGCTGACGGGAAACTATCCGGCAGATCATAGGGATTCTCTTGTGATTTTTCCTGCAAGGGAATCGTCTGGAATTCTCCCGAAGCTGTCTCCAGTTCGTTACGCCGTTCCATATGGGCGAAGTAGCCCGTACCTGCCGGGATCAGCTTACCGATGATGACATTCTCTTTCAAGCCTTTCAGCGGATCGATCTTACCTTCGATCGCCGCGCCGGCCAGCACACGAATCGTATGTTGGAAGCTAGACGCAGACAAGAAGCTATCGGTGCTGAGTGCCGCCTTTGTGATACCCATCAAGAGCGGAATACCACCCGCAGGCTCACCACCTTCTGCTAGAATTTCTTCATTGATACTCAACAACTGACGTTTATCGATGAATTCACCCGGCAATACCTCTGTATCGCCACTGCGTGTGATCTGAATCTTATTCAGCATCTTGCGGATCATCACCTCAAAGTGCTTATCAGCGATGCTCACACCCTGACTACGATACACTTGCTGGATCTCTGACAGTAGGTATTTCTGTGTCGCATCTTCACCGAGAACTTTCAGGATTTGATGCGGATTGAGCGACCCGACTGTCAGTTGCGTGCCGGGCTGGATTTCCATACCGTCGTGGATTTCAGGACGCAGGCGCGCATTCACTGGAATTTCGTAATCGTGTTCTTCGCGCTTTTCACTCCGAACGTAGATCACACCATCTTCGATGTAAACTTCGCCAGCGATATCGCTCGTCACCTTGCCTTTGCCACCGCTCTCCTCTGCGAGAGTCGCGCCCTTCTTCACGGTTTCGCCATCTTCGACGACCAGTTCGTAGTCAGCAGGCAGACGATGTTCTTGACGTGTGACTTCGCTATCGATGATTTTCGCAATACGCGCACCATCTTCGCGCTCG
This sequence comes from Anaerolineae bacterium, assembly GCA_034437755.1. Lineage (GTDB taxonomy): Bacteria > Chloroflexota > Anaerolineae > Aggregatilineales > Phototrophicaceae > JAUZRW01. The sequence continues at coordinate 37,766 of DAOTTV010000139.1, read as the reverse complement.
CGGATGCGCAACACGCCCCCGACTTCTGTCATGACTGATTCACCCTTGGGTGCTTTGCGTGCTTCGAACAATTCCTCCACACGCGGGAGACCCGTTGTGATGTCACCACCAGCGGCGGCAGTACCACCAGTGTGGAACGTCCGTAGTGTTAGCTGTGTACCCGGCTCGCCGATAGACTGCGCGGCGATGATGCCAACGGCAGTCCCGATCGTCACCATGTCACCCGTACCCAGATCACGCCCGTAGCACAGAGAACAGATGCCACTCTCGAGCTGGCATGTCATCGGACTACGAACCTCAACTTCTGCCAGCGACGTTGCTTGAATTTCTCCAGCGATGTCTTCATCGATCACGCCGTTCTTGGCAACGATGAGATCACCTGTTTCAGGATGATGAATCTCGCGTGTCGAGCAACGCCCGGCGATACGCTCAGCAAGGCTTTGACCGCCAATGTCGTCACTGCGCTTGATGACCAAGCCATATTCAACGCCACAATCGACTTCTTTCACGATGACATCTTGCGCCACGTCGACAAGACGACGGGTGAGATACCCAGCATCGGCGGTACGCAGAGCCGTATCCGCTAGACCTTTACGCGCCCCGTGTGTCGAGATGAAGTATTCGAGCGCGTTCAAGCCTTCGCGGAAGTGACTGCGGATCGGCAGATCGATAATCCGACCGGACGGATCAGCCATCAGACCGCGCATACCCGCAAGCTGGGTAATCGGCCCGAAGCCACCTTTGGTTGAACCAGAGAGCGCCATAACAGCGACCGGCCCATACGGATCAAGCGTCACATGGAGTAAGTCTTCGAGTTCAGATTTTGCGTTCGTCCACTCGTTGACAGTGATCTGATAACGCTCTTCTTCAGTCATCAGACCGCGGCGGAAATCGCGCTCGGCACGCGTGACATTCTTTTCGGCACGTTCCATGATGTCGCCACGTCGTTCCGGAATCGTCAGATCAGAGACTGCAATTGTCGTACCGGATAGTGTCGCGAATTTGAAACCGTAGTTCTTGATCGCATCGACAACATCGGTCGTGCGGTCGCTCCCTAGCATTTGATAGGCGCGGGCGACCAGCTTCTGCAGGCCCTTCTTGCCGAGCGTCTCCTGAACGTAGCGCATTTCATCCGGCAAGATACGGTTGAAAACCGCGCGTCCAACCGTTGTCGGTTCCGGTCGTTCCTGCGGGGACTCGTGATCGTAGACGTTACCCAGCAGAATCGGTGTGTGCAACTCGACCAAACCCAGATCATAGAGATAATGGACTTCATCCATATCGACCACATGACGACGCTCGTGCAAGTTACTAATCTCAAGCACGTCGTGCCACTCATAGCGCTCCATCAACTTCCGCATTTCGACGGTGTTCGCCAGCATCACATCGACTTCACCCTCACGCAGAGCGCGGATCGTGCGTTCGACCGAGGTTTCGATCACTTTCTGGCGACCGTTTTCGTCTTCTTCGGTCACGTCCTCGTACAGCACCTTACCCGGCACGTTGCGATGCTGGGTGTAGTAATAGCCATTCGAGCGTACTGCAATCCCGACGCGGACATCTTCACCATAGATCGAACGCTCACTGCGGAACTTCTCAGCATTTTCTTTCAGGGTGACGAGTTCCACCGTCGGATCCATTGTCAGGTAATAGATGCCAAGCACCATATCCTTAGATGGGCCGACAATCGGCGAACCATCGGACGGTTTGAGCAAGTTGCGCGTGCTGAGCATGTAACGGCGAGCTTCCTGCACAGCTTTTTCGCTCAGTGGCACATGGACAGCCATCTGATCCCCGTCGAAGTCGGCATTGAATGCCGAGCAGACCAGCGGGTGAATCTGGATTGCCTTGCCTTCGACCAGTTGCGGCTCGAACGCTTGAATGCCGAGACGGTGAAGCGTCGGCGCACGGTTGAGCAATACCGGACGGTCTTTGATGACCTGCTCCAGCACTTCCCAGACCTCCGGTTTCTCGCGCTCAATAATGCGCTTCGCACCTTTGACGTTGCTGGCGTAACTATGTTGCACTAATTTGCTGATGACAAACGGGCGATATAGCTCTAGCGCCATCGTCTTCGGCAGACCACACTCATGCAGTTTCAGGCGCGGCCCGATCACAATCACCGAACGACCGGAGTAATCCACACGTTTACCAAGCAGGTTACGGCGGAAGCGCCCTTTCTTCCCTTTGAGCATATCGCTCAAGGATTTCAGTTCGCGTCGTCCGCGGCGGCTAAGCGCCTTCCCACGCTGACTGTTGTCAATCAGACTATCGACTGCTTCCTGCAACATGCGCTTTTCGTTGCGTACGATCACATCCGGCGCACCCAGTTCAAGCAGGTGCTTCAGACGATTGTTGCGGTTAATCACACGGCGATAGAGATCATTCAAATCGCTCGTGGCGAAGCGACCACCATCGAGTTGCACCATCGGGCGCAAATCCGGCGGGATAACGGGTAAGACCGTCAGAATCATCCACTCAGGGCGGTTGGTGCTTCCCTTTAATGCTTCGACAACGCGCAAACGCTTAGTGGCTTTCTTCTTACGCTGTTTAGAGCGCGTGGTGCGTACCTCGTGCCACAGTTCCTTTGCCAGTTTCTCAAGATCGAGATGGCGCAGAATCTCATAGAAGGCTTCTGCCCCCATGCTCGCCTCGAAAACGTTGCCATAACGTCCCTTGAGTTCACGATAGCGATTCTCCGACAAGAATTGAAGAACATCAAGTTCTTTCAATTCCTGAATCTGCTTTTCGGCACTGGCGCGGATATTTTCTAGGCGGCTTTCCAGCTCTTCTAAGTGATCGTCAAGGACAGTATTCACTTCGCTGGAGACGTTATCCACTTCTGTGCTCAGCTTGTCCATCTCTTGCTGGCGCATGGTCTCAATCTCGGATTGGAGATCACCGAGATACCGATCAACTTCTTCTTGGATCTTGTTGAGATGCTCGTTGGTGACTGTCTCGCCCTTAGCGACCAAGACCCGATCAAGCGGCTCAAAGCTAATATCATGCGCGGCGGGTTGCCCCATCTGCGCTTCGACTTCGTCTTGCAGGCGTTGGGCTTCCTGCATCATCTCGTCAGTCAAGCGTGCGAGTTCTTTATCGAAGTGCTGGGTAATTTCGGCGGCACGATTGTCGTATTGCTCGACGAACTCATCGTGATTACCACGAATTTCGTCCATACGATCTTTAATATCGCCCCCGAGTTCTTTTTCTTTGAGGTCAAGTTCTTTGTTGATGCGGCTAATCGCCCGATTACGCATGTTCTCATCGACATTGGTAATCACATATTGGGCGAAGTACAACACGCGATCGAGATTCCGGCGGCTAACGTCTAACAGCATCCCGAGATAACTAGGGACGCGACGGGTATACCAGACATGAGCGACGGGAGCGGCGAGATCAATATGCCCCATGCGCTCGCGGCGGACAGATGAGCGAGTGACTTCGACACCACACTTATCACAGACGATGCCGCGATAACGGATGTTCTTGTATTTGCCACAGTAGCATTGCCAGTCGCGCGTAGGACCAAAGATAGCCTCACAGAACAGACCGTCTTTTTCCGGGCGTAAGCGGCGGTAGTTGATGGTTTCCGGTTTGGTCACTTCACCATATGACCACGAGCGAATCTGGTCAGGTGATGCCAAACTGACACGGAGTGCGCTGAAATCTTTCGCCTCCAAGGCGTTTCCTCCTCTGCGCTACACACTTGTATATTGTGGAAAGGTTGTTGAAATGTGAGGTGTTGTCAGATCGGTCTCCATATGGGCTTGTAAGCATCATACAGAGCAACAGCACTAAAGATGTACTCCTGATAACGCTGAGTTGCTAACAATTTTAAACATCGACAACCATAGAAAACACATTATATCCACCCCTAGTTTGCAAGTCAAGGGAGGATTATGTTTGTGGTTAAATTTTCCCACGATATAATACCCCCTGTTGGCTTATCTGTCAACGGGGGGTCAATAACGATCAGATGCGAACGACCGTTCCGCAATATTCACAGGTGACTTGTGTATCGCCCGCCTCTAAACGTGGAAGTGTGCCGCCGCAATTCGGGCAATCGGCAGGAGCTTTTCGCAAACGTTCGATCAATTCTGGGTCTGGCTCAACTGTGCTATCCTGTCCGATAAAGCCTTTCACAGCACGATTGACCTGTTGCGCCCAGTATGACGCATCGATGCCGCCTTTGATCTCCGCTGTGAGTTCAGCATAATCGCCCCCACTCATCTTTAGGTGCATCATGTCTTTGCCCCCCATCATGCCCTTATCTTCTGGCACAACCTGATCAATCACATCGAAATCGACTTCCCACAGCACTTGCTGGGTTTGCTTCCCACCGAACATACCCAAGCGTTTGCCCGTCTTTTCATTTTGCTCAAAGACCATACGCCTATTCGTAACATAGATAAAGCCATCGGGCTTATCCCCGTTATCATCCCATTCAGCTTCAGCAACCATGTAGATTGCTTCATTAGCAGTCATATCAAAAGAAGCCACCTCGACCTGATCGAGATATTTGGTGATTTTTCGTAGCTGTGATTGGGTCTCGCCGACTTCGCGGCGGGTGCGTGTGTATAGGGCTTTGATGCGTTCCTCTGCCGCTTCGACCGCCGCGGTCGTCGTCTCTAATACAGTCTCAAGCTGAGTGGCGATTTTTTGGTGAACGGGCGTGTAGGTATCTGTCGCAGATTTGACGATCAGAGCTTTAGCCGTTGCCACCTCATCATCAAGGTCTTCGCTCTCTTGCTCCAACCATGTCTCGATACGATCGTTCACATCGTCCCACTTTTCGGCTAAGACAGCGACTTTGCCCTCTAGATAAGCATGAAAGCGATACCCGCGCTGGCGAACTGCCTCAACTTCTTCGGGCAACTCTTCGATGTCACTGCCTAAGGATGTCACATCTTCGATGATGTCGGTCAGATTGACACGACTGATGAGGTCTTCGTATTGCGCTTTTAACTCGTCTAATTTCTCTGCCAGCGCACTGCGCTCCTCTTCGGGCAAATCCTCGTCAGTTTCATCGGTCTCAGCTTCGATTTCGGCTTGTTTGGCTTCTTGCTTTTTCTTCAAGCGGTCTGCCAAAGTACTCGACTGCTTGTCAATTGACTCCTTCTTCGCCGCGATGATCTTGCGGGCTTCGGCTTTCTGCGTCAGCACATCCGCCGCAGAACTATCCTTCGTCTCCTTGAGCGCTTTCTGCTTCGCTTTGATACGATCTGCCAATTTTGACATGGAACATCTCCCAGAATGACACATGTATGATAGTCTTATTATAGTCATTCTGGAAGATTGCGCGAATGAGGCTACTCGCACGAATTGTCGATTTACAGTGGCTCATCTGTCACACAAGGGGGATTTCACTCGCTCGCGGGTTCGGTATCGCCGATTTTGTAACGCAAGTAGCTCTCCATGAATGAACTGATGTCCCCATCAAGTACACCTTGTGTATTACCAGTTTCGTGCTTCGTACGCAGGTCTTTCACCATTTGGTACGGGTGCAACACGTATGAACGAATCTGGTTGCCCCACCCAGCATCGACATTCTCGCCTTTCAGCGCGTCGATTTCTTCCTGTTGTTTGCGTCGCTCTTCTTCGAATAAACGGGCTTTCAGCACCTTCAGTGCCTGCTCTCTATTCTGGAATTGGCTCTTCTGGTTCTGCGACGATACCACAATACCCGTCGGGATGTGCGTCATGCGTACCGCTGAGTCGGTCGTATTCACAGACTGACCACCGGGCCCCGAAGCGCGGAAAACGTCAATGCGTAAATCTGCTTCTTTGACATCAATTTCGATATCGCCCGCAATATCGGGATATAGCTCGACTTTTGCAAATGACGTGTGCCGTCGCGCATTGCTATCATACGGGCTGATGCGGACAAGGCGATGCACCCCGCCCTCACTTTGCAAGTACCCATAGGCAAAGTCGCCCTTCACGCTGATGGTCGTACTTTTGATACCAGCTTCTTCGCCATAGGTCGTCTCGATAATTTCTGCTTTATAGCCGTTGCGCTCCATCCAGCGCAGATACATGCGCTGGAGTATCTGCGCCCAGTCTTGCGCTTCAGTACCGCCAGCACCAGCATGAATCGACATGATTGCATCTTCGTCATCATATTCACCAGAGAGCATCGCTTGTAGAGATAGCTCATCGACGATTTTTTCGAGGGCTTGTGTCTCGGCAGTCATCTCTGCTTCAAAATCGGGATCGCCCATATCTGCCAGTTCAACGGCATCATCGAGCCGTTGATGCACCGTGCGCCACTTCTTCACCTGATTGTTGAGGCGCGACATCTTCTGCATTTTTGCCTGTGCCGTCTCGGAGTCATTCCAGAAATCAGGAGCGGCGGCTTCCTGTGCCAGCTTTTTAGCTTCGTCCGCTTTGCGCTCAATGTCCAATCGCTCCATCATCTGGGCGATTTGCTCGCGCATGTTGCGTAATCGGTCACTTAGTTGTTCCATGATCTTGCGTTCCTTTCACTGGTTATCATTCGCGTATTGCTGTTGGCGGAGTGCTTCGTACATGCAAATAGCCCCTGATACGGAGACATTCAGCGAGTCAGAAAGCGATCCCGCCATCGGAATTTTGACCAGTGAGTCACAGTTGTTTACCCATATGTCCTCTAATCCTTTATCTTCTGTACCAAGTACGATCGCGCTCGTCTGCGCGTTGAAATCCCATTCGTAAAGGCTCTGCTGTCCGTCTAAGTGTGCCGCGAGAATAGCAATGTCATTCTGGCGGCAGATACTGAGCGCCTCGGCAGTCGTCATCGCGTAGATATGATCGAGAAAACATGCCCCTGTACTACTCCGAATGATATTCGGATTATAGATATCGAGCGCCGTATCGACTAACACCACATGCTGGATAGCGGCGGCATCTGCCGTGCGTAATAGCGCGCCGATGTTCCCCGGCTTGCGTAAATTCACCAGCATTAGCACATGACCGCTTCCGATTGTCTCCGCATCAGCCGCGCCTTTGATCGCTTTTTGTCGTAAAACAGCGACCAAGCCCGTTGGGTTTTGTCGATAACTCGCTTTGGCGATCAGATCAGCATCGACATCATATACCAGTGTATCATGTAACCGGGCGAGCACAGCATGATCATCGTCGGTGGCGATCTGCTCGCAGTAAAAAGCGAAAGCCACCTGATAGCCGAAGTCCAGTGCCCGCTCTAAATCACGCGCATAATCTATCAGAAATAGCCCGTTTTTCTCGCGGTGGCGTTTGCTCGTCAGCTTACTTGCCAGCTTGATTTTGTTATTCTGGAAGCTGGTGATGGTCTCACGCGGCATCGTTATCCCTGATCGAAGAGGCTATCGACAAAATGCTCCGGATTGAAATACACCAGATCATCCATCCCTTCACCCAGCCCAATGAACTGCACCGGCGCTTCTAGCTCTGTGTAGACCGAGAAGATCATCCCGCCTTTAGATGTACCGTCGAGTTTCGTCACGATCAAGCCTGTAATATCGACAGCATCGCCGAAGTACATGCCCTGCCGGAGCGCGTTTTGTCCAGTCGTCCCATCTAAAACCAGCAAGGTCTCATGCGGGGCATCCGGCACGAGCTTCTTGATAACGCCCTGAATCTTGTTCAACTCCTGCATCAGATTATAGTTGGTGTGCAAACGTCCAGCCGTATCAATGATGAGAATCTCAGTCCCACGTGATTTCGCCGCTTCGATCGCGCTGTAAACGACAGCGCCGGGATCGCTCCCCTGCTGATTAGCGACGACTGGCACGCCAGCACGCTCACCCCATTTTTGGAGTTGCTCAATCGCCGCCGCACGAAACGTATCGCCAGCCGCCAGCATGACATCGCGTCCCGCCCGTTTGAGACGGTTAGCGAGCTTGCCGATACTAGTTGTCTTGCCCGAGCCATTGACCCCGACCACCAGAATGATCGACAGATCACGACCGCTGATGTCCAATGGGCGCGGCGGTCGATCAAGCAGAGATAAGAGCGAATTCTTGAGCAAAGTCTCTAACTGTGAGGCTTTCGTCAGCCCGCGTTGATCGACTTCCTCATGCAAATAACCCATGATCGTCTCGGTTGTTTCCATGCCGAGATCGGCTTGGATCAGCAGAGCTTCCAGATCATCCCATAAATCTTCATCAATCTCATTGCCGCCGAACATCTCATTAATGCGACCGAAAAAGCCCTGTCGCGTCTTGGTCATACCGCGTCGAAAAATGCTCACGCTTGGTTTTCTCCAACTAGTCGATTTATCATAGTATGTTCCAGTATACTTGATGGGATCAAACCCACACAAGCCAATAGCTGATTGCTAACGTAGTTTATATGCGAGGAATGATGAGTGATAATCTGACCCATTTAGATGAGCAAGGACGTGCCAACATGATCGATGTTGGCGATAAGCCCGATACCCAGCGCATTGCCATTGCAGAAGGTGCGGTGTACGTACAACCGGAGACGTGGCGCTTAATAGAAGCTGGACAAATGAAAAAAGGCGATGTACTGACAGTTGCGCGGCTTGCCGGTATCATGGGGGCGAAGAAAACCTCGGAGTTAATCCCGTTGTGCCATCCACTACCTTTGACTAAAATTGCAGTGGAATTGCAATTGGACGACGCACAACACGCTATTCGCATTCAAGCGACGACACGCACCATCGGCAAAACCGGTGTCGAGATGGAAGCCTTGACCGCCGTCAGCGTCGCGGCATTGACCATCTACGATATGGCAAAAGCCGTCGACCGAACGATGCGTATTGGTGATATTCGCCTATTAGAGAAGCGCGGGGGTATGCGTGGCGATTACAAAGCAGAGGAGACCACTGATGGAAATTAAGGTGCTACTGTTCGCCACCTTGCACGACATCACGGGCGATAAGACGATCGCGCTGACGATCACCGATACTAATGCGACCATCAAACACGTCCGACAACAACTGATGCACCGTTACCCACAGGCAGAAGATAATCTGCGGGTAGCACTCGCCGCTGTCAATGAAGAGTTCGCATTTGATGATGATCCTGTCAACAATGGAGACGAAGTTGCCTTCTTCCCGCCGGTCAGCGGCGGCAATCGCGATCAACCAGAACTCTTTCGCCTGCCCCATGAGGCGATCGACCACGATGAGATTATTGATTTCATCACTACGCCCGCCACCGGAGCCGTCTGTCTCTTCTCAGGCATGGTGCGCGGGCAAACAGATCGCGATGGACACATCCCTGAGACCGAATATCTAACCTACGAAGCCTACGAGCCGATGGCGCTGGCTAAGATGAAGCAGGTGGCGCAGGAAATCCGTGAGCAATATCCACTGGTACAGGGCATCGCGATCATACAACGATTAGGGAAACTCGCCGTCGGGCAAAATACGGTGTTGATCGCCTGTTCAGCGGGGCATCGGGATGATGGTTGTTTTGAAGCGGCGCGTTACGGCATTGACCGATTGAAAGAGATCGTGCCTGTGTGGAAGAAAGAGATCGGCACTGATGGCGAGGCATGGATCGAGGGCGATTATATGCCCGACTCGCATGATAAGCAGAATGACTAACGTATATTCGTGAGAAAGAGATATGATGGATGAGGTGACTGTAGAACTTGAAGCATTTGAGGGCATTCTCGATGTTAAGTTTCAAAACCCCGAGTTGCTCAAACGAGCGTTAACACATCGCTCCTTCGTCAACGAAGTCGAAGCGGATTTAAACGATAACGAACGTCTCGAATTTCTGGGCGATGCGATCTTGGATTTCATCGTTGCGGATATGCTCTTTCGTCGCTTTCCGGATGTGTCCGAAGGGGAGCTAACCCAGCTACGGGCGGCTCTCGTTCGGACGGATTCGCTGGCGATATTGGCGGCAAATTGCCAACTGGGCAACTATCTGTTGATCGGCAAAGGTGAAGAAAACAGCGGTGGACGCACGCGCACCAACAATCTGTGCCGGGGATTCGAGGCGCTTATTGGGGCGATGTATATGGATGGTGGGTTGCAGGTGGTCAAAGATTTTGTTTTACCGCGCCTGAAAACACTGCTAGCATACATCCTAGAACACGATCTACACAAAGATGCACGGAGCATCCTGCAAGAGCGCAGTCAAGCGGAGCTACGCTTCACACCGGTTTACCGTCTGGTTGATGCCGCTGGGCCCGATCATGAAAAAGAATTTCTGGTCGAAGTATTGGTGGGCGATGTCGTCATCGGCGAGGGCATCGGCACGAGTAAGCGCACCGCCGCCCAGACTGCCGCCCGCAATGCGCTGAAAGAAATCGAAGAGAATGGCTGGTCAGACGAAGCGCGCAAAGTGCTGGAGGCACAACTCGCCGCCGAACAAGCCGCCCTTGATGATAGCGATACCGCCGATGAGACACCTAAGAAGGCGCTCGTCAAAAAGCCGAAGGGCAATAAAAACCCCAGTCGTTTTGAGCCGCGCAAATTCAAGCAACGCCGTGATCGTAATAAGCCGAAGTGAGACTATAAGCCGAATATGGATAAACTCAAATCACTCAAAGTATCGAAAATCTTGCGTTATAGTGCAATGGGCATTCTCTTGCTGATGCTAGTATTGGCAATGGTCGCCCAGTTCTATGACGTACCGCTAATTGACAATGATGCTCAGCTAGAAGCCACCGTTCAATCGGGCGTGGATGCTCGTCTGACGCAAATCGCCGCGCAGACAGGCACACCCAATCCCGAACAACTCGAAGCAACGATCGAACGACGAGCAGAGGCGACCCTGACGGCAATCGTCGCGCCACCCATGACACCGACCCCCGTCCCGCCAACGATCGCGGAAGATGCGCCCGCATCCCAGATCAACCTGCCGCCGTTTTTGCAGGGTATCTGGGATTTCGTCAGCGGAGTTGCCGGCGCGTTCTTCGGCATTTTCGCTGGCTTGTGGAACTTCGCCGGACGTGCGGGGCTGTTCATTCAGTTGTTCTGCTGTGTCGTGCCCGTTCTGCTGATCGTCGTCGGCATCGCCAACGATTGAGCGATCATGCGATCAGTTACGGCTGATCTGCACGCCGATCACTGCCAGGCGGTGGTCGGATGCATCACTATCAATCACGTTCGTACCAAGGGGGTCTAGCGACTGCGCCCATAACCAGATGTAGTCATAGCGTGCTGGCGGCAGGTTGATCCGGCGTAATGTCGCTGAGAGTTGCAGGTTTGTTCCAGCGAAAGGGTCGATGAAGCCATTATCGCGCGGGATTTGCATCACGGGTGAGCGGGGTGTGTTATGGAATGTGCCACCCAGAATCGTGCGTCCCAGTTGCCCACCATAATCCTGATTGATATGGCGGGCGATAATCCCCATGATCGTATTCATCTGTGAAATCTGATTATCTTCCAGCGTATTTAAGTTGCTCCCTTGTAAGAGCAGACCCAGTGACGTGTTATAAAGCGTGATAACGCCAGTATCCGGTCGGATTTGCACGCGTTGGAGTCCCGTTTGCTGATCGATGCTGGGCAGTAATTCGCCATCATCAAAGACAATCGGCACTTTCGAAATCACAGCTAGTCCATATAACCCTTCGTTAGTCGCATAAAAGCGACGATCCATGCCCAATTGCCGCGCCAACCACAGCGTTTGATCGACCCCAAAGCTCATCAAGCGCCCGGCGTCAACTTCCTGTAACAGGACAACATCTGCCCCACTACTGGCAATTGTCGCGGCGATGTCGGGCAGAGTCATATCGAAGTATTCGCTGTAGCCACTGTGAATGTTATAAGTCGCCACGCGCAGTTCATCGACATTTGCCACCGGACTGACGAGTGGGGGCTGAACCAGATAAGCAGTGAGACCAGTTGTGCCAATCACCAGCACGAGCCACGTCAGCAACTCAGGCAAGCGACCGCCCTGCCATGGAATCCGGCGCGTGGTCTGGAGCATAGGTAGGATTGACAGAAGCGCGGCAAGGAGAATAACGCCCAGACCAAGCCCGCGAAAGCCGCGTAACAAACTAGGCACGACCGGATTCAAGAAGGCGAGCGGTTCGGCGAGATCGCGCACAAACGCATACTCATAAGTGAAGAAATCAGCCCCGACGAGTATCGTGAAGATCAACATCGATAATACCAACCACAAGCCCCCAACGTTATATTCATCTTCAGTGCGGGGGCGCACCAACCACCACCAAATCATGCTTGCGATGAATTGCGCGAAGACCAGCGCAATGCCGCCGATCGGTAACAGAATGCCCGCATTCAGGGGCAGATTCTGCACGCGAACACCGATCACCAGCAATAACGTCAACACAATTAACCAGATCCAACCGCGTGTGCTCGCGTCGAACGGTGCGATGAAACGCCGTGCCTGTGCGCGCATCTCTGGAATCAAGGGAAGCATTGTCGCCAGCAAGACCAGAGGCGCGAAAAGCGTATAATCGACATCTGCACGGGCGGCAAGTGCGTTAGGCAAGGCGAGCAAAGATAACTGTAAAAATAGTAGAGCGCTCAGCCCGACCGCCCCCCACAACGTCAGAATCCCACGATTGAGATCGACCGCTGTCCCCTCACGAGTGCGCCCTGTTGCGTCGAAGCGTGGCAAGATGATATTGACGATGCTGACAACACCCACCAAGATCGATAACAACACTTGTAAAGCGGGGACGGAGAGCGCGAAAACCGTACCGCCGAGCGCGATACGGAGCGTCTCGTTGAACAGCAGAGGATCGAGCGTGTTACCAGCGGCGCGCACCACCTGATCGAGCACCAGACCTAAAATGAAAAAATATGGGATCAGGCGTGCACGCTGGCTCGATAACAGACTGATATAAATCAAGCCACCACTGATCGCCATCTCGGCGGCAATCGTCGCGGTGATCGGATCAAATGGCGTGTTAATCAGGGCGCGCCCAACCGCAACCAGCGCGACAGCCACCACAAACATCGGGCGCAAATTGCCGAGCAAGATCGTCAAGAGGGGTAAGGCGATGAATAAACCCAGCAAGCCCACTTCTATCGTCAGCGTTTCCACATCAACAACGCCGGGAGTCGTCGGCGATACGCTCAGATCAGGATAAGCCGTGAGCAATGACGCGCTCGACACGCGACTATACAGCGACCCAATCAAAAAGCGTAAGCTCTGAATGAAGAACAGACCGACCAGCGCGGCTTCTAGTGTAGTGACTATCAATTGTAGGCGTTTGGACATCACGACTCCACTCATTGTTTAACTACATACTGCATAAATATGACTTACACAGTATAATCGCCCAAATTCGCCCGCATTGAAATAGGAGATTACGTTGGAAAAAGCGGATATTATCTTACATAGTGGCACAATTGTCACAATGAACGAAAACTTTGATCTCATCCATAATGGGATGTTAGTGATTAAAGACGACAAAATCATCGCAGTTGGCACGCGCGAGGCACTCGACGGTCAATATAGCGCCGATGACAGCATCGATTGTAGCGGACAGTATATTCTACCCGGTCTGGTCAACGCGCATACCCATGTACCGATGACCTTACTACGTGGCATGGCGGATGACTTGCGCCTCGACGTATGGCTGATGGGTTACATCATGCCCGTTGAGCGCGAGTTCGTCAGCCCGGAGATGTGTAAATTAGGAACGTCCCTCGCCTGTGCCGAGATGATACGTGGCGGTGTCACCGCGTTTGCTGATATGTATTACTTTGAAGCCGACGTTGCCGAAGCGACAGCTGAAGCAGGCTTACGTGCCTTGCTCTGCGAGTCGATTCTCAAATTTCCGACACCGGATGCCGGCAATTACGACGATAGCCTGAGCTACACGCGCGATTTCATGAAGGCGTGGCAAGATCACCCGCTCATCACACCCTCGATCGCCCCCCATGCGCCCTACTCGACCACAGGCGAAATTTTGCAAGAGTGCGTGAAGATCGTGCAAGACTTCGACGCGCCGATGATGATGATTCACGTTGCCGAGACCGAGCGCGAAGTCGAAGATAATCTGAATGATTTTGGCAAGACAGTTGTCCCGCACATCAAAGATCATAACGTGCTAGATGTGCCGATCAACGCCGCGCACTGCGTCCACATCGACGAACACGAGATGCGAATGTTCGCCCGACATGGCGCATCGGTGGCGCATTGTCCGTCTGCTAATCTCAAGCTGTCGAGCGGTATCGCCCCCATTACACAAATGCTCGAATTCGGCATCAATGTCGCTATTGGCACCGATGGGCCAGCCAGTAACAACGATCTCGATATGTTCGAAGAGATGCGGCTCGCGGCATTGCTGGCGAAGGTCACGCCGTTGAACCCGACTGCTTTGCCTGCCCAGCAAGCACTGCAGATGGCGACGATTAACGGTGCGCGGGCGCTGGGCATGGGCGACGTGACCGGTAGCCTAGAAGTTGGCAAATATGCCGATGTGATCGTGCTGGATGCAAGCCCTCTGCACAATATTCCTCACTTTGACTTTAATCCCGAGGCGATCTACTCCCAGATTGTATACGCCAGCAAAAGCGCAGACGTACAACATACAATCGTCAACGGTAAAGTGTTGATGCGCGACCGCGCCCTGAACACCATCGACGAGCCTGCCCTGCATCAGCAATCGGCAACCTACGCCGAGAAAGTCGGCAAGTTCCTTGAAGAGATTGAGCAAAACCCCCTGCATAAACTGGTAGCGACCGGTGTCGGGGTCGAACGGCAAGAGAGCTTCGAAATCCAGATGAAAGCGCGTATCAGCGACCCCAACATCGTCGAAGAATTGCTGGCGCATGAGCATGTCGAAGTCCTCAAGTCAGTTCATTATCGTCAGTACGATAGCTATTTCGTCTTTGAGAAAGAGAACACGCGCATCCGTTACCGCGAGGATGATCGCATTGATGGCGATGGCAATGTCGAATGGGTGCGACAACGCTTGACTTATACCACCAGCGAAAAAGAAGTCGTTTTCAACGATGCAGTCGTCTTATCACGGTCACGCTTCATCTCGCCAGCGACACAACCGCTCCGCTTCTACCGTGAGTATTTTCAGGCGGATGACGAGCGCGAGCTACATAAAGATCGGCGGCGGTGGCGCGTGCTGTACAAAGGCGTGCTGTACTTCATCAACGTCGATAAACTAACACAACCGCAGGTCAATGATTTCTTCTTGGAAATCAAGACGCGCACGTGGTCACAGAGTGATGCACGCAACAAAGCCGATTTCGTGCATGAGATGATGGACATCATGAATATCGATATCACAGAAACTGTCAAAGATGATTATATGGAAATGACGTAAAGCCGCCAGTGATGCCGGGAATAAAGGCGATCTATGCGCGAAATCAGCGCACATCGCCCCCGCGCATCACAACCTGATTACCAGACAAGCCCAGCCCGAAATTAAT
Source organism: Anaerolineae bacterium (assembly GCA_034437755.1). Classification (GTDB taxonomy): domain Bacteria; phylum Chloroflexota; class Anaerolineae; order Aggregatilineales; family Phototrophicaceae; genus JAUZRW01. Next base: position 22,456 of record DAOTTV010000139.1, on the reverse strand, counting down.
CAAATGATCAAGATCATCACGTAATGTATGGTCGCTTACCAACATCTATAAACTACAACACATTTCACATCAGCTACAGAAAGAAGTGGATTTATGAAGACAACCGTACTGATCTTCGGGGCATCGGGCGATCTCACGCGCCGTAAACTGGTGCCGGCACTCTATAATAGGTACAAAAAAGGCAAGTTGAACGGCGACGTACAGGTAGTGGGGGTCTCGCGTACCAAATACAGCCATGAGGACTTCCGTGAGCGGATGAAAGACGGCGTTCAAGAATTTTCTAGCTATTATGACGACGATACATGGGATGATTTTGGATCGCGTATTTTCTATGTGCCAGCAGATGCCAGCGAGATCGATGAATTCGAGACCATACAGGCAGGTTTGGCAGACATCGAAGGCGATCAACCCGTCAATCGCCTCTATTACTTGAGCGTCGCGCCCTTCTTGTACGAGCCGATCATCAAAAATCTAGGCACAGCGCAGATGGTCGACGAAGGCAAGGGTTGGCGGCATATCGTCATCGAGAAGCCCTTCGGCACTGATTTAGAGAGCGCACACACGCTGAATGATATCGTTCACGGCGTATTCGATGAGCATCAGGTCTATCGCATCGACCATTACCTAGGGAAAGAGACCGCGCAGAATATTCTATTTTTCCGCTTTGCGAATACCATCTTTGAACCCGTGTGGAATCGAAACTATGTCGATAACGTCCAGATCACCGTGTCTGAGACGGTAGATGTCGAGACGCGCGGCGCGTACTTCGACGATGCGGGCATTCTGCGCGATATGTTCCAGAATCACCTGTTGCAATTGCTGATGCTGACGGCGATGGAGCCGCCATCGTCCTTCGATGCCAATGCCCTGCGTAACGAAAAAGTGAAAGTGCTAGAGGCGATTCGTCCAGTCACGCCCGATGATGTGATCCTCGGACAATACAAAGGCTATCACGATGTCAAAGGCGTGAACCCCAACTCTAAAACGCCGACCTACGCCGCCGTCCGCTTGAACATCGACAATTGGCGCTGGCGAGGAGTGCCCTTTTACTTGCGATCCGGCAAAGCGATGAAAACCAAAGTCACCAAGATATTGGTCGAGTTCAAATCGCCACCACACATGCTATTTAACCTACAAGAAGGCGATAAATTCGCACGCAATGTGCTATCGCTGTGCATCCAACCCGATGAAGGTATTCATCTCAAGTTCGAGGCGAAAATCCCAGGCACAGCGCAGGGCTTCCGCAGTATGGATATGACTTTCCACTACAAAGACTCGTTTAAGGAGCAAATATCCGATGCGTATGAGCGTTTAATCTTAGACGCAATACAGGGTGATCCGTCGTTGTTCACCCGCAGTGACGAGATCGAAACAGCGTGGGCGATTTTTGATCCGATCATCGCCTATGCCGAGCAAGATAGCCGCCCCGTGACCTACGAGCGCGGCACATGGGGGCCGACAGAAGCCAGCGAGTTCCTAGCACGCGATCAACGGCGCTGGCGCAAAAGTGGATGCTTACACGAGGAGGCTTAGCGAATATGGCAAACTGGGATATTTTGAAAGTCCAACCAGATCAGACAGCCCTTGCCCGTTATACTGCCGAGCGCATCGTGCGTATCATTAACGCGACGCTGGATATGAACGATCACTTCAGCCTTGCGCTATCCGGCGGCTCAACCCCTGAACCGGTGTACGCGTTGCTGGGAACAGATTATGCGATTTATCTTGATTGGTCGCGGATTCATATCTTCTGGGGGGATGAGCGGCATAGTCCACCGGATAACCCACAGAGCAATTACGGCATGGTCAAGCGCACACTCATTGATCATATCGATATCCCGACTGATAATGTGCATCGCATCAAAGCCGAGTGGGACGCAGAGAAAGCCGCCCGTGCTTACGAAGACGAGCTACGCGCCTTCTTCAAAGCGGATGAACAATTGTTCGATCTCAATCTACTAGGAATGGGCGATGACGGACATACAGCATCGCTATTCCCGCATACGAAAGCCATCCATGAGACCGACAAGTGGGTGATCGCGCATCACGTCGATCAATTGGGCGCACAACGTATCACGCTCTCACAGACAGCGATTCTCGCGAGTTCAAATATCATGTTCTTGATTGCCGGTGCGAGCAAAGCCGACGCGCTCTACGAAGTTCTCGAAGGCGATTATCAACCGGATGAATATCCGGCACAGGTGATCGCACGCAGTCAACATGCACATATCATCTGGGCGGTGGATAAACAGGCGAGCGCTAAATTACCGGACTGAACTCACGCTATTCTGGGTCGGACTGTTGGCGCTGATAGCGCGCTTGTAGGCGGGCGCTGTGCAATTGCTGGCGATTGCGTTTGATCGCCCGCTTACCGACCCGATCTTTAAGCGTCTGGTTCAGTTGCTCAGCTTGGTCAAGCAAGTCTTCAGCTTCGTCATATTCACCAGCATCGATCAGTACAGCGCTGAGGTTCAACTGTGTACGCGAGACACGCAGGTTGTGATAGGCATGTTTCTGTATAATCATCAGCGCGGCATTGAGGAAATCAATCGCCTCTTTGTAGTTACCCTGCTGATGATGACACCGCCCGATCAAGTTGTAGAGGGCAATGAGATCACGCTCCGTATGCGGTCGCTCCAGACACTGTAGCGCCGTTCGCAGTGCGTCGCCGTATGCCTCAGTTTGATACAGCGCTTCCGCCGCAAGCAGATGTACCGTCAGTGTTTGGTTCTGGATTTGACCGAGGATGTCCAATGCTTGATCAGCAGTCTGTCGATCCAGCGCGATACGTGCTCGCTGATAGAGAATATCATCCCGTTCGACTCCCGTCTGCGGGCGTTTTTCGATCTGGATCAATCGGCTCAGTGCTTGCTGGTATTCACCGAGCAAGCGCAATAAAACCGCGAAGTGATACTCTGCCCGTGATTGTAAGACAAAATCCCCCGCCCGACCGCAGGCCTGGATCAAGGTTTGTAGGTGCTGTGCGGATTGGCGATAAGCCATCGTCTCACGCTCACAAATAGCAACCGCCAGTTGTAATTCAGGCGTTGTCATCCAGACAGACGAATGCCGATCGAATATCCGGCGCCAGGTTAGCCAGTGCCCATTATCAAACGCTGTCTGATATATCTTGAGCATGATGTCCCGCAGTACATCCGCAGAAAGCGACAGCCAGTCCGCCAGTAGCACATATTCCCACAGCGCGATCCATGAGGATGTCTCGGCTAGTGTCGCGCGCACCCAGTCATCCGTCACGATCTGAAGATGTGCGTCAGTCTCGCGCTCATACAGACTCATCACGTGCTGACGCGCCACCTTGAGCAACTGATACGGCTCGACATTGTGCTGTACGACCCATGCTTGTTCGAGCGTGGCTACATCAGCGCGCTGGCATATGCCATAGGCTATCCCCTGTTCGATGAAATCTGGCGACAATCGCTCCTGTGGATGTAGGCTGAGGAGATGCCACAAACGACGCGCTGACGGTTTCATTTGTTGGTCAGCGTCAGCATACAACAATTGTATGGCTTTTCTGTACACCTGTGGATCGGTATCATCTGTTATGAAATGTTGCAGACAAAAATCAATCGCCTGCGGATAGCCGCCGACCTTACTCCAAATAGCGGCAACATCCGGCTCAATGTAGCTCGTCGATATTCGCCGCGCCTTGTAGAACTGTACCACCCAATCCATGACATCCATACGCTGTAAAGGTGCGAGAACGACGGTCAGCATCTCAGTCGGTGAGAAGAGCGTTTTGTCAGTCGTCGTGATGATGACCGTCGCCGGAGTCAGACGTGTAATGAGCGATTGCCACGCTTCAGACTGTACGACATCGGCGGTCACATCATCAATAACGATGATTGTTGGATGATTGATTAAGACATCTGTGATGTCTGAGCGCGAATAATGCGTGAGTAGCGTCTGTTGCAATTGTTCTTGCACATCATCAGCATGTCGGGGTGTATCTACCCAGACAAGATAGCGATAGAAAGTATCATCGAATAGAGTCGCCAGCAGATGCCGAACGAAGGTTGTCTTGCCCATGCCACGCCCGCCAACAACCGCAATCATCTGTTGATAGGTCTCACCTAGTGCTCGTAGAATTTGCTTTCGTTCCGCCACACGTCCGGCAAAAACCGACGGTTTCCCCAGCGGAATTTGATGGATAAGACGTTGATAATGATACCGACGATTCGCCTGCCATTCGGCTGTAATCCATTGTTCAGTCAGTTTCTCCAGCGCATATCGCTTATAACGCCGTAACACACGCGGCGCTTTGCCGACCAAATCAGCAAATTGCTGTTGTGTCCAGCCGAATTCCGGCTTTAAGTAGTAATAGTAAACATATGTCCAGACGCTCAGTTCGGTGTTATCGCGCGCGAACACTGTGTGAATATGTGCGATGACGGCATCGACATCGGCAGACAAAGCGGGTAGTTCCAGCTTATTAGCGTGCAAGCATCGGCGCAAAGTCTGCTCGATCATGTCGTACAAAATCTCATTGACGATGATCGACCGTAATTGCTGTTGGTCGGTCGGCGGGCACGCTGGCGATTGTAGCTCAAGGTCAACAAGCGTCAGATGATTGAGTGTCTCAGCTTCGGACGCATCACCGGTGGAATAATTGAGCGTGTCGAGCGCGGCTTCGACCGCTTTTTGGCTGATGAACGGCCTGCGTCCTTTACCACTGCGCCTGCGGGAACGTGTTGACATTGGCATGTTTCCCTGTTCGTTTATACATTTGAAATCCGGTGAATGGGTGCCCAAGAATACCATCGTGGATCGCCCATGAGCGCCCGCGAATGGATTGCGCGAATTCGGGCTTCCGAAACGGGTTATCCGGCGTGAGCTTACGATGATACTCGCCCCCGGGCTGGAATTCAGCATGGATCAATTTCATATCCTTGAGACCCCGAATGTAGTTGAAGCCGTAGCGTTCAAAGACAATCGCGTTGTGATACGCCAGCGGTTCAATCAAAAACATATCGTGTCCCATATTTTCGACAAAGGCTTCGAACACCGGTACAGATTTACGAAAGGCACGCAAACCTGTACGAATTTGTCCCGGCGCAAGCCCGGCGCGCATCGCCTCTAACTCTGCTGGAATATTACGCATCGCTGTGCCGTAGTTGGTCGGGTTACCATAGACATCAACATCGACGTTATAACGCTCAGCACTGGGGTCATTGACGACCACTAGCAACACAATCAACTGATTATTGAACGTATCAGCCATGTTCAAATACAGCAACGGATCACGATCCTGTGGCTTCTGATAGATGGACACTTCCATCGCACGACTGCCCTGCGGATACAGATACCGTATTTGTCCACGCGCTCCGATTGAGTGCGGGTCGATCTCAAAATCTTGATAGACCCATTCTGGAATCAGCGTGTGATAGATGGCTTGTTTATCTGTCGATGGCAAATCATTGATTTCACGGATGGACGTTGGGAACTTTGTGGTCATCAATCCTGCCATTCTTCATCTGGTGATATATCGGTTGTATACAATTATCGCTCGCATCGCTACGCGGCGCTCTCAGTAATTCTTCAGGGCGCGGCGCATCTTGCGTTCGGCATCGCGCTTCGCAATATCCTGACGTTTGTCGTAGGTCTTCTTGCCGCGTGCGACTGCGATTTCGATCTTAGCGAGACCGCGCTCAAGGTAAAGGCGAAGTGGCACGCAAGAAAAGCCGATGTCGCGGATGCGCTCGGTGATCTCGGTGATCTCGCGGCGATGAAGCAGTAGCTTGCGCGGACGGAAAGGATCATCATGCCCGAAGGTCTTACCCTGTTTATACGGTGCGATATGCACGCCCATCAGCCACAATTCACCGTTGCGCTCTTGTACAAAGCCCTCGCTGATGTTGACGCGCCCGGCACGAATCGACTTGATTTCAGAGCCCACGAGGACTAACCCCGCGTGATAATCGTCGAGGATGTGATAGTCATGGCGTGCTTTGCGATTGAGCGTGATCGTTCGGTTTTGATTGTCGGTTGGTGTCTTGTTCTTCTTTTTCTTTTTTCCCATAGGTCTTTGTGTGTGTTTACTTTCGTTATTGGCTTGCTATTTGCTCTTGGAGATAGCGCACGGCTTCCCCGAGTTCGACATCGCGCCCGTTCTCATGAGGGATCATGGCAATCGTCGGTTCTAGCCCGACCCCTGCGAGTGGCACGCGATCTGGTGTGAACCACTCGGCAGATGTGATATGTACCGACGATCCATCTGACAGCGTGAAGATTTGCTGGACAGTGCCCTTACCGAAGGTCTGCTGACCGATCAGAATACCCCGATCACGATCGCGGATCGCGCCTGCGACGAGTTCTGACGCGCTGGCAGTCCCCCGATTGACGAGAACAACTAGCGGGATTTCGGTCGCAACGCCGCCGCGCTCGGCATTGATCGCTGTCTCCTCATCCTGCGTGACTTCGTAGATCACAACGCCACCATCGAGGAACTGGCTTGCCACTTGTACCGACTCGTTCAGCAGACCGCCGCTGTTATCGCGCAGGTCGAGCACCAAGCCCTGTAGCGATTGCACATCTAGGTCGCGCAGGGTTTCTTCTAATTCATCTGGCGTGCGACTAGTGAAGCGAAGCACTTGTACATAAGCGATACGCTCATCTTGATCGAGCACACGCGCGACAACTGAAGGCACATTGATGACAGCGAATTCGACGAATGTCATGAAGTCTTCCCCTGCCTGCCGCACAGTGAGCTGGATGCCGTTACCCGCATCAACTTCACCCCGCATTAGTTGGTCAACCGCATCAACCTGTGTCGTCTGGTCAACCGGCATCCCGTCAATCGCGATCAGTTCAGCGCCGTCGATGATCCCTGCCTCGCGTGCGGGTGACTCTGGAAAAGGATACAGCACGAATGCACCGGCTTCATTGCGCCGGAGTTGCACGCCGATACCACCATACGTGCCGGCAAGGGCTTGGGCTTCGCTACGGGCAACAGGCGGATCAATGAAGAAGGTGTTAGGATCATCCAGTGAGCTGAGTAACCCACGAATGGCGGCATATTGCCGCTCAGTATAGCCCGGCTGGTCGCGCAGATAGACTTGATCGAGCAAATCCTGCACTTCGTCGATCAAAGGATAGCCGGCACTCTCTGTCGGATCATCTGTCGCCAGCGCGAGCGGTGGCGGGATGCCAAAAATCTCGCGGGCAAAGATGCCCAGCATAAACATGCTCGCGAGGGCGATGCCCGCAATTGCCCCGGTGATAATTGACCGGATATACGTAGTTTGATTGGGTTGCGATAATTTCATTTATGCTTCACTATGATAATTTGTACTAGAATAGATATATTGTAACACTAAGCCAGAGACGTTAACAGCAGTTTATTGCGCTAGGGTCTACGAGAGACTCGTCAGGGAGTCGTTTCTTTGACCCACGTTCTAACGGATTGTAAGGACGACCTATCGTGCGACCGTTGTGTAACGGGTTCGCTATAGCAAACCCTTACAAGCATTCCGATGACAACTTGTTCGTAATCCCTTGCGCTAGCACGTACGACGTAAAATTAAGGTGAATCCTATGGATGAGATGCAAGAAGCAATGGTAACGCCATTGGTTCTAATCGTAGACGATCACGCGCCCGCCGCTGAGATGATCAAACGCCTGTTTGAGATGCGCGGCTATCGCGCAGACACCGCCAACAACGGTGAAGGAGCGATCAACAAAGCGATCGACCTACAACCGGATTTGATTTTGCTGGATGTGATGATGCCCGGCATGGATGGCTTTGAAGTGATGAAAGCCCTGCGAAGTCATACGATCACGACCGATATTCCGACAATTTTCATCACAGCCAAAGACGAAGCCGAAGACATCGAGCGCGGCTTGGCGTTAGGCGCGGATGATTACATCCCGAAGCCGATCAAGCCGCGGGAACTGATGGCGCGTGCCCAGAACAAGCTAGAGGCCTATCGTCTACGCAAGCAGTTGCAACAGCGCACGGCGGACTTGCGCGCGATGTTGCAGATGAGCGAGACGCTGAACAACCGATATTCAGTCGATGAATTGCTCGAATACGTGATCTATCTCGCCTTAGACATCGTGCCGTCGCATTCAGCAATCGTCTATCAATTCGATGAATTTGGTGAGATTATGCATGTCACGTGTGGCAATCGGCACGGTGAGTCCTTCAATGTCGAGATTGATGATGATCAACTTATGTATCACATGGACTCATCTGATGCGCTTGTCACGTGGCAAGACCCCGACGCAGGCATCACCTCAGCCGATTATGGCATGGCGATTAAGCTGAGGCATGGCGATGCGATACTGGGTATTCTAGCTGTGTTCCACGATCAACCCTTCGCATCATATCACCAGCAAATGTTTGAGGGGGCGAGTCGCCAGATTACATTGGCGTTACGCAATGCGATCTTCTACGAAGAGCAGTTGCGCTATGCCGAGCGTCTGCAAGATTTAGTCGATGAACGCACGGCGGAATTGCGCTCGGCACAAAATCTGCTGATACGTTCGGAGAAGCTCGCATCTGTTGGTCAATTGGCGGCTGGGATCGCGCATGAGATCAATAATCCCTTGCTCCCGATTCGCCTGAATTTAGAACTGATGCAGGAAGATGTCGAAGCTGGCAATCCCATCCACCCTGAAGACATTGAACAATCGCTGAATAGCGTGCGGCGTATTAGCCGGACAATCGAGCGCTTACAGCAGTTCACCCGCAAGCGCGCCGAAGATATTCCTAATATCGAAGAATTCAACCTTGCAGAAGTGATCAACGATGTCCTCGGTCTGAGTCGCACGTATATCCGTAAGAGCGGTCTGGATGTCGCGATTGATATTCACGAGGACATCATCATTCATGGCAGTCGCGATCAGTTAGAGCAAGTTTTCCTGAACTTGATCATCAACGCACAAGCGGCGATGAATGATGGCGGTCGATTATCAATCACATCAGAAGTGATCGATGATCAGATCATCTTGTGCTTTGCAGACACCGGTCACGGTATTGGAGAAGATTTGATCGACAAAATCTTCGACTCCTTCGTAACTACCAAAGCTAGCGGAACCGGCCTGGGGCTGTTCATCAGTCACCATATCATCGAGACACACAACGGCACGATCGAAGTCGAGAGTGAAGTTGGCAAGGGGACAGTTTTTACCATCACCTTGCCAATCAACGAGGGGCTTAAATCGGGCGCAGACTAGCACGTAAGTCTTGCAGGGTAATCCCGCCCGCTACGAACGAGTCATAGACATCGCGCGAGATACCCAGCAGGTTGAAGACCGCATCATCATCACAGTTAGTGATCGCAAAACCGATCGCCTCATACGTTTCGTCTAACTCAAAGTCCGTCAACGTATCCGCAATCTCGCCGATGGTCGATGAGGCGGCGGGGCCGGGTGTCGTACAGACCGTGATAATCAGCGTGTTGCCAAGGCGGGTCTCATCACTGGTGACACCCGCATCCGGCACATCGAATTCTGCCAGCGCAGTAGCGAGTTCATCATCACTCGCCGCTTGTGCAGATGCATCGACCGCTGTAGCGGTACTCGTCGGGTCAGTCGGCGTATCTGTTGGGTCTGCTGGTTCGTCGGTCACGGCTTCGGTTGCCTCGTCGGTCACGGCTTCAGTCGCTTCGATTTCAGGCGGGGTCGTCAGGATGATTGGCACCGGAGTCGCTACCCCAACAATCTCCGTCGGGGCTGGGGTCGGGGTCGGGTCGGGGTCATCACCGATGATGCCGAGCGCCTGTAAGGCAAGATAACCGCCGATAATCAGGAGCAAAATGACAATAATTGCGATGAACAAGGCGTTGCGATTATCGCTCGATGTATCGGCGGGTTCATCCGCCGAGTTGACAGTATCCGGCACTGCCGCTAGGTCTGCTTTCGGTAGATCCGGTAAATTTCCCGGTGCCGGCGCATCAATTGGGCGCGTAGTCGTCATCTGTGCATCGGGCGCGGGTGTCGGCACGTCAACACCGATGCGCTGGGCGAGATCACGCGCGTCGGGATACTCATAATCAAGTTCGAGAACACGGCGCAGAGCCACTCGCCCTTGATCTGCGTCTTCGGTTGCGTGGGCATAAATCCACCAAAAGTCGGGATCATCTTGTGCGTCATCGCGGATGGTATCCAAGAGTTGCCGCGCCGCTGACAAGTCGCCATTTTCAATTAAATCAAACGCTTCGTTTAAAGTTTGGGCGGCAGATGCCATAAGGGTCGTCTCCACGGGTGTTTAGGTAAGTAGCATATCCACATTGTGTAGTTTATATCTAAGTGGGCGCGGTCGCAACTTCTTTCCTCAGTGGGGCTGAATCAAAAACACTCGCATATTCGCGAGCGTTTTGTGTGTTAGAAGTGCTCTGAAGAGGACTCGAACCTCCACCCCGTTAAGGACACGGCCCTCAACCGTGCGCGTCTGCCAATTCCGCCATCAGAGCATTTTGCAATTTATCGTACAGAAAATTATAGCCAGGCCAACGTGTTTGTCAATGGCAATTTAAGGTAAACTTGGGACAATTTGTGATTGATGAAACAGAAGGATGCAAGCTAATTATGAAAATTGCAATCGACGCGATGGGAACCGACAATCGCCCCCAACCCGATGTCGCCGGCGCGGTACTCGCCGCCCGTGAATATGGCGACACGCTGTTTTTGATTGGCGATCAAGCGCGTATCCAGCGTGAGTTAGATCAACACGATACAACGGGACTCGCGTTAGAGATCATCCACGCGCCGGAAGAGATTGTCATGCACGATAAACCCAGCGCAGTGATGAAGTCGAAGCCGCAATCTTCGATGCACATCGGGCTGAATATGGTCAAAGATGGGACAGCGGACGGCTTCGTTTCGATGGGCAACACGGGCGCGGCACATGCCATCGCCACCCTAAGCACCCTACGCCGTATTCCGGGGGTCAAGCGACCGGCGCTGACGGTACTCTACCCGGTCAATGATGAAATTGTCATCATGCTGGATGTCGGGGCGAATGCCGACTCAAAAGTCGAATGGTTGCAACAATTCGCGATGATGGGCAGTATTTATGCCGAGCAAGTCTTCAAACGGCAGGCACCGCGCGTTCACACGCTCTCGAACGGAGAAGAAGAAGGCAAAGGCAATCAATTGGTCAAAGCGGCGCAAGTCGCCATGCAACAACTGCCGATCAACTATCGCGGACACATCGAACCGAAAGAACTGATGGAGACCGGCACTGATGTGCTGGTGATGGATGGTTTCGTCGGCAATATTTTCATTAAGACCTACGAAGCGTCACTCACGTATTTGACAGACGTGATCCGCGAGGAAATCAAAGCTAAGCCAGTATCCACGATCGGCGGTTTGCTGACTCGGGGCGCGTTCGCGCGCGTTCGCGACCGCATCGACACGCGCAATATCGGCGGCGCACCCTTACTGGGTGTCAACGGGATTGTGATCATCGGGCACGGGAGCGCAGACGCGCACAGTGTAAAAGGGGCGATCAATCAAGCGCGACTCGCTATTGAAGCGCGGGTGATCGAAGCCATCACAGACGGGCTTGCACAGTTGAGCGTCAAAGTTTAGATGTGATGCAAGTGCTGGAACGTGTGCGAACGCTGGTCGAGACGCGCGATCTGCGGCAGGCAGATGCGATTTTAGAGACGCTCATTAACGGCGGTCTGATGAGCGATGAACTGGCAGAAGCGTGGCTGTATCGCGCTCGTGTTCGGCTACTGCAATCCAGACCACATGACGCTTTGCGCGCACTCGACCACAGTCAGCACTATGTGCCGACGCGCCGACCGGACATCATTGCCCTGCGCGGCGATGCCTATCTCCTGCGTTACGAGACCAGTGCGATTGGGTTTCGGCAACGGGCAGATTTAGCGCAAGCCCAGCACCAATATACCCATCTGCTCGCCACCTATCGCGGGTATGCTAATATCGCATGGGTACACTATCAGCAGGGGCGCGTTGCTCTCATGCAGGACGATGCCCCCCGCGCTACGGTCTTATTCTGCCAAGCCCTAAAGCGCCCGAGCGTCTATCCGTTTCTCCATGCCTATTGTTATGAGCGCCTCGCATACATCGCTTATTACGATCAGCATGATGCAGAAAACGCCGACCAGCACTTACAGCAGGCAATCGCGACTGCACCGACACAAATCGAGCGGCGATGGCTGATCGGTGTATACTTACTGCAAAGTCGCGTGCTGAGGGCGAGAGATGTTGACCGGGCGCTGGCATCGGCGCGCACCGCACGAGAATTAGCCGAAGCGCTAAACGATCAGCGCGTGCTAGCAGATGTGCATTTTACGACGGCGGAAATCGCGCGGGCGGTTAGCACACAGGCAGAACTCGTCATCAACCATCTGAACGCTTTCATCGCGCTGACAAGCCCTGTACAGGGCATCGCCGTTCAGCAAGCACGCGCCTACGAGATGATCGGTGATGTACACTTCGAGCATGCAGAGTATGAGGAAGCCCAGCACGCGTACACACAAGCACTCGCGATCAATCCATATCATCCCTTTGCTGAGGCGTTGATTTATCGGAGTGCATGGGGCGATTATCAACAGCGGCGCTATCAGCGGGTTATTCATCGTCTGTCGGATTATTTGCAAACGACGGATACGCCGAGTGATTATCGGCTTGATATGATACTGGCACACAGTTTGTTCGCTGTGCAGGCATACGAGCAGGCGGATAGTGTCTATCGCTATGCTTTGACGAAAGCCCCTCGTGGGCGAGATGCTGATGTCCTACGCCAATACCAACAAATTGCTCAATATTTAAAGAAACCCTTGTGAAGGGGTCATAAAGGTCGTTAAAATAGTTTAATCTGTCCTTTGAGTTGATAAGGCATCGCACAATCATGAGTCAAAAAGTCATTGTTATTGGCGGGGGTCTCGCCGGATCAGAAGCCGCATGGCAACTGGCAGAGCGCGGTCATTCGGTTGATCTGTACGAAATGCGCCCGAAGAAAACCACTGGCGCACACGTCAGCACGCGACTGGGTGAGCTTGTATGTAGCAATTCATTAGGGTCAAAGTTACCCGACCGCGCGACAGGCTTGCTCCAGCATGAAATGCGAATGCTCAAATCACTCTTGCTGGATGCCGCTGAAAAAGCGGCTGTACCGGCAGGCGGCGCGCTGGCAGTCGGGCGCGAGGCATTCGCTGAGATCGTCACTGCGGCGATCAATGACCACCCTAAGATCACCGTCATTCGCGCAGAAGTGACGGCGATACCCGATGAACCGACGATCATCGCCACTGGCCCGCTCACATCAGAGGCGCTCTCGGCAGAGATCGGCGCATTGACCGGACAAGATCATCTGTATTTCTACGATGCCCTCTCGCCGATTGTCGAAGCTGATACGATCGATATGTCAATCGCCTTCAAAGCGAACCGCTATGATCGTGGTGACACCGATGAGGGCGATTACATCAACTGCCCGATGAACAAAGAAGAATATCTGGCGTTCGTCAAAGCCTTGCGCGAGGCAGAAACCAAAGAACTGCGCGACTTCGAGCGCGAAGACCCGCATTTTTTCGAGGGATGCGTACCAGTCGAGCAATTGGCGGCGCGGGGCGATGATACGCTGATGTTCGGCCCGATGCGCCCCGTCGGGCTGACTGACCCGCGCACGGGCAAGCGCCCATATGCGGTCGTGCAGTTGCGGCGCGATAACATCGCGGGCAGTCTCTATAATTTAGTCGGTTTTCAGACCAATATGCGCTGGGGCGTACAGGGCGAGATTTTACGCATGATCCCCGGCTTAGAGAACGCGACATTCATCCGTATGGGACAAATGCACCGCAACACCTTCATCAATTCACCGACTCTGCTGTATCCAACCATGCAATTCCGCAACCGTGAAGGTTTATATTTTGGCGGGCAGATTACCGGTGTCGAGGGCTATGTGGGCAATGTCGCAACAGGCTTAGTGGCGGCGGTCAATCTCTCACGCCAATTGAACACGCAAACAGCGTGGATACCGCCGCGCGATACCATGCTGGGCGCGCTGTGCTACTACGTCACCCATGCCCAACCGAAGGATTTCCAGCCGATGAAAGCCAACTTCGGCATCATCCCAGCCCTAGCCGAGCATGTGAAAGACAAGCGTAAGCGCAAGCAAGCCTATGCCGAGCGCGCGCTCGATTCGATGCGCCAGTCAATCGACACACTACAGGATAGCTATCTCAGCGATGTACAATTGCCAGAGGTAATCTTCAGTTAGCATCGACGCATGCTAGACAAGCAAGCGCGGGGGTATGCTCAACACAGCATGCTCGCGGTTTGTAACCCACCTGATCATAGTAGATGGTTAAACTTATGTCTGACGATTTCCAGATTGTAAACCGAGAACCTGAACGCACCTTTTTAGTCGGCGCACAAGTACGCAGTGAGCGACCTTTGCTCAGCCTTGATGATTCGATGGATGAACTGACGATGCTTGCCGAAACAGCAGGCATGACTGTCGTCGGGCAGACGACACAGAACTTACAACATATTGATCCTGCGACGTATATCGGCTCGGGTAAGGTGCAAGAAGTGATCAGCGCCGTGCAAGACTTTGACGCACAGTCAGTAATTTTCGATGATGAGTTATCGCCCCGCCACCAGCGCGAGTTAGCGAACTTGCTCGGCGATGACATCAAGTTGTTAGATCGCTCGGCGCTGATTCTTGACATCTTCTCGCAACATGCCAGCACGCGCGAGGGGGCATTACAAGTCGAGCTAGCGCAATATGAATATCGCCTGCCCCGACTGACGCGCCAGTGGACGCACCTTGCCCGACAAGCAGGCGGGATGGGCGGTGCCGGTGGCGTTGGCGTGCGTGGCCCCGGTGAGACCCAGCTCGAAGTCGATAAACGTGAAATCGGGCGCAAGATTGCCAAGCTCAAAGAAGAGCTTGAGAAAGTCCGGTCACATCGGCGGCAATATCGCGCGCGGCGGCGTAAGACCGGTATCCCGGTCGTTGCGCTCGTCGGCTATACCAACGCGGGTAAATCGACCTTGCTCAACGCCCTGACGGACTCAACAGTTTACGTCGCCGACCAGCTCTTCGCCACGCTTGACCCGACCACTCGCCAGATCATCATGCCCAGTAATCGCGAAGTTCTCGTGAGCGACACGGTCGGCTTCATCCAGAAGCTACCGACAACGCTTGTCGCCGCCTTCCGCGCCACGCTGGAAGAAATCTTAGAAGCAGATTTAATCTTGCACGTCGTCGATATTTCACATCCAAATGTGGTCGAGCATATCGAAACCGTCGAAGATACACTGGCAGAAATCGAGGCGGCGAGCGTGCCGCGCATTCTCGTGTGGAATAAGATGGATCGCTGGAATCAATCGTCGATGCCGGGCATCAAGAATATAGACGAATATATCGGGCAAGTCGCAATCTCGGCACAGACGACACAAGGCTTCGATCGCCTGTATGCTACGATTGCCGAGGGCTTATCGCGCCGATTAACACGGACAGCCCTGCTGATCCCCTATGATCGTGGTGACATCGTCTCATTCCTGCATACGTCAGCGCGCGTGCTTGAACAGGATCATCGTGACGATGGGGTGCTAGTCGATGTCGAACTACCGACCGCCCTTTATCAGCGTTATAAAGATTATGAATACTTGGAGCTAGAGTGATATGTTCAAACGCATCGACGCATCACAATTTTTGATCAAAAATCTCGAACGGCTCTCGACTGCGCTCGCCAAACAACGCGGCTTACCGATTATTGTCGGGCTAGCGTTGTTCGTCATCGGGACGATTCTGGGCTTTATCAATCTCGGCGTGGCTTCAGGTGTGCTGGCGTTTTTCGTTTTGCTCTTCAAAGATCTCGGCGTGATCGTCGCGATCATCGGGTTGATGCTGGCACAACCCCTCGGTGAGTGACAAGCTCATATGATGCTGGGGACAGATGATGCCCCCAGCATAGAGTCTTGCATATTCGTCACTCTTGGTCAGTTTGCATCTCTGGATAGAGGCGTACCCAGTAAATTTCAGGTCGGAAAATCGTGTGAATGAACAGGCGCATATCCGGCGAAATCGTCAAACCAGCGAGTGGCGCTTGTAACTCGGTGAACAGCACAATTTCAACTTGATCATTGGTGCAACCACCATCGCGGCACTCCGCCGGATCAACACGCCCGACGACACCCCGCGTCCCCAGCGCATACGTGAAATACAGATACCCATCATCCGCCATCACCACACTGGAGGCGTTCTGTAAGCCTTGTACCAGCGGTTGGGTGACGCCGGTCGCCGGGTCGGCATCGGATGGCATGTTGATGTCATCTAGCTCAAACCATTCGATCGCGCGGCGCGCACTACCGTTGTTGACCACGTAAACATAGCCACCATCAATCGCTAACCCGGCTGGATTACGCAAATCCGCCATAACAATCTGCGACTCGCCGCTTTTGCTGATGGTCGCCAGCGTATTCGAGCGAATGTTGCTGACAAGGAACCATTCCTCATCGAGTGCGACCATGCCCCATGGCGCGTCTAGGTTGTCGCCGGTGACAACTGCCGGACTACCGCGCCGATGATCGACGCGCATCACCTGACTTTGTTCAAAGTCCGGTATCCACAGGTTAAAGCCCGCGTCCGTGTCTTCAGCAACCAGCGTGTGCGCGTTTTGGATACCAAAGACGAAGCTCCGCGTCGCGCCTGTTTCAGAATTGATTTCGTACAATGTCCAATCACCCGCACAAGCTGTGTACAGGTTATTATTCAACCAGACAAAGCCATTCGGACGTTGCACATTGCCGACCAAGACTTGCAAGTCCTCTTGTGTGTACGCGCGCGGTAACGTGCGATCAACGGCAAGATCGGATGTTTGCTCTGCGGCAGTTGTTTCTTCAACCGGAACGGCTTCGGGCATCGGCGTTTTCGACGGTGCCGGCGTAGCGGTGGCATCGTCAGCACCTGTATCCTGCGCGCTGACGACAACTGTCATGAGAACGAGACTAACAATAAAAGATCCAATGAGAAGAATACGACGTAATTGCATGTGGCTACTTTCTCTTATGCTTGTGTAACGACATTAATAGACGGAATTTCGATATAGAAACACGTCCCTTGTTCGGGACGGCTATCGACCGTTAATTCCCCATTATGGCTATCAACCACGGCTTTGACGAGACTCAACCCAAGACCGGAGCCACTCACATGCTCTGCGCCAGATTGATGCCCACGATAGAAGCGGTCGAATATTTTACTCTGCATATCAGGCGGGATACCGATACCCGTATCGACAACTGTAAAGCGGACACGATTGGCATGCATCGTAACGCTGACATCAACCTTGCCGCCAGAGCGATTAAACTTGATTGCATTCTCGATCAGATTGACAATCGCCCGATGTACCTGATCAGAATCGCCGAGGAAATCGGCGGCATCCGGCGCAATCTCCACATTCAGGGCGACGTTTTCTTCGTGCGCCATATCCTGTAATTCGTCGATTGCTTCCGTGACAATCCGCGCTGGATGACAAACTTCAGTGGGTTGCGAGCCGAGGCGCACGCGCTCTAAATCCAGAATATTGCCGATAATCCGATACATCTTGCTCAGCTGACGTTCAATATTGCCCACAGAGAGATCAATCTCAGGATCATCGAGTGCTTCTGTATCTTCCTGCAAGAGTTCGAGATTCGCCATCGCCGCTTGCAACGGGTTCTTAAGATCATGGCTGGTCATGCGTACCATCTCGCTCTTGATGCGATCGAGTTCTTTCAGTTCGGTGATGTCATTGAGGACTGCGACAAAGCCTTCGATGCGACCATTACCGAGGCTTGCGACGTGGCATAAATAGGTCTTGCCCGCGTGCTCAATCTCATAGCGATAAGCGCGATTGCGCGTGATCTGGCGTAAAACCTGCTTGAAGTCCTGTGGTAACGCATGAGACGGTATCGCCTGTAAGACACTATCGCGGCTATGAATCGTTGACAGCGCGAAAATTTCCTCAGCGGCAGGATTGGTGAAGATCAAGTTCAAATGGCGATCAACAGCCAACACCGGACTCTCCGTGCCTGTGATCACGGTACGCAATTGTTCATGGGCAAGTGCCAGTTGTTCAGTGAGCTTCTTCTGCTCGCTGAACAGATCGCCATAGGCGATCGCAACCGCCGCCTGTGATGCCAGTAACTCCAGCAGATCAGCATCTTCTTGATCGAACAGGTGACCGTGTGCGCTGGCAATGACCATCAGGACGC
This sequence comes from Anaerolineae bacterium, assembly GCA_034437755.1. Taxonomy (GTDB): domain Bacteria; phylum Chloroflexota; class Anaerolineae; order Aggregatilineales; family Phototrophicaceae; genus JAUZRW01. Next base: position 4,261 of record DAOTTV010000139.1, on the reverse strand, counting down.
CGATCACAGCATTATCGTAGATCAGTGGAACGCAGATCACAGAGCCAAAGGTGTTGAACGCTAGTGGCAAATCTTCATCACCGTTCCAATCGCGGCGATAATTCTCAAGATAGATCGTCTTTTTCGTCTGTGCGACAGTCCCAGCAATCCCCTGACCGAGGGCGAGGCGGTGATGATGAACATCAGGCGGCAATTCATAGATTGCGCCGAGGTGCAATTGATCGCCTTGCTTGAGGAAAATCCCAGCGGCATCGGCTTCTAACCATTGGGCGGCACGGGCGGCAATCTCGCCGAGGACGGCATCAGTGGCGATGCGACTGGTAATTGCTAGGCTGACGTGGTGCATCGACTCAAGTTGTGAGCCACGCTCGAGTAAGGGGCGGATAATCTCGCGCTGGATGACGACGAAACTGATAATCAAAGCCCCGACAGAACTGATCGTCGTCGAAATCGAAACGATACCCAGTTCAGGATTAAGAAAGTTGATACTCTGCCCGCCGATGAACAACAACACACCGAAGATTAACACCAAACTGGTGAATTTACGACGATAGCGCCAGACAATATAGAGCGTCAGCGCGTCGAAAATACCGAAGAAGAACAGAATAAAGGTTTGAATTTGCGGTGTATCAGTCAGCACATCGTTCGTCGTACGACCGAGTGTGAGCGCGTATCCGAGCGTCACCGTTAGATAAAAGACGAACCACGCTCGAAAACGCTTCGGTTGGATGCCAACCAGCACCATCACCAGCGCCCACAGGCTAATGCTTGCCCCGACAAAACCAGCAGTCGAGAGCGAAAAAGCCGTATTCGCCAGCACCGGTGATGTTTCAAGCAGGATGGCGACTTCTGACAACAGATAGCCAAAATTCCAGACCTGCACCAGAATCAAAAAGATAGCGAAGAGCTGATTCACCAATCGCCGCACGTCATACCAGATGACAATGACCAGAAATGCCATCGCCAGCGCCAGCATGAAGCTATTCAAGATGAGCGTTAGTTGTGTTGCATAGGGCATCCGGCACGCCCGTCAGTTAATCATCAAGTTGGGGTGGTTGTTTCTCAAAGCGATACCCGACCCGATGCTCTGTTAGGATATATGTCGGGTTAGATGGATCGCGTTCGATCTTGCGCCGTAGCTGGCTGATGTACACGCGCGGATAGTACACATCGTCGATGTATTCCCGCCCCCACACCTGCTCTAATAGCTCACGCTGGGGGACAACGCGCCCCGCATTTTCCATGAGTACAGCCAACAGCTTGAATTCAGTCGGTGTCAAATGCACTTTAATACCATCGACATAGACATGACGACGGTGCAAATCGACATTGAGATACCCATCATCATACTGCTGTTCGACATCTGTCGTGCTGATCTGAACCCGACGCATGAGCGCATTGACGCGCGCGACGAACTCGTTCAACCGAATGGGTTTGATTAAGTATTCATCGGCACCGGCATTCAAGCCCTGGATGACATCTTCTTCAGTAATAGCATTCGCTGATAGCATCATAATCGGGGTATCCGCCAATTCGCGAATACGGCGACAGACAGTTAAACCATCCATCCCGCCCGCCATGATAATATCCAATATGACGAGATCAGGACGCTCAGTATGGAATGCACGTAAGCCCGCGGCACCATCCTCTGCCAGTGCTACATCGAACCCATCGCGGCGTAATTTACGCCCGAGTGCATCACGGATCGCTTGTTCATCATCTACAATTAATACTTTCATATGTGTAGTTTACCACCAATCTAGTTTTGCGTGCAAGCAGGCAAACGTCTGCTCTTCGTCAGGTAGAATAGCCCAATATTCGTTATAATTAAATCAATGTTATAAATCTACACCAAGAAGAGAGACGCTATGCAATCAACACAACGCAGATCACTAGTAGGCTTGAGCCTCATGCTGCTTCTGCTTACCGTCTTGAGCGCGTGTAATCTCGGTGCGGCACCCGCAGAGAGTATCGAAACACCGATACCCACTGCCACCAACACCACGCCGCCGACCAACACGCCCCAAGCCCCAGCCACGAACACGCCGTTCAATCAGCAGACGGCACCGACGAACACGCCTTTTGTGTTCCCAACTCAGGTACCGCTCATCCCACCGACCGCGACGAACACATCCGTCCCGACGGCGATTTCAATCGTCTCGCCCCTGCCGAACAGTGTTGTCTCAGGCAATGTACAAGTCGTTGGATCAGCGATTCATCCACGCTTCTTACAATATCGGCTAGAATACGGGCCGGAACCCAACCCGAATAATCTCTGGTTCAGCATTACGGGTATCGTGCAACAATCGCGGCTTGGGACATCGCTCGGCGTTTGGTCGACTAACACCGCCGCGACACCGGATGGGTTGTATCAACTGCGTCTGCGCGTTTTCTTGCGCGATGGCACACAGTTGACGACGCGTGTCGGCAACGTGCGCGTGCAAAATCGTGCGCCAGTACCCCAGCCGACGAATACCACAGTTGCGCGTCCGATTGCATCCTTCACTCAGGATATTGCCAGCGGTACCGCGCCACTCGTCGTGCGCTTCAACAATCTGTCATCCGGTTTAATCAATAGTTACTCATGGGACTTCGGCGATGGTGGTAGTAGCAACCAACCAAACCCGACTTACACGTATACAAATGCCGGCACATACGATGTTACGCTTCGCGTCACAGGACCCGGCGGTACCGCCAACGTAACCGGACAAGTCAATGTGCAAACACCGGATGCGCCGATTGCAAACTTCACAGCCGCACCGAGTAGTGGCGAAGCCCCGCTGACAGTCTCCTTTACGGATACATCTAACGGACAAATCAACACTTATGAGTGGGACTTCGGCGATGGAACGACCAGCACCGGACAGAATCCGACGCATGTCTTCAATGATGTCGATACCTATAACGTCATTCTGCGCGTCAGCGGCTCCGGTGGTACGAGTACAGCCGTCCGCCAGATCACTGTTGAAGACCCGGCTGTGCCCCCTCCTGCCGCCAACTTCACGCCCAGCGTCCAGTCCGGCGAGACACCGCTAACAGTCTCGTTCACCAACAACACGGCTGGTCAGGTAGATACATATCTATGGGATTTCAACGGGGATGGTGTCACGGATAGCACAGACGAGTCGCCGACGCATATCTACAACGATGCGGGTACATATGCCGTACGCTTGACCGCCATCGGCGAAGGTGGACAGAGCATCACATCAGCAACGATCAATGTCACTGCTCCGCCGGATGCACCTGTTGCCGCTTTCACGGCGGATCCTGTATCGGGCAATGCGCCACTGACGGTCAACTTCACCAACACGACCACCGGCGATGTTGACACATATGCATGGGATTTCGACGATGATGGCACAATCGACAGCACCGCCGTTAATCCAGAACATATCTACACGCTTCCCGGCACTTATAACGCTACATTGACAGCAACCGGTGCCGGTGGATCGGCGGAGGCATCGTTGACAATTTCCGTCCGCACCCCGCCAGTACCGCCAACTGCCGGCTTTGACGCGAACCCGACCATAGGCGAAGCTCCTCTGCGCGTTAACTTCGTTAACCAGAGCAACGGCACCCAGCTAAGCTATCAATGGGACTTCAACGGGGATGGCGTGATCGATGACGATCAACCGAACTCCAGCTTTGAATATGTTGATGCTGGCAATTACAACGTCACGCTCACAGTCGAAGACTCGCTCGGTCGTCGTGCGACTGCCAATGAGACGATTCGTGTCAGCGAGACAGTCGTCATCGCCCCGCCTGTTGCCGCGTTCGACTTTTCACCACGGACAGGACGCGCACCAATCACGATCAATTTCAACAACTTGACGCAGGGCGATGTCAATCGTTATGAATGGGACTTCGATGCAGATGGTGTCATCGATAGCACTGCTGTTGATCCTACTTTTGAATATACGACCGGTGGTACGTTCCGCATCAGTTTGACGGCATTTGGCCCCGGTGGCACCGATCAGGTAAGTACACAGATCACGCTTGATGATCCACTCCAAGCGCCTGTCGCCAGCTTCACCGCTAACCCGCAATCCGGCACTGCGCCGCTGACCGTGGCTTTCACCAGCACCGCTATCGGACAGATCGACACTTACGAGTGGGATTTCGACGGCGATGGTGTGATCGACAGCGAACTTGCCAGTGATACTTTCGAGTACGCCCAAGCCGGCACCTACACCGCCGCGATGCGCGTCACCAACGCCGCCGGCAGTGATATGACAAGTGTCCAGATCGTCGTCGATGAAGC
>DAOTTV010000138.1:0-2490 GCA_034437755.1 Anaerolineae bacterium | reverse complement strand
ATATGGCGCACGCCTACGGCGTCACCCTGCATGAAACGCCGGTCGGCTTCAATCATATCGCGGATCTGATGATGACGCAGGATGTCTTGATTGGTGGCGAGGAGAGCGGCGGCATCAGCATCAAGGGCCACATCCCGGAGGGCGACGGTATCCTGATGGGCTTGCTCTTGCTAGAGGTGATGGCGTATGCCAGAGCGCCCCTGCATGAGATCATCGCTGACCTGCAACAGCAGTTCGGGCCGGCGCACTATGCGCGCAATGACGTGCGTCTCGGTCGCCAGCTTGCCAAACGCGATGTCGTCGCCAAGCTAGAAGCACACGCCCCCACGCACTTAATCGGCGAAGAAGTGGTACGGATCAACACGCTCGATGGCATCAAGTTCTATCTGGCAGATAATAGCTGGTTGCTGATTCGTCCCAGTGGGACAGAACCCGTCTTACGCATCTATGCCGAGGCGCGCACGCCGGATGCTGTGACTGCACTATTGCACGAAGGGGGCGAATTAGGTAAAACTGTGATCGCTGGCTGATACCAGTCCAGATACTTACCCGAGACACCGAGCGAAGAGAGGCAAACGCGATGAGCCATCCTTTAGACGCAGACATCACCCAATTCCAGACGGACTATGCCGCATTTATCGCGGTCGCCCGCCAGTATCCCGCCGACCAGCACACGACGGGCGGTGTCGTCGGGCGCTGGTCAGCGTGGGACGTGATCGCGCATTTGAGCGGGTGGCTGGTCGAAGCCCAGCGCCGTTACCAGCGTTATCCACGTGGCACCGGCGACATGCAATACGAAGTCGATCACTTCAATGACGTGTCAATCTGGTTGCGGCAGGGGCAGGACTACGAGACCTTAATCGCAGAGCTGCAAACGCTGGTCGCTGAGCTGAGCGAGATGGCGCGGGCTATCCCGCCGGAACAGGTCGAACGTGAGCAACGCTATCGCGAGTGGCTGAACGTCATGGCGGAGGATGCGCGCCGCCACACTGACGACTTGCAAGCCTTCCTCGCGGCGCAATCTGCTTGAGGCTTTGCCGATCCTCAGGGTGTATCCCACACGAGTCGATAACGCCCGCGTGTGGTCTGTGAGGTGGCGGTGTACATATAGGTCACGCCGTCGATCACGATCAAATCCGCGTGTCCGATACCCCAGTTATCGGCAACATCCATGATAATCGGATTCGCGTCGTAAATCTCCCACGCGCTATCCAGCTCCCGCGCCCGGGCGATGCCCAGCCCGAATTGATTATCGCGCCCGAACTCCAGCACGGACGGGCCACGGATGCCCTCATACGCCATGTAGTAGTAATCGCCCACGCGCAACACGTCGGCACTGCTGATATAACGGAAGTCCCAGTACGGGTTTGCCGCCGCCCCCGCTAGCGTCACATCGCCGTATTCCCGCGCCCCGCCGAAGAGTGGATCCGTCGCACAGCGTTGTAAATCGCCCAGATCACCGTGACGATCGCCCTTGTAACAGCGCATATGCGCCGGGGCTGACCCCGCCATCACGAACACGTAGAGCGTATCGCCTTCGACGTACAAGCCCGGCGGGCCACCGACCAAGCACACATCACCCTCACCGCGAATGTTGGGATGTGCGCCGATGTCCTCGACCGGATCACAATCCGCGTGTGATCGCGGCCACACACCGCCAGGAATCGTCAGGTAATCCCAGTGGCGCGACCAGTGGATACCGTCCGCACTGCGGCGTAAGATGGTCTGCGCGTGCCACTCGTAGACCATGTAATAATCGTCGTCAGCGGTGCGAAAGACGCGCGGGTATTGTTGCGCGGTGATGTGGTCGCGCTGGTCGTCGCAGGGGCAAGCCTGACACGGCAGTAAGCAAACCGGCGTGCGGAGCGCGAACTGATCGCCGCCATCGGTCGATTGCCACAGCGTCAGGCATCCGGGGAACTCGACCGGTTGCCCGCACTGGTCGATCACCTCTGCCGAGCGATAGCTGGCGTGCAAGTACGAGCGATAGACATCCTCACCAATTGCTAATGTGTCGCTCTCGCCCACTGGTAGCCCAACATCAGCGATATCGACCACCCAGCGCGCACGCCCGTCCCAGAAGTCGGTCAGCGTCGGGGCGGTTGTCTGGGCGGCGGGTTGATGCGCGAAGATGCCGGATGCAATAAGCAACAGCGCACAGGTGAGCAAGCGGGTGATCAGCATGAGTGGCGCTCCTTCAGTCGAGCGATCATCCCCGACAGACGGTAGACGATCGGTCTAACTCAAATTCAGGCGGTCGATCAATAGCAGGATTCGCGCTAAGGTTTTAAAATAGCCTAAATCCGGTCATAGTACACGACCACAAAAGTTTTTAAGATATTTTGGGTCTTTCGTATCTTACGTGGTCACGCTCTTTTCGTCCCCTTTTTGAAAAAAGGGAACGCCAAAAACTTTTGCTTTTTTGAACGCATAGCGTTCAAAATGAACAAGGTCAAGGAACGACAGTTCCTTGTGGGGGTGTGGGGGCAA
>DAOTTV010000137.1:0-5298 GCA_034437755.1 Anaerolineae bacterium | reverse complement strand
GCTGGCGCGGGGGTCGCGCTATCGCATTATCTGGGGGCGTTCGTGCTGGTGATTATCAATCTGCACTGGTTGCTGACGCTCCCACGCCCGACACGCGCCTTTCATGGGCGCTGGGTCGCGGCGATGACGATCACGGCGGGGATTCTGTTGCTCTGGGTCGCCTATGCCATCGGCTTAACGCGCTCAGGCAATATCGATAACGACTTCAACGCCCTGCTTGCCTTTCAATTGTTCGCTACGCTAATGGTCGCGGGAACATCGATCAATATTCACGAGTATGCGCTGATTACAGGCGGGCTGACTTTGATTTACGCTCTCGGCTTGGCACGGTATGCGTCTGCTGATGATCGGCAGGAGTCGGCGCTCTTGATCGCGCTGATGGCGCTCTTGCCACCGCTCGCCATCTATTTATTGAGCTTGATCGAGAGCAGTTTTTACTCGCCCAAGCCAGAAGAGCGATACATGATCATCTTCACGCCCGTGCTTTTCGTCGGCATCGGCGCGGTGATCGATCAGTTAGCGCGGGTGCGACGCATCGGTAGCGCGCTAGCGATCCTCGTCATGGGCATCTGGTTGACAGTCTATGCGCTCGCTTATGCGCGTGATTGGGATGCGCGTTACATGCAGGACGATTACGCGACCATGATTAGCACAGTAGCCACCCTTGCCCAGCCCAATGAGCCGATTCTCTTCGTCAGCGACGACCGTTATCCGCTGGTGTATTATCATTTCAATCGCGTGGCTGATGATCATTATAGCGATTTTCGTATCGAAGGTATCACATCGCCGCTCGGTCAGGTGCAGTCCACCAACATGCAACGCCACATCAGTGGCGCAGATCGCTTCTGGGTCATCCAGATCGAACGTCATTTTCGCGATCCAGATGGCTTGACAATCGCCTGGTTTGACGAGCGTTTCACACGGGTCTATCACGAGGCAGTCGCCCACAATAGCATCACGCTTTATGCCCGCGACGACCAGACACCGCCCCAATCCGAGCGCATCCTAGCGCCGACTGTCGATCAGGCGCGTCCCTTTGATACTGTGCGCGTCGGCGCTACAGCTGACGTGACGTGGTGGTATGGCGATCAGCGCATCCGACGCGATCGCGCACAGGGCTGGCAATTATCACAGTGGACCGTGTATCCCGCGTATCCCAACGGACAATATACCGTGCAAATCGGCGATCAACGCCATCCCTTCCGCGTGACGCACAGCCAACCCGCGCCCGATGCGCCCCAGACAACGCTCAATGCTGATTTTGGCGACTTAACCCTAGTCGGGTACGACTTGCCGCGCCGCCAGCTTGCGCCGGGGATGACCTTCGACGTGCATCTCTATTGGCATGTGGATGCTGTGCCGGCGGTCAACGATACGGTTTTCGCGCAATTGTTAGGGCCATTCAGAGCAGATGGCATCGTCTGGGCGAGTGATGACGGGTATCCGGCTGATACGCCGACGACTGCGCTATGGGCTGGCTTGACCTTCATCGACACACATACCTTCACCGTGCCGCCGGATATGCCTGCTGGCACGCACCGCCTCGCGTTTGGTTTATATCAACTGGAAACGGGCGACCGCCACACCACGCAAAACGGGCAGGATGCCATTATCATTGAGGGTATAGATATCGGTGTGGAGTGAGAGAAAGAAAGATGGACTTGCGGGGATTCGAACCACCGCCCTCGGCAGTGCAATAGCCGCGCTCTCCCAACTGAGCTACAAGCCCTTATTACGTTGTAAAGTATACAGAAGGGGTCACAAAATGTCAAGACTAATCGAAACGGATAAAACGCCACACGGCAATCAAGGCTAGGAGATTCAATCCCATCGCGATCAGCGCGTTAGCAATCAAGCCATAATTGAAAATGACAGGTGCCAGCGGCGTGATGATCGACCGCCCGATCGTGACAGCCACCACGAAAACCGTCATGTACATCGCGCGGGATTGTGGACTCAGTTCTGTCGCTAATGGCAAAGTCGCGACCAGACTCAATTCAAACGTGAGATAGAAGCAGAATAAGCCAATCAGGGCAAGTGTCAGGTGAGCGTCCATGAACGGCAAAGCTAACCCAGCGGCGATATTGCCGACGATCCCCAGCATGATCAAACGCCGCTTGCCGAAGCGATCGGCAAATGCCGTGACCGCCCCCTCCCCGACCAACTCCGACACACCAATCACAGCCGATGCAGTCGCTAGCGCCGCCAATTGCACGCCAAACGATAGCTCGATCCATGAGCCGAACACCACGTTGACCAATTGATTAGCCCCGCTAATGCCAAAGCCCAGCACTAGACCAGCAATCGCCATCGGGCTATTGACCGCGACGCGCATCGCCCGTAAAAACGATACATGCTGGACGACATCCGGTCGATCAGCCGTGAGCACGACCGCGACAACCGCCATCGCGACGAGTGTCAACACGGCTAGTAAAGCGAAAGGGGCTTGCCAGTTAAAGGTAGCGATCATCCACGTCATGATCGGCACACCGATGAGAAAAGCACCCGACCACGACAATTCCGCAATCCCCAGATACAAGCCACGCCGTTCATACGACACACGATCGCCGATGTAGGCCTGCACCGCTGGATCAACGGCGATTTTGCCCAGCGCCCCCAGCCAGAAAGCAAGCGCGAGTCCCGTCAAATTGGGGAAGATGAAGACGGCCAGCATCGCCAGCGCAAAACACGACATGCCCATCAAAATCGTCAACTTGCGCCCATATCGCTCGGCAATGCCGCCGATGAAAGGCGCGGATAAGCCGAGTACCTGCGTCACCGCAAGGATGCTGGCGATAGCCGTTAGCTCAACGTTGAGACTGCGCGCAAAGACTGGTAGGAGCGGATAAATCATGCGGAAGCCCGTGTTCAAAATCATGCGCGAGCCGGTGATGGTCGCAATCTGCACCGGCAAAGACGACAGAGCGTGTGAAAAAGAGGACATAGGACTGCTTTCTAGCTGGGCGGGCATCATAGACAAGCGCCAAGCATACCATATATCCGCTATTGGACGGGCATAGAGGACTTAATGGTGCTATCCACCGGACTCAGCGCGTGACCGTGACCTTGTTCAACCCGCGCGGTTGGTCGATGTCGTAGCCCTTCGCCTGTGCGAGATGATAGGCGAACAACTGCCCCGGAAGCACTGCACAAATCGGGCTAATCCATTCCGGCAATTGTGCAGGCAGGGTCATTGCGTGGATACCCTGTGCGCGGGCGGTAGCATCGTCGCTGATGACAATACACTCAGCATTTTTCTCATGCAGTTGTTCCAGCAAATCCATCATCAGCGGGTATGTCTTGCCGGTCGGCGCGACAGCAATCACGGGGAAGCCCTGCGAGATGATCGCAATCGGGCCGTGACGAAAATCGGCTTCGCTGTATTCCTCGCCGATGATGTAGCACAGTTCTTTGATCTTAAGGCTGATCTCGAACGCGGTCGCGTAGTTATAGCCGCGCCCGATGACCGCGACGTGTTCCATATAGCGATAGCGTTGCACCCAGTCGCCCATCTTTGCCGCCTGTGCTAGCGTCGCACGGATGTCATCCGGCAGTTGTTGGATGCGAGCGATATTCGCGTCATTCTGCACGATGTATTGCGTCAGCAGAGCGATCGCCACCAGTTCAGTGGTGTAGGTCTTGGTCGCCGCGACGCTCTTCTCCTCGCCCGCTTGCAAGCAGATGTGATGGTCAGCGGTCTGCGCCAATGGCGAATCCACATAATTCGTGAGGCTGAGGGTCAACGCGCCCTGCGCTTTCGCATCTTCGACCACCTGCCGCACATCGGCAGAGTGCCCCGATTGCGAGATACCGATCACTAGCGCCCGTGCCAGACGGGGTTGTGCGTCGTATAGCGTGTGTACCGAGGGTGTCGCCAGCGATACGCTCAACCCGGCTTGAATCCCCAGCAGATATTGCGCGTAGCGGGCGGCATTATCAGACGTGCCACGCGCGGCAATCACGACGAATGCCGGATCAAACTGGCGAATTGTGCCGGCAATCGCTTCTATCTGTTCGGCCTCTTTAGCCAGCAAACGCCGGACAGCATCCGGTTGTTCATGAATTTCAGCATAAAGGTGTGACATACATTCATCTTTCATCAATCAATCAATCACGAATAGCTCGTCTGTCGTGCGTCATAAGTCAATCGTGCTAGCAAGGCCGCGCCGATCACTGGTGTATACAGCGGTTGCGGTAGCTCATCCAGACCCAATCGCGCTTGCACAAAGCGACTGAGCGGGTTGTCGGCACGCAGTAGCCCACCTGCCAGCCCGATAGCGGGTTGTGGCATCGCGAGGCGCGTCTTGATCGTCTCGGCAATGCTGACGAGAGCTTGCCCGCCGCGCTCGACAATACCACGGGCACTAGCATCACCCGCCGCCGCAACATCCAGCACCAGCGGCGCGATGCGTGCAATCTGCGGGATCGGGTTGGCATCATGATGATATACCCACTGGATTAAATCACGCGCCGATGTCAGCCCGTATTCGCGCCGGATCGTCTGTACCAGTGCCGAAGCAGGTTTCCCAGCATCGAGGCTGTGCGCGACCTGCTTGAGGGCTTGCAAGCCCAACCAGTAGCCACTGCCCTCATCGCCCAGCAAATACCCCCACCCGCCGACTTGCAAGGAAGCACCGGCGGCATTCACGCCGAAGCCAACACTGCCCGTCCCTGCGAGCAGGAGTAAGCCTTCACGCTTGCCCAATGCACCAACCAGCGCAATCTCGTTATCCGATGCCGCCGCCACATGAGCCACCGGCAATACGGCGTGTACGACCTGATCGAGCCAGTCACCCGCGACCTGCTTCGATGCCCCCGCTACCCCGATGCCCACCGCAACGACGCGCGCGCCATCGACTTGTTGCAGAGCCTCGCGCATGGCATCCCGTATCATCTCCGCCGCGGCATCGCGCCCGATGAGGCTTGGATTAGCAGACCCGCGATAGGCTTCTGCGCGTTGTGCTAGCGTGCGATCGGTGATAACAACGCGTAGGTTACTGCCGCCCCCATCAATCCCCATGAACAAACTCATCAACTGCCCTTCTGTTGCGCCCTGTCTTCTGCAAGCAGTATAGCGCATTTCGCCTGTGAATCTAACGACGCGATCATGCTTACGCGCCCCCTCGCCCGTCCACACAGCATAACACAAGGACTCATGAACAAGCGAGCGGTGCTATCGCATTTTTATAATAATATAGGGTCTTTCGTATCTTGCGTGGTCAAGCCCCTTTTGTCTCCTTTTTGAAAAAAGGGAACACCAAAAACTTTTGGTTTTTTGAACGTTGCGCGTTCATAATG
>DAOTTV010000136.1:0-14981 GCA_034437755.1 Anaerolineae bacterium | reverse complement strand
CAGGTCAATTGATTGACGCCAGCTTCTGCCCTCAAGACAAGCACGGTTGAAGTCCCTCTCCTAGCCACATCGTGGCGGTCGGGAGAGGGATTTAGGGTGAGGGCTGAGTAGTTACCAAAAAGGGGACAAAAGGCGCTTGACCACGCAAGATACGAAAAGCCCACCATAAAGTCCCATTTTCCTATACGTGAAAAGCGCAGGGTAGGGTGCAGAAGGTAGAACCACATGATAGCAGGAATGAGCGCTATCGCGAGACGCGACCGCGTTATTCTGTCGTCGTAGCGTGCAGGGCTGATCCGCATAAAGTTAGCCAAGCTCTAAGATACCAGCCCCACAAATGTGGTATGCTACGCCCTGCACAACTGCGAGCTGACTCAATATCATATAACAGTAGTAAGGATGCCACAGCACCGATGAATGAAATCTTACAGTGGGGTGCGAGCGAGATCGCACGCCAGATTAAGGCGGGGACGATTACGCCGCGGCAAGCCGTCGATGCCCACCTCGCACGCATTGAACAGGTCAACCCGACGCTGAACGCCGTCATCACGTCGATGGCGGATCGTGCGCGTGCCACCGCCGACGAACAAAGCGCCTACATCGCCCAACACGGCACCGACGACCTGCCGCCCCTGTTCGGCGTGCCGATCACGATTAAGGACTGCTTTCCAGTCAAAGATGTGCGCTTCACCGGCGGGTCATGGTACTTGCGCGATAAGGTCGCGGATGCTGATGCGCCCGCCGTGCAAGCCCTGCGCTCTGCCGGGGCGATCATCCTCGGCAAGACCAACCTGCCCGATATGTGCTGGTCAGCCGAGAGCAACAACCCGCTTTTCGGGCGCACCAATAACCCGCACGACCCGCGCCATAGCCCCGGCGGCAGTAGCGGCGGCGAAGGCGCGATCATCGGGGCGGGCGGCTCGCCCTTAGGCTTGGGCAGTGATATCGCCGGTAGTGTTCGTATTCCGGCGGCGTGCTGTGGCATCGTCTCGCTCAAGCCCACCGGCGGGCGTATCTCGACGGCCGGGCACATGCCCACCACACCCGATACAATCGCCGATTGGAATACCGCTGGCCCGCTGGCGCGGCGCGTCGAAGACCTCGCGCTCGCCTTGTCGATCCTCTCGCAAACGCCGACCCGCGACCACACGCAGATCGACCTACAAGGGCGGCGCTGTCTCGTATACATTCGTAATCCGATTGCGTCCGTGCGTAAAGTCGTCGCTACAACTGTCGAAGATGCCGCCGGAACGCTCGCCACAGCCGGCATGGACATCATCCACAAGCCCGACCTGCCGATGACGCGCCTCATCTTCGCCTATAGCGCCTTGATGCAAGCCCACGGCAACGCGGCTTTCCGTGCGGCATTGGGCAACGGCAAGGGCTACAATCTTGCGCGTGAAGTTGGGCGGGCGCTTCGTGGTCAGGGACGCATCACGCCAGAAGTCATGTACTTCACCGATGTTGTGATTCGCTTGTCGGGCTATGTCGGGCAATTGCTGGGGCTAGGCTCATTCCAGCGCCTCGACCAGATGAAGCAGAAAATGCTCGATGAAATGGGCGCGGGCGGGGTCTTGCTCACACCGCTGTTAATCACGCCGCCACCGCGTCACGGCTGGACGTATACCCTGCCATTCCATCCACCGTATACCAATATGTTCAACATGCTCGGGTTTCCGGCGGTGGTCGTGCCGGTACGCTACACCGCGAACGGCTTGCCATTAGCAGTACAGGTCGTCGCGCGCCCCGATGAAGACGAAACCGCGCTCGCGGTTGCGGCAGAGCTAGAGCGCGTTTATGGCGGTTGGCAGATGGCAGACGTTTCCTGAGAGGGGCAGGTGATACAGGGGCGCATCAACGGTGGTGCTGATGCTGGCTTCGTACCCAACCGCCGCGAATGAAGCGCGATTCTTCGACAGTGACGAAACAATTGGGCTTAATCTGGCGTGCCACACGAATCACATCGTTGACATCGCGATGATGCGCCACGACGCGAAGCTGGGTCACGCCACCGCGCGCTCCCTCGCCGTGCATCTCAGTCACCCCGTGACCATCGTCGCGCAGTTTAACCGCGATCGTATGCGCGACTTGATCGTCGGCGACAATATCAACAATGTTGAACAAGTTGAGGAAACGCCCTTCAATCCACATACCGACGTAACCCCCGACCGCGAAGCCCAGCATATACGCCACTAGATTGGCAATATTATTGAGATCAGTAATCACCATCCCCGCCGTGTAAGCGAACAACAGCGATTCCAGCGATGCCAGCGAAAACCCCAAAATACGCTGATCGCGATTCATCACAATCACGCGCACCGTACCGACCGCGTTATTCAAAACGCGCAAAATAAAGATGAAAATCGGTAATAACAATGAGCTAATAACAGCCATCTCGTCCCTTTCACGATCATCGAAGCGGATTATCATGATAGCACGAGATGGTTAACTTCAGCTAAAGTGGCTTGCTTAGCTTAAGGATCAGGCGAGGCTTGGATAGCCGCTTCAGGATTGAGTTGCGGTACGTTAATCACCTGCGATAGCGTCAACAAATCGGTATTACCCACGAGTTGATCTTGCACGCGGAATTGAGCGAATAGACGCGGCAGAGTCTCTTGTACGAAGCTCAACTCGCGATCAACGCCGTTGACGTTGATCGCCACAATCTGATCATCAGCGAGGCGTAACGCCATAATCAGTGTTACCGTGTCGTCGCCCGTGTCAATCACGTAATGCGCCGCATCGTGCCCCGCCCATTGAAACGGAACGGGATTGCTGGTAACCGTCTGGTTATCGCGGCGTAAACGGGTCGTGATGGTCGAGAGCGCAGTGATGAGGCTATCATCCGTCAGATCGAGATTGGGTTGCCAGATCGTCACAACCACATCCGACACTTCGTCCGGTGCGCTCTGACGGGCGAGGATAATGTGTGCCTCGTCGGTGTAGGCTCTCCATCCCGGTAGCATCATCAGGCTGATGTGCGTCTTGTCGATCGTGAAATCGGCGGTTTCGGTTGGCGCAAGCGTCGGCGTGGGGATAGATTCTGGTTGGCAGGCTACCATCAGTAGCAGTAGCAACCCGATAATCACGCCTTTCTTAATCATTTTAGTTACCCGATACCCTCTATAGTCATTCATTTATTTCTTCTGTAATCATACCACGCCAACATGAGAAAACGCCCAATATGATATTAGACTGTGCCCGTTCTAACGTGCATATGGGACAATTGTCACCAGACCTACGCGCTTAACTTACGCCGTATGAGTCCTATGAGCCAATACAGTTCATGGATTCTTAAGGCGATTGCCAGCCCGAAGAACACCAGCCCGGATAACCCGCCCGTGATGATGAACAGCAACAACTGATCGACCATGCCGCTAACCCCGATCCACCCCGCGACCAAGGGCATCGCCATCCACGCGAAGAGCGCCATGCCCGCGCTCGCCAGCGATGTCTTGACGAAGGTCAACACCAATGCCTGCTCGCCAAAGCCCTGCAAGCGCCACCCCAGCAACAATGCCGAGACCACCGCATGATACAGATGCTTGACGCTATCGGCAATCATCAGGCTATATAGGCTGAAGTGATCGAAGGTCAGCAAGACGGCGATGATATAGACCACATGGCTACAGAAGCCCACCAGCGCTGGCGTGACTGTATCCTTGCGCGCATAAAAGGCGTACACCAGCAATAAATCAACCGCGGCGAAGGGCAAGCCAATCAGATAGAAGCGCAAGGCGTGCGTCGTGATCGCTGTATTCGCCGTCGAAAATGCCCCACCCTGAAACAGCAAGATGACGATCGGGCGTGCAAAAATCGCCAGACCGATCGTCGCTGGCACGATCAAGGTCGTCGCCAAGCGCAAGCCCAACCCCAGCGTATCACGGAAGGCGCGCAAGCCCGCTTCTTTACGGGTGATCGCCTGTGATGCCAGCGTCGGCAAGATCGCCACGCTGATCGCCGTCGCCACCAACCCCTGCGGAAATTGAATCAAAGTCGTGGCGAAGTTCATATACGTCACCGCGCCGACCACACCCGTTTGATTAGCAATGCGATAGCTGAAAAAGCGAATCACCAGCGTGTCCATCAAGAGCGAGAGCATCACCGGCGCGTAGAGCAAGATCACGCTCTGCAAGGCCGGATGGCGCCAGTTGATCGTCAGGCGCAAGCGCGAGAGTTCTAAGCCCGGCATCTGGAGAGTCATCTGTACCAGCGCGCCGATAAACCACCCGATTGCCGCCGTTTGAATCGCGCTATCGGGGCGCGTGCCATCCGCCAATGTGAAAAACGGGAGCAGGGCGAAGGTGCCGACGACGATACTCGCATTGAAGACCGCCCCCGCGAACGCTGGCCACTTAAAGCTGTTGATCGCGTAGAGCGTCCCGCTGAAAACCGCGAACAAGCTGAGGAAGATCAACGCCGGCGAGGTGATGCGTAAGAGGCCGATAGCGAGTTCCTGCACCTCGGCGCTGTATTCTTCCGCCATGAATTGCACGATGACGGGCGCAGCCAGCTGTAATAGCACGACCAAGCCCGTCACCAGCACCAGCAGGACGCTGACCAGAATATTGACCACGCGCCACAATTCATCGCGCCCCTTGACCGTCACAATCTCGCTGAGAACCGGCACAATCGCGCCGTTGACGTGCCCGCCGATTAGTAAATCGTAGAAGGTCTTGGGGACGATCACCGCAATCTGGAAGGCATCCATCGCCGCCGATGGCCCGAATAAGTAGGCGAGCGCCTTCTCGCGCACCAGCCCCAATACACGGCTAGCGATATTGCCCAACGCCAGCACGCCCGTCGCGCCGGCGACGCTGGCATTAGTGGCTTCTTGCTGGGCTTGCGCGTCGGCGGTGTCATCGCCCGCGCTGATAGGTGTTGGATTCGTGTCCATAGAGCCTGTTTCGTCTTTGTCGTCAGATCATTGCTACGCGGCAGGTGTAAGCAATAACCCGCCGATCGGCAAAACGTGATGAGATTAGCAGGAACTGGGCATAAATCAAGCAAAAATGCGCGACCGTCATCGCTGATGAGCAGGGTCACAGACGGGTTCGCTGTAGCAAATCCTTACATCGACTGACTTACCCTTGGCAGACGATGCAGGCATCGCCCCTACAAAAACCCGTGATAACTCGGATAACGCAGGCCTTGTCCGAAGTTGAATGCGATGAAAGCATTTCACGGATGCGTGAATCAGTACTCGCCAACATGCTGACAGGCGATCGCCAGACGATCAAGCTATAATGAGACGTGACCCTATCACTTATCTACGGACGCTGACGCGCACCGGATGTGCATCAGCTAACCGTACAGCCCCCGTTGCGCCCGATTGAATCGGGAGAGCGCGGGGGCTGTCTGCCTTTTACACAATGGCTGAACCTGATAATGCGATGAGTCTCGCCACATGAATCTCCCGAAAAATTCAATCAGCATGTTGCGATGACCCTCAAGCATTGTATAATCAAAGATATAATCAACAGTGTGTGGCAAAGCGATTAAATTATGATTGAAGTCAAAGTTGATAGTATCCGCATCAGTTTGATGAATCAGCAACGTGTGGTACTGCTCAAAGATTTGGATGCAGAACGGTATCTGGCAATCTGGATCGGGCAAGCCGAAGCCGATGCCATCACCCTCAAACTGCGCGAGCGTCGCATGATGATCGAACGCCCGCTCTCGCATGATTTGCTCAAGAACGTGATCGAAGAACTCGGCGGTAGCGTGGTACACATCTTCATCCACGATATTCGCAACGATGTCTATTATGCGCGCATCGTCATCGAGCTAGAGAATGGCGACAAGCGCGATATTGACTCGCGTCCCAGCGATGCTATCGCGCTCGCGGTACGCACCAAGTCCCCGATCTTCATCGCCGAAGAAGTGTTCGACTCGGCAGGAATCAAACCCGAAGACGAGATTGATCTCGGTGCCGAGACCCAATCCTATTTCCCATCTGCTGAAGATGGCAACGACAATGACCCCTTCGCCCTCAGCGAGACCGACGACGAAGTACCGTCCGAAGATAACGGTGCTGAACAGGTCGATGAGAGCGACTTCAGCGCATTTGCCAACTTCCTGAATTCAATGGATGATCTGGATAACCTCGACGACGACGACAATAAGTGAGCGTCGTCGGGCGGGGCGGGGACAACCGGCACAGGTGTCCCCGTGTGGCATCCTCTTATGCGTTAATCGACAAAGCGATACTTGAGCAACGTCCACAGCGCAATCGGCGCGTCCGTCCACTTGATCTTCTTGCCCTCGTCCCACTCGCGCCCGTTATAGCTAATCGGCACTTCGTAGATGCGTATCCCTTGCTTCAACACTTTCGCCGTGAACTCCGGCTCGAACTCGAAGCCGCGCGCGTGGATTTGCATCCCATCGACTACTTCGCGCCGGAAAACTTTGTAGCAAGTCTCCATATCGCTGATGATCGAGTTATAGAGGATATTCGTCGCCAGCGTCAGCCCCTTGTTCGCAATCATATTCCAGAAGAACATCGCCTTACGCGGCCCGCCCAAAAAGCGCGATCCATAGACGACATCGCTCTTGCCTTCTTCAATCGGGGCTAAGAGCAAGGGATACTCGCGCGGGTCATACTCAAAATCCGCATCCTGAATCAAAAAGACATCGCTCGTCGCCTCGCCGAAAGCGGTCACCAGTGCCGCACCCTTGCCACGATTGCGATCATGATAGAAAACGCGCACATTAGCACGCTGTTCCGCCTCGATCGCCTGCAAAATCTCGCGTGTGCCATCGGTCGATCCATCATCGACGATCAAAATTTCATCGACTAGCCCGACCGCCTCCACCAGTTCCAGCACCGGCGCGATGGTCGCCGCTTCGTTGTAGCAGGGGATGATGACGGATAAGGTTAAATCTTTGTTCTCGGCGGTAATTTTCGCTTTTGCTTGCGTGTTTACGTGCATGATAGATCCCATAACTATGTGTACCCGGATAACAAGTCATTTCAGTTTAGCACAATAAGCGATCGTTAAGAATATAGGGCTGATGCGCGGGTCTACGAACAAGTTGTCATGACGTGTCTTGTCTATGTTCGCCACGCTTGTAAGGGCTATACGTTACCCACATCTTTTTGGGGGGATGTTTGCGGGATACTAAATATGATTACGGTATAAAATCGCCTTTCACCCCCCCACAATACGCCCGCCAGACGCAAGCTGTACGGCGCTGATGACGACCAACTTCTACACACCCTAGCGCGTATGAATATGGTTTGAGTTTCGGGCATTGTGTCGATTCTGTCATATAATGAGTGCGAGAAACAAACAGAATTGTAACAACGATGCCGCGAACCAAGATCAAAAAACACATGAGCGTTGAGACCCTGCTCCATCTGGGCGAAGTCTCGCTGAATGCGGGCGATGCCAAAGCCGCGCACCTCTACTGGCAACGGGCGGCTTTGCTCGAGCCGGATCGTGAAGAGGTGTGGCTCGCCCTGCTCAAAATTCTCGAAAAGCCCGATGATCGGCGCGTGTGCCTGCGTAATATCCTGGCGATTAACCCCGATAACGCGCGCGCCCAACGACAACTGGATGAACTCTTGCACGATACCGAACCCGTCACCGAGATGCCGCCGCCTACAACCGGCGCATCGAGCCGCCCGCGGTCACCCCTGCCACATTACATTGATACCTCTGCCAGACGCGACCGTCAGCGCGATCTCGTGCTAGTAATCGTCGCGCTGATGCTGGGCTTCTTGCTCTTTGTCTTCTTCTTCGATCAGATCGCATCCCTGTTCTGAGCGATACAGACGCACCTCTGCCCGATTGACCGACATTTGATACACTGGTAGCGATAACTAGGCTCTCGCAGGGCTAATGCAGTAGTGGCGAGGGTGATTGACGATCAATATAAGAGGACAGAGGCAACACATGGAGTCGATAAGCACTGATTTTGTACGCGATCACGATGATCTGAACACGGCGCTCTACCTGCTTGATAAATGGACGGCGCATCAAGTCCATCGCACCCAACAACCGGGCCTCGCGCTGGGTATCGTCCACAACGGCGATCTGATCTGGGGGCGTGGCTACGGCTATGCCAACCTGGAGCAAAAAACGCCCGTCACGCTGACGACGCGCTTTCGGATTGCCAGCATCACCAAATCCTTCACGGCGACAGCGATTATGCAATTATACGACGCGGGGCAGTTGCGTCTGGATGATCCGGTGTCAACGTATCTCGATTGGTTCGATCTGCGCTATGCCGACGCACCGCCGATCACCATCCAGCATTTGCTCACGCATACGTCCGGCTTACCGCGCGATGCCACCAATGCCCACTGGACAGACGGGCAGTTTCAATCGTGGGACGAACTGGTGGCGACCACGCAGACGCGCCAGCCGACCATGCCACCACTCGCCGATTATAGCTATTCCAATCTGGGCTATTCGCTTCTCGGCGGCGTGATCGAAGTCGTCTCCGGTCGCTCATGGGCCGATTATGTGCAGGCGCACATCCTCGACCCGCTGGAGATGAATAACAGCGTCCCCGCGCCGACCCACGCCGACGATCAACTGGCGCTGGGCTATAAACGCTTCGATGATGAATACGTGCGCGAGGCGATTCCCTTCTTCGAGACGCGCGGCTTCTCGCCGTCAGCGAGCATGATCTCCAGCGTGACCGATCTCGCCAAATATGCCAAGTTCCACCTCAGCAAAGGGCAAACGCCGATTTTATCGGGCTACAGCCTGCGCGATATGCACCGCGTCCACTGGTTGTTTGACGATTGGGAATCGGGCTATGGCTATGGCTTGCGGATTTATCGCATCGGCGAGCATATCATCACCGGTCACACCGGCGGCTATCAAGGCTACCTGACACAATTCACGGTCTGTCGCGAGCATGATCTCGGCGTGATTGTCCTCACCAACAGCCTCGATAGCCAACCAACCGGCTACACCGAGCGCGCGTATAAGCTGGTCTTGCCAGAAATCATGGCTATCGCGCGCAAACACCAGCAAGCACACCCCGACTGGCAACAGTACGTCGGCACATATGAGAATATGTGGCATCGCGTCGAAGTCGTCGTGCGCCATGACCAGTTGCAGGTCATCAGCATTGACGCGCTCGACCAAGCCCCCACAACCCTCGAACCGACCGACCAACCGCATACCTTTCGCATACAAGTGCCGGGCAACCCCGGCGAGACGGTGCGCTTCGAGCGCGACGATGCCGGCACGGTCACGCGCATGTGGAATCGCAACGAGTACATGGAACCGATCACGCCCTGACGCATTTTGAGGATGCCTATCGTCTTTATCTGCGCTATGCTATGATATGATCAATCCTGCTTGGAAGCCTACTCGGGCAGGATTGATCGTTAACCCATCGCGTTTGCATTGTTTTGAAGGAAGGGCATATTGTCAACGCAACCCCACCAACCGGAAACCCCGCCCCCCGTCGATGACGCATCGGAGGAAGACCTCGGCAAACCACAACCCGCGCTGGTGATCTTTCTGCTGATCCCGCTGTTGGGTATTTTAGCCGCGCTGGGCATGGTCGTCGTCGATTTACAATCGCGCGATGCACAAGCGCCCTTGCCCACGTTCACCGCGCCGGATTTGAACGGCGCACAGGAATTAATCAACTACGCCGCGCCGGATTTCACCCTGCCGATGCTCGACGGCGAGACGCAAATTTCGCTCGATGATTATGCCGGTCGTATCCTGTTCATCAACTTCTGGCAGACGACCTGCGTCCCCTGCATCACCGAGATGCCGGAATTCATGGATTTCTTCGGCGATCAAGACCCCGATGAAGTCGCCCTGCTGGCGATTAACGTCGATGAAACGCCGGAGATGGTCGAAGCCTTCTTCGAGGAATATGATATTGCGGGTATCCCCGTCGCGATGGATCGCGATTCGACTGTGCGGCGCGATTACGGTGTGATGGGCTTCCCGATGACTTTTGTCATCACGTCCGAAGGGGTGGTGCGCTTCATGAACATCGGCACGCTGGAATACGACGATTTAGAAGAATATGTCGAGTTATTGCAGGATGAGCAAGTGAGTAGCTAGCGCGTGTCTTGAAGCAGTCATGACGCGCCTTCGCATCGTACCGAATCGGCGCAAAGACTCCTAATTGCAAGCGACATCCTCGCTTTTCGTTTATACTTGAATCATCTATATAACTTATGAGAGGAGTTCTTATGCGCCGTCTGTCCCAACTTTTAGCTACCGTGCTAGTGGCTCTGGTCGCAGTGACGATCGTCAGCGCGCAGGAAGATGAACCGACCGATCCCGAGATCGTGCATACAGTCCAACCCTACGAAACGCTGAACTACATTGCGCTCTTCTACGATGTGCCGGTACAGGATATTGTCGAGCGTAATAATCTAGCCAACCCGAACTTGATCTACTTTGGCGAGCAACTGATTATCCCGCTAGAGATGCCGCCGGAACCCATTGAGCCTGTCGATACGACGCGCTATGTGGTGCAGGATGGCGAATCGCTGGGCTTGCTGGCGCTGTGCTTCGATACAAGCATCAGCGCGATTGCGCGCCTCAACACGATCATCAATCCCAATATCGTCTTCTTCGGCGAAGTCCTGCAAGTGCCAGGGCAATATATCTGTGGTAGCCCGCTGGTTGGCAACGCGCTCCCACCGGTTGACCCGCCCGCCGCTAGCGACTGAGACCGTCCCGCGCAGGGCTGGAAGGCGGACGCGCTCCGCCTTTTGCCTGCGCTTGCCCCCCGCGCCTCATGTGACCCGTCGCCGACCCCTGCTACCCTACAATTGACGCTATCAACAGAACTCAGTACAATGTCATATCGTCTGTTCAATCCACCCAACCGCATCTATCACCTGCAACTAACCTAGAGCGAAAAAGGGACACATGATAAACGATAAAACCCTTGTCACACTCGAATATCACAAAATTATGGCGCAGGTCGCCAAGTTCACATCCTTCAGCGCTGGCGCAGATTTAGCACGCGCCCAACTGCCGTCGATCGATTTAGAAGAAGCGCAGACCTGGCAACGCGAAACCGCCGAAGTCGTGGAGATGTTGCGCGAAGAAGTCGCCTATAGCTTGCGTGGCGCGCGCGACGTGCGCGAGGTAGCGATCAACGCCCAGCGCGGTATTTTGATCGAACCCAGCGTCCTGCTCGATATTTACGAGACTCTGCGGCGCGGCGCGATCACCCGTCGCAATATGGCGAAGCTCAAAGGGCAATACCCCCTCATCGCCGAAATCACAGAGGAGATCGAAGATTGCCAAGCCCTGCAAGATACGATCACTGCCAGTATTGATAGCGATGGCAACGTCAAAGATACGGCGAGTGCCCGCCTCGCCATCATCCGCCGCGATTTGAAAACCGCGCATGATCGCCTCATGTCGCGCTTGAATAAGATGGTCAACAATCGCGATAAGCGCCAACTCTTGCAAGAAGCCATCGTCACCCAGCGCAACGGGCGCTATGTCATCCCGCTTAAAGCCGAAAACAAGAATAAGATCAAGGGCATCGTCCACGACTCGTCCTCATCGGGCGCGACGATTTTCATCGAGCCGCTGGATACCGTCGAACTAAATAACAAATGGCGCGAATTACAGCTGGAAGAAGAGAAAGAAATCCGACGAATTCTAGCCGAGATCACCGATTTCGTCGGCGATGTCAGCGAGTCGATCGTGCGAACGGTCGAGATACTGGGCTATCTGGATTTCACGCTCGCCAAGGCGCACCACGCTAACGACATCAACGCCACCCAACCGAAGCTCGTCCCCTTCCGCGCGCGCAAAGCTACGCCCGATCATCCCGGCAGTCGCATCTACCTGAAAGGGGCGCGTCATCCGCTACTAATGGGCGAGGTCGTGCCGATCACGGTCGAATACGACGATGTGACGTGGGTCGTCGTCGTCACCGGCCCTAACACCGGCGGTAAGACCGTCGCGCTGAAGACCGTCGGCTTACTGGCGCTGATGTCGCAAGCCGGCTTGCACGTCCCCGCCGACGACGCGCAATTCTCAGTCTTTGAGGGCATCTTCGCCGATATTGGCGACGAACAGAGCATCGAACAATCGCTCTCTACTTTTTCATCGCATATGACCAACATCATCAGTATTCTCGATCAATGCGACGAGCGATCGCTGGTGATACTCGACGAAGTTGGCGCGGGGACTGACCCCGCCGAAGGGGCGGCGCTGGCGCGGGCTTTGCTCAACCGCTTGCGTGCCGGTCGCGTGACGACGATGGTCACCACGCATCACCCTGAACTCAAGATTTACGCGGTCGAGACGGGCGGCGTGCGTAATGCCAGCGTCGAGTTTGATCTGGAGACCCTCGCGCCGACCTACCGCTTGATCGTCGGCTTGCCCGGGCGCTCGAACGCGCTGGCGATCGCTAGCCGTCTGGGCTTGGATAGCACGATCATCGACGAAGCGCGTAGTTTTGTCGCCACTGAAGACCTCGTCGCCGATGATATGCTGGACGAAATCCAGCGCACGCGACAAGAGATCAACGCGCAGAGCGAAGAGATCACACAATTGCGCGATAAGCTCGCACTGGAACGCTATCAACTGCAAGAGCGATTGGACAAAATCGAAGATGAGCGCCGCGACGTGATCCGCGCCGCCCGTCGCAATGCCGAAGCCGAACTCGAAGAATTCCGCAAAGAAATCAAAAGCCTGCGGAACGAGATGCGCCGCGCTGGGATGCCGCTCGAAAAGCTGAAAGCGATGGAAGAAGCCGCCGAGAAAGTCACCGAAAAGACGCTCGCGCCGATCGACGAGGGCGAAGTCGAGCAGGTGGACGATAGCGAGTGGACACCTAAACTGGGCGATACCGTTTATCTGGAGACGCTCAACAGCGAGGGCGAAATCGTCGAGATGGACGACAAAGAAGCACTGGTGCAGGTCGGCACTTTGCGCGTGCGGGCGAAATACGCCGATATGAGCAAGCGCAATCGCGGCGACAAGCGCAAGGACGACGCACAGGAACGCGAGCGTAAGCAGCGCCCCTCATCGCGCCTGACGAAAACGCCGGATGTCGAATCGCCGGGGATGGAGCTGGATTTACGCGGGCAACGGGTGGAAGAAGCCCTCGAAAAGCTCGATCGCTATATCGATGCCGCTTACGTCTCAGGCTTGCCCTTCGGGCGTATCATTCACGGCAAGGGCACGGGTAAATTGCGACATGCCGTGCGCGATTACGTCCATCAGCACGCGCTGATTAGCAAAGTGACCGGCGCGGCACCCAACGAAGGCGGTAGCGGCGTGACGGTCATCCATCTCGCGCCCCAGCACTGATGAGTAGGGCTTGTGGGGGCGTGTCTCAGCGTGGCGGTCGCGACGGGTGAGGGCTGGAGTCACCAGCGACATCCCAACGCGCCAAGATTTAAACGCTTTGGCAATTGCATGAATCATCACGCATACATATAATGAACAATACGGATGTAATCTTAGGATGCCTCGTTCATGTCTGTCACCCAGCAGATCAAGGATCGTCTGGATATTGTATACTATATCCAGCAATTCGTGCCGGATTTGAAGAAAGCCGGGCGCTATTATAAGGCGTGTTGTCCCTTTCATAGCGAGAAAACCCCTTCCTTCGTCGTCAATCCCGATACACAATCATGGCGGTGCTTCGGCGCATGTGCTGAAGGCGGTGACATTTTCACCTTCGCCCAGAAGCGCCACGGCTGGACGTTTGTCGAAGCCCTGAACGAACTAGGGCGGATCGCCGGCGTTGAAGTCGAGAAGAAATCGCCCGAGCAAAAAGCCCACGATGAGTATCACGATAAGTTGCGCGGCATGCTCGAAACTGCTGCCGACTATTATCACAAATATCTGCTGAGCCGTGCGGAAGATGCCGGCGCGGTGCGGGCGTATGTGATGCAACAGCGCGGCTTTACTGAGGCGAGCATCCGCGACTGGCAACTGGGCTATGCGCCCGATGACTGGACGCGCATGCGCGATGCCCTGCACGAACTGGGCTACGACGATGACGACATCATCGCCGCCGGACTGGCGAACCGCAGTGATAGCGGGCGCGTGTATGATCGTTTTCGTAATCGCCTGATGATCCCGATTGCAGATCGACGCGGGCGCGTGATCGGCTTCGGGGCACGGGCGATCGCCCCCGACGACAAGCCCAAGTATCTCAATTCGCCACACACCCCCGTGTTCGATAAAAGTCGGACGCTCTTCGGGCTGGATAAAGCCCGACAAGCCATCCGTGAGACCGACACCGCGGTGATCGTTGAAGGTTACATGGACGTGATACAGGCGCATCAAGCCGGATATGCTAACGTCGTCGCGCAGATGGGCACCGCGATGACCGCGCATCAACTCGATTTGATCGCCCCGCGCCACGCCAAAACCGTCATTCTGGGCTTAGATGCCGACGATGCCGGACAAAACGCCACCCGTCGCAGTCTCGAAGTAGCGCGCAAGGCGCTCGAGTCCGATTATATGGGCAAGATGAAGGTCGATATTCGCGTCTTGCAGGTCGATGATGCCAAAGACCCCGATGATGTCCTGCGCGAAACGCCAGAGAAATGGCCCGGCTATATCTCAGCCGCGATGCCCGTCGCCGATTTCGTGATTAAGCTGGAGACCGCCCACCTCGACCCCGATGCCAGCTTACAGGCGCGGCAAGCCGTCGCGCAGGACATCCTGCCGATCCTGACGGCTTCTGAGAATAACCTGTATACCCGCGATAACGTCCAACGGCTCGCACGTCGTCTGCGTATTTCAGAAGTGCAATTGCTGGAGTGGGCGCAGGAGTTACAGCGCATCGAAGCCGACCGCCAGCGCCAACGTCGCCAGCAAGCCGCATCCGCACCGCCCGCTACAGCCCCGCGCGCCGACGATGACGAACCGCCGCCCATCGCGCACTTCGATGAAGCCGCGATGATGCCGCCGCCCGACGATGACGACCCGCACGCGCCGTCGGTCGATGACGACTTCTTAGCTGGGGTAGCGGCGACACCGAAACGCACCCTGACCGCCCGC
>DAOTTV010000135.1:0-59192 GCA_034437755.1 Anaerolineae bacterium | reverse complement strand
TGACGGGTATCTTGCGCCAGATGGCGGAGCTAGATGATCGCTACGAGATGGGCGAGATCGACCGGACGACCTACGAACAACAGCGCCAGCGTTTAAAGGCGCAGGTCGCAGAAATGATGCAAGCGTGATTGCTTGGTATAGAGTAGGGCAGGCTGTATCATTATGCCTGCCCGTTGTTGATCGTGATCAAACGCGCTGATTATCCTTCGAGCAGCAGACCACGCGGCGTTAAGACGTATTCGATCCGTCCGAGGATGTAGTCGATCAAGATCGCTAAGATCGCGGCGGGGATCGCACCGAGGACGATGAACGCATCGACCGTCATCGCGAGACCACTCGCGATCGGCGTACCGAGACCACCTGACCCGACGAACGCACCGAGCGTTGCCGTCCCTACGTTAATCACCATACTTGTACGAATACCAGCGATGATGATGCTACTGGCGATCGGCAACTCGATCTGCCACAGGATTTGTGAAGGGGTCATGCCCATGCCACGCGCCGAGTCGATGATGAAGTCACTGACTGACTCAAGACCGGCGATCGTGTTACGCACCACCGGCAACAGCCCATAAACCACCAATGCGATGATCGCCGGCAAGAAGCCGAAACCGATGATCGGTGCCATGAAGGCGACCACTGCAATCGTCGGTACTGTTTGACCACTGTTGACGATGTTGTTGACCAGCGGCAGTAACTCGCGGAATTGCGCCCGCGTGACGATCACCCCGAAGAACAAGCCCACCGGAATGATGATCAGCGATGACACAATCACCAATTCGAGGTGTTGCGCCACGAACTCGATCACGGTCGCGCTGGGATGTACCAGCTGACGGCTTGTCGGGAACAGGAAACTGAGGAAGTAATCCCACAGGGGTTCATGCCCGTAGATCGACCAGAACAGCAGGAAAATCCCGATCACTCGCACGATGGGACGCACGAGCTTATCTTCGTCAGCGCTCGGATGTTGATGTTGCAGGTAGAACAAGCCTGATTCGAGCAGGGTGAAGCCCAGCGCGAACAGATAAAGCGGAATCGGTGTGCTGATCGGGATGATGCCAATCAAGCTCGATGAATCGAAGCCGGCGCTCAGCAACCAGAGATTGGCGTTCAGCGTTGCACGCGGATAGAACGCGTTCAGCGCGTCCTGCACACGGTTGACGACTTGCCGTTCGACCGCGCCCTCACGATAGGTGATGACGAGATTGTCGCGATTGATCGTCAGCGCTTCCATCGCGGTGACGTTTTCAAACAAGAACGACGCTAACTGCGAGCCGGATAGACCGGCATCGCGTGAGTCATAGACTTCTTGCTGACCTTCTGGCAGGAGCGTGGGCACGTAGCGGCCATAGATCCACTCATCGTCGGTTGTAGTGATGACGACCGTATTTTCGGCATCTTCAGCCACCTGACTCGTGATTGTCTCGCTCTCGTTCTCGACGATATTGGTGACCGGACGTTGAAGTCGGCGCAATACCAAATCTGCTTCGCGATCACTCTCGTACTGAATACGCATCGTCTGCGATTCGATCGTGATTTCCGTCACATCATCCAGACTGTTGAAGATATTGCGCGCGACCGGCGCGTTATCCTCACGGGTGAAGGTGCCGGTTGTGACGGGTGACATTTCTTGCGGCACGACGTTGTAGCGGAACGTCCCGTTAACGACATTGGCTTGGACGCTATTCTCAGCCTCTACGCTGACCATCTCCAGCTCGAAATCGTCCGGAAATCGTTCGCGATCCTGCAAGGTGATCGTCTGCAGACTCGTTAAGAATAAGAAGACCGTGATCACACCCCACGTAATCGCCGCAATTGGGATTTGTTGGGCGGGGAGTGAGTTCTTCTGATCATTTTTGGGTTTGCTGTCAGGCATCAATCTCTCCCTTCATGAATCAGCGCCTCAGGGTCATATGATGCCAAATCTTCGAGGGCATCGAGTGTAATCGTGCCGACGAGATTGCCGTTGCGTGTGACAACGGGCGTAATACGGAAACCACGCGCCACCATCGCGCTCAAGGCTTCGCGGGCGGTGGCATCATCGCGCACCGAAATATCGGTGAAGGGCGCTTCGAACATTGCTTCGCCCAGCGAGTCGTGACTGGCGATTTCTTCTTTATCGACCCAACCGCGCAGGCGGTTATCTTCTTTATCGACGATGAAGACCGAGCGTACGCCGTATTCTTCAAAGCGGCGACGCACTATGTCGATGCCGTCGTTGACGGTGCAGGTGGGCGGGTTGTCGTCCATCAGGCTTTTGATGCGGATCAAGCCCAGGCGTTTGAGCGTGCGATCGGTGCCGACAAAATCGCGCACAAAGCGATTGCGCGGGCGTGAGAGAATCGTATCCGGCGTGTCGTACTGCACCAGATGACCGTCGCGCATGATGGCGATACGATCGCCCATTTTGATCGCTTCGTCGATGTCGTGCGTCACGAAGATGATCGTCTTACTCACAGTCGCTTGCACCTCGAGGAATTCTGCCTGTAGCACCTCGCGGGTGATGGGATCGACCGCGCCGAAGGGTTCATCCATCAGCATGATGGGCGGATCTGCCCCGAGTGCCCGCGCTACGCCGACGCGTTGTTGCTGACCGCCGGAGAGCTGGCGCGGATATTTGTCGCGGTTGATGTCGGGGTCAAGCCCGACTAATTCCAACAATTCATCAACGCGCTGGCGAATGCGACCTTCGTCCCACTTCAGCAAGCGCGGCACAATCGCAATATTGTCATAAATTGTCATATGCGGGAGCAAACCAATCTGCTGGATCGCATAGCCGATCTGGCGGCGCAGTTCTTCTGCTGGAATTTCGGTATTCTTGCGACCGTCGATCAAAATCTCGCCCTGTGTGACGCTTGTCAGGCGGTTGATCATCCGCATCGAAGTAGTTTTACCGCAACCGGAGGGACCGATGAGGACGCAAATCTCGCCCTCACGGATGTTCAGGTTGAGATTGTCCACAGCCCGAAAACCGTTCGGATACTGTTTGACAACGTTCTTGAATTCAATCACGTTTCGTTACTCCTAACTTGTTGTTTACGATGCGTACTGACGGATACCGGGCGATGTAAGGACACCTTCCAGCACTTGCAAGAGTGTATCCAGCAAGACTGCGAGAATCACAGCCGGGATCGCACCGAGCAAGATCAAATCGACGGATGTCGTATTCACGCCGAGCAAGATGAAATCACCGAGCGCACCCGCGCCGATGATTGAAGCGACCGCCGCAATACCGACGAGCGCAACGCCCGCATTACGGACACCTGCCATGATCACCGGGAATGCCAGCGGCAGTTCGATCTGGAAGAAGATTTGTGAGGGAGTCATCCCCATCCCACGACCGGAGTCGATGATTGCGTTATCGACGTTCTTCAAGCCGACATAGGTGTTACGAACTAGCGGCAACAGCGAATACAGCGTGAGCGCGATGATTGCCGGTGCGGTACCGATGCCGGACACGCCGAGATCGCGCACGGTCAAATCGCTGAGCGTCTCGCCGCGTACGATTTGTGCCCCACCATTCCATAGAAGGGCAAAGAGACCGAGCGTTGCCACGATACCGAGACTATAACGACCATATTTTAGAAGCCGGATGTGATGGGATTTATCCAGAAAGCGATCGAACCATAGCAGGGATGGCACAGCGACATAGCTAGCGATGACCAGCAGTAACCACGTTCGTAGTGATTCATCGAGGAACACGTTCAACACGGCTTCAAAGCCGAAGGTGATGAACAGCACTGTGAACAAACTCACGGGTACGAATAATACGACGAAGGCGATAATCAGCGCGATGCTTTGTAAGTTTTTTGGTAAATTATTTTGGACACGCCAGACCACCGCAAAAAGAATGATGCCGATGATTAACGAGACGACAAAGAAACTCACCACCGAGAGGAAGCTTTGGTCACCGAGTTGGGCTAGGGGCACTAACAGCACACCGAAGAGCGCGAGGCTGGGGATTGTCTGGATGATGCCGACCACGTAGAGAATCGAATCTTCCATGCGCGAATCACGCGCCGCCCACAAGCCGAGCGCAATACCGATGATCAAACCGGCGAACAGCGATACAAACACGTATACGAAGTGCTCGATAAAGCGCTGACCGAGCGTCTCACCACGTTGCGAGAACTCGACGAGGATCGAGTAAATATCGAAAGTGCCATTAGCCAGCAAGAGCATGACCACGAGTAAGCCCGAGCCGGCCCCAATCGCTCGAATCCAGCCCGGCACACCTTCATCCGCTAGATCGCGCAGACCACCGAACAAGACGATATAGCCGCCGAATAACCCGACAGCGATCGCCCCCGACGTGAAGATACGCGGGTTACTGATGCGCGTGCCTTCTTCGAACAGCGTCCCCGCTCCGTTGAGCAAGTCCACCGCGGCGACTGCCGGTAGCAGGAGTGTGAGTATGAGTATGAGATTGCCAACAGTGATAAGCGTCCACCCACGCCGAACACGCTCATTTTGGAAGGCGATTACGATCGGCACAAGCGCTAAAACAAAGAGAATCAGGTAGCGAAAATCTCCCTGAAGCTCGAATAAGTTCACAGATAGGCCGGAAGCGAGACGGTTGGGTTTGACTTCTAAGATAGGTAAGAAAAATAAACCTAATGCCGCCACTAGACTACCTAAAATGGAGATGCGATTACTGCTAATGGCACTACCTCCTTTTCTTTGTCGTCAAGGGTTTGATGAACGATTGTTGAAGGGTTTTGAATAGATCAAGCTGAGCAATGCGATACGTTTCAAGGGCATCACCCAGCTAGTAGTGTTGCATTAGCCGAACGATGCCCATCGGGGATAGGCATTGTTCAGCGTAGTTGAGCTTAGTTACCGATGAAGCCGTTTTCGGCTAACCAGTTTTCAGCAACTTCGCGCGGGTTCTCACCGTCAACCTCGACAGCGGCGTTCAGACCCTGTAGGGTCACGGTGTCCAGCGCGCGGAAGACCGGGTTCAGGACACCGGCGATTTCCGGATTTGCACGCAGAACCTCGCCACGAATGACGGGGGTCGGTGCGTAAATCGGTTGTGCGCCCAGCGGATCTTCTAGAACGACGAAGTCATAAGCTTGCAATGCACCGTCGGTCGCATATGCCATAGCGACATTCACGTTGTTAGCACCTTCGTTCAGTGCCTGTTCGGTCTGTGCCGGCGTACCACCTGCGATGATCAGCAGTTGATCTTCGGTCAAGTCGAAGCTGTAGGTGCTTTCAAACGCGGGGATGCCATCGGGACGTTGTGCGAACTCATCGCCCGTTGCCATGTAAACTTCACCACCAGCGTTCACGTAATCAGCGAAATCCATCGCGGTGTAGATGTCATTCTCTTCTGCGAATTCACTCGTAATTGCGAAAGCATAGGTGTTGTTCGCCGGGGTCGGTTCCAACCACATCAGGTCATTGATAGCGGCATCGTAGGAGCTTACCAGCGCGTAACCGAGGTCACGATCGTTGTAAGCGTTTTCGGGGATGTCTGCCCATTCAACGTCGTTGAAGTAGTTGTACAGTGCCGTACCGGTGTACTCAGCATACATGTCGATCTCACCGTTGACCAGTGCATCGCGGTTCACCTGTGTACTACCGAGGTTCGTGCGATCTTCAACGCTGTAACCAGCATCTTCCAGAGCGACTAACATGATCTGACCCAGCACAATCTGCTCGGTGAATTGCTTCGAACCGATGCTGATGG
Organism: Anaerolineae bacterium; assembly: GCA_034437755.1. GTDB lineage: Bacteria > Chloroflexota > Anaerolineae > Aggregatilineales > Phototrophicaceae > JAUZRW01. Next base: position 53,497 of record DAOTTV010000135.1, on the reverse strand, counting down.
GGTCATCCTGTGCGGAGACAGTCGTGCCGAGTGCACCTACAACTAACGAAAGAATCAAAAATAAGAGTGAAACTTTACGCATTTGTTACTCCTTAGCTATGTTTATGATTGTGATTATCGGCGTGAAGCCGAGAAATCCTAACGTGAATACAAGTCATTCTTGCATGTTTGGGTGACAAGAAATGCCTTATTATGTACAAACTCATTACCGAGTTTGCTTGGGATGTTTTGAGGGTTTTACATTGTGCTGAGCGTTACAATTGTACGCCGTAACGTCCCACGTAAAAGACTATAACGTAATGTCTGAGATTTTACAAAGGTATATCGCATTTTGATACGCTACTTATGTAAATATAATAGTCAAAAGTTAATGGAACATGAAATATTCGCCCTAATTCGCGCGAATACCTGTCCCAAAGCGCCAAAATCGTACATTTCATACGAAAATATTGCGAAAAGCGTATGCGGATCACGCATTTTGACGAAATTTAAAGATGTCATGCTTGATAATTAAAAAGATAAATAGTATGTTTATATGTTAATTGCTATCGTTTTTTGCTATGTATTCCCCATAAATCATCATTAATGTGCATTATTTGTCGAATATTGTAAGTATATTTGTCGTCCTGAGTGTGCAAATCGGTCGTGATATGCGCTGATAGCTTTAGCGATTTGTATGTATAAGATGCGTTTGATTCGCGCTCACATCCCGTCTATACTAGCCATCGGTCGAGATCATATACGCACACATAGCAGTAAGGGATACGCGCATGCCAGAAGAGAAGAAGGTCACGCCACGCTACAAACTGCTGAGCAAAATCAGCGAGGGTGGCATGGGGCAAGTTTATCGGGCTTATGATCGTATGTTCGGGGCGACGGTCGCGCTCAAGCGAATACAGGGTGTCGGCTTTGAATTTGCAGATGAGGCGCGGCACAATCGTTTGAAGCTCTCGCTGACGCAAGAATTCAAACTGATGGCCGCGATTCGCCATCCGTATATCATCGGCGTGCGTGATTTTGGCTTTGACGACCAGCAAGCACCCTTCTTCACCATGGATTTGATCGACAAACCGCGCGATTTACTCACTGCCGCGCGCCAACTCGATAACGGGGGCAAGATACAACTGCTTTTACAACTGTTACAGGCGCTGGCATACGTCCATCGGCACGGTATCTTGCATCGCGATGTGAAACCTAACAACGTGCTGGTTGATCTGGCGACGACGGTTAAACTGCTGGACTTTGGCTTGTCGATTGAGCAGGGGACGACTGCTGACCTGGCTGGCACGCCCGCGTACATCGCCCCTGAAGTGCTCGCTAAGCGCCCGCCGACTGCTGCTAGCGATCTCTTCGCGGTGGGAGTGCTGGCTTATGAAATCTTCACCGATGTTTTTCCCTTCCCCAACGAGTTTGGCGCGGCTGTGTTGAGCATCACAGAAGAATCGCCGGTCGATTTTGATCGCCTGCCCCTGTATTTCGATTTTTCGCTACAGGGGACGGACGATCCCTCTCTGCGCGCGCTCGTCCGGCGTTTGATGGCGCTCGACCCAGAGCAACGCTATCAACGGGCTGAGGAAGTGATCGCTGATCTGAACAGCATCAACGGCACGCCCCTGCCGGACGAGGTGTTTGAAGTGCGCGAGAGCTTCTTACAAGCCGCAAAGTTCGTCGGGCGCGATGAAGAACTCGACCAATTCGATAATGCCCTGATGCGCTTGTCGCTGGGGCAGGGCAGTACGTGGCTCGTCGGCGGGACAAGCGGGGTCGGTAAGTCGCGCCTCTGTTACGAAGTGATGTCGCACGCGCTGGTCTCAGGTGCGCTCGTCCTCAGCGCCCAATCCTCAGAAGTCACCGACGATCCCTTCGAAATCTGGCGCGACCCTCTGCGACATATGGTGCTTCACGATGAGTTGTCCTTGCAACAGGCGTTATACCTGCAACACGTCGTCCCCAACTTGACCGACCTCATTGAACGCGACATCCCGCCGATGCTCGCCCGTGATAAGACCGCCTTCATCGACAAGGTGCATCGCTACATCGTGGATTTCTTCGATCGGATTGAAACGCCGATCGTTCTTGTGATTGAAGATGTGCAGTGGACACACGCTAGCTTACCGCCCTTGATCGAAGTCGCGAAGCTGAGCGCGACTCATCCGATCATGCTCATCATGAACTATCAACCGATACTGCGCCCCGATTTACCCGATCTATTCCCGATGGCGCACCATATGACGCTCGAACCGCTCGCACAGCAGAACATCGCACAACTGGGCGCGATGATGCTGGGCGATGTGGGGCGTGATCCTAAATTACAACAGATTCTACAATCGGAGAGCGGCGGCAATGCCTACTTCGCGGTGGAGTTCATCCGCCTGCTGGCAGAAGAATCCGGCGGGCTAGAGGCTGTAGGGTCGAAGTATTTGCGCTTCGAGGGGGGCGAGACCGCTATGCTCCAGCGACGCTTGAACCGTGTGCCGAAGTGGGCATATAGTATCTTGCAGATTGCGGCAGTCGCCGGACGCGATATTGATGTCACCCTGTTGAAGCCGATCTTACAACCACTGCTCCGGCTCGCCAATTTCGATGATATGTCGAGTACCATCAGCGGCACGGTGTTCACGTCGATGTATCGCCAAAAATCGAAGTTGACGATCGACGATTGGTTGGTAATCTGTGCGAATGAGGCGATTCTCACCGTTGAGAACAATCGTTGGCGCTTCGCCCATGACAAGTTACGCAAGCAAATTATCGCGGATATGCCGCAGAAGATGCATGATCGCATTGCGGCGAATATCGAAGAAATACGGCGGCGTGCTGACCGTAAGCGCAATCAACCGCCGACCTGAGTGCCTCTCGCTCACCACGAGAGACACGGTATAGCGACTTGATTAGTTTGCCCACGTCAAGAACAGTTGATTATCGCCGGCGCCATTTAACTCGACCATCTCGCCGGTGAAGATGTTCATGACGTACACGTTACGAAGGTTGTTGGTACCCTGTGCCTGCACCGCTAGATTATAGCCGTTGCCGGCCCAACCGAAGGTGTCGATTGGGTTGAGTGTGCGGCTCAGATGCTGGGCGGTCTCGTTGAGCATATCATGCACGTATAGCTCGCCGTTCTGGATGAATGCGAGACCGGTGTTATTCGGTGCCCAGTCAGCTTTGATCGTTGTCTGTGCGTTAGCGGTGGTGTTCTCGGTCAAATCGTGAACCGCGCCGTTAGCAGCGTTGTAGAGTTCGATGGCGCTCCACGTCTGGTCAGTGGCGTAATAGGTCAGGCGACTGCCATCCGGTGACCAGATGGGCGTATGCTCGGCAATATTCGGCGTGTCGCTGATGCTCTGAAGCGTGTTAGTAGGGGCGTTGTAGATGTAAATATCACCGTCATAGGTCTTGTTGCCAGTGCCGAAAAGATCGGAGACGTTATCATTGCCGCTCATCGTTGTTGTGCGAAAGGCGAATGCTTGCCCGTCTGGCGACCACATCAAATCAATGACGCTATCCTCGATCTCATTTGTCACTAGCAAAACCTGTCCGGTCTGCCGATCGTAGACGTAATATTCACTGCTCTGACGATTGCTCCCCATGAACGAAACATATTGATCGTCCGGCGAAAACATCACGTCCGAAATCTGGCGATTGATGCTGACGATGCTGGTAATTTGCCCGCCCTGCGCCGGAACGGCATAAATGTTACCGCGCCGTTCGTCAACCTCGGTAAAAACCAGCGTGCCATCGCGCGCGATGTCAAATTGTAAGGCGCGGAAGCTATCGTGCTGGACGAGCAATTGATTTTGACCGCTGTTCATGTCATACCGGAAGATATTCGTCCGCGAGTTGACACGATCTTCGACAGTATAGACCAACTGATGCCCGTTTTCTAACCACTGTGGGCAAGAGATTGCCCCGTTGCTATAAATATAGCGGTACTCCCCGGTCATTACATTGCTGATCGCTAAAGTTTCGTTGCCATGTCGCCAGATGCCATCTTCAATCGGCAGTTGGATGAAAGCTAAATGCAAGTTGTTTGAGCTAAGTTGCGGGCAAACGGTCGTGCCTGCCCATGTGTTTGAAATGGCATAATCATCGCCTGTGCTCATATCGTGGACGTGGACGGTCGTGTTCAAGCGACTCGTCGCGGCGTAAATAATACGTCCATCAGCTGTGATGCTATCATCCGCATGAGTGAACATGCTACCCGCCAAGATAATTGTAATGAGTGTGATGAATGACGCGTAGGCGTTTCTGTACATCTACTGTTCTCCCCAATTTTCAATCTGCCTTTATTGTAAGACAAGCCTTCTCTAACAGAACTAGAGATTTCGTCCTATTACACGACTAGTACACAGCAGAAGAGTTAAGTTTGTTTTGTGTAATATCAAGCGGGGTCATATGAGTAGCAGATGGGTTGCGCGTAAAACGGGGGACATACTGAAGCGTCCCCCGTCAGGATTATTCGTGGTGTGGCTTATAGCAGTTTGGTCACCGTGTACAGACTGTCCAGTTCATCGTTGGCGCTGGCGATCGCTTGCGGTGACCCGACGACCGCCGCATGCCCGACCTGCGCTAACTGATCGAGATAATCGCCAAAGGCGCGGAAGTCCGCCAGCGTTGTCCCGAGAACTTCATCGCGATACTGCTGGCGCATCTCGTCGGTGTAGCCCAGTTGATGGCGGAGCATCGCCTGAAAGCCTTTGGCATCTGGCAGGCTGTGGCTATCGAGATCGCCAACCGCGCCGATAATCGCCTTTTCGAGATCGTCCTCGCGCAAGTCCAGCGCACGCAGATAAGCCCCGGACTGATCGAAGTTCTGCAATGTGCCGACGATGTTCGGATCGCGCCATGATAAGAACGCGGCAATCCCCGAATAGGTATCGAACATCAGGCGACCGCCATATGCGCCACCTTGCACGCGAATCTTCTGCCAGATGTATTCGCTATTGAGCAACTTACGAATCACGGCGTTCGACCCGTTGAGCGTGTAGCCCAGATCATAGAGATTGGTGGCTTTGGCGTTGAAGTTGACCTGCAAGGGCATGGTGAAGGCTTCGTTCTGTGGTAACTCCGTGATTGTCCATGCTTGTCGGCTGGCATCCTGCGCGGGTAAGTCGCTCAAGAATTGATCGAGCTGTGCCTCGAAGCCCTGCCATACGTCGCGTTCTGCCGTCACGTTGACGACCAGTGCCTGTCGGTTCACCAGTGTCTCGCGGATGTGATGCAGGGCGGCTGAAATCGCGTCCCAGTCATCGTCGAGGCGGTCGACCAGATCACGCATGAAGAAGAGCGCGTTCGCCCCTTGCAATTGCTCGCTCACCCAGTCGGCAACGTTGAAATGCGCCTTAACGCGACTCGCCGCGATCTGATGCCCGACCATCGCTAGATACTGTTCGGTGCGAGCTTTACGCGCCAGCAACAACTGCCGGAAGCGTTCTTTATCATCGAGATTGACCGTCAGCAACATATCCTTGAGGATAGCGAGCAGATCGTCGGTCTTTTCGGTCATCGCCTTGCTACGGATGAACATATAGGCGACGTAATCATCACCGGCGCGGTTCATGTTGGTCATGTTGTTAACACGAATGCCGCCGGTCTTACTGCCAATGCGCTGGGTGAATTGCACGTAGGTCTCGTCCTGCGTGCCCATCCGCGTCAGTGCATCGCTGAATAGCTCCAGATAGGGCAGGTAATCGCTCGACAACTGGCGCAAGTCCAGCGCGAGATCGAGATAGACAACGCCGGCGGTCGGTTGCTCGTGGAAGTAGCGCGTCAGCCCGTCTTGCGCGTGGACATCCTGCGACGTGGTCTTGATCTCGCGGTCGATGTCATCCAGCGTCAATGAGGGAATCTTGGCGAGGTCTTCGGCAGTATCGGGCGTTTCTTGAAGCACGCGCAAGCGTTCCTGCGTGTTGATGACGGCTTGAATATCGTCATCGTTCATCTCTTTGTGAACGTTGGCGAGGCGCTGACGCTCAGCTTCGTCGCGTTCTTTGCCTGCCTGCGGGTCTGGCGTGAGGATCACTGTCGATCGGTGCGAATTGTCGAGGAAGTAATCGCCAATCATGCGCTCGAAGTAATCATCTTGCTCAGCGAGGCGTTGCTTGACGATGTTGAGACGTTCTTCAAACGCGATGCTGTCGATCGGGTCGCCGCCGTGCATCCATGCTGGTAAGGCGTAGATGGCGGTCATCAACCCGCGCGGGAAGCGACCGGTATTCCGCTCGCGCATCGAGAATTCGATGGTGTTTAGGGCGGCTTCGACGGTTGCCTGGTCGATGCCCTCTTCTGCGAGTTGGCTCAGCGTCTCTAAAATCAGCGCCTCGACTTTTTCGGCATCGTCGGCGTTGATGCCCTTCATGCCGACGTTGAAGGTCGCCTGCCGCTTGAAGGTATCGAGTCCGCCGCCGGTCAGGTCTTCGCCTAGCCCGCTATCGAGCAGAACTTTCCGCAGGGGCGATGCTGACGAACTGACCAGCGCATACGACAGGATGCTGAGTTCGGTGATGGTCTGGCGGTCGGTGATCTCTGGCAACAACCAGCTCATCATCATCATCGTCTTGTTCTCGTCGGCGGTGCTATCACCGGCATCATAACCGGCGGTTAGCTTGCGCGGCGCGTCGAAGGGCGGTTGTAGGGCAAGCTCGCTATCGACATCCAGCCGATCGAAATCCGTGATGAAGTCATCGACCAGCTTCAGGCGCGTTTCGGGGTCGTCATCGCCATAGAAAATGATGCGTGCATTTGAGGGGTGATAGTAGGTCTCGTGGAAGGATTTGAATTGCTCGTAGGTCAAATCCGGAATCGCCGCTGGAATACCCCCTGACTCGTAAGCGTAGGGGGTATCGGGCATCAGTTCGCGCTGTGCTGTATAGCCTAGCACGCGCTCTGGCATCGAGAAAGCGGCTTTCATCTCGTTGAAGACCACGCCCTTGTAAATTAATCCCTGATCGTCCTTGTCTTGCGCTTCGTAGTGCCAACCTTCTTGCATCAGCACTTCTTCCGGTATCAAGGGATAGAAGACGGCATCCATATAAACATCGACCAGATTATAGAAGTCCTTCAAGTTGGTGCTGGCGACGGGGTAAATCGTCATATCATCAAAGGTCATCGCGTTGAGGAAAGTTTTCACCGATGTTTTCAAGAGTTGGACGAAGGGGTCTTTGACGGGGTACTTGCGCGACCCACATAAGACCGAATGCTCCAGAATATGCGGGAGACCAGTATCGTCGGCGGGGGGCGTTTGGAAACCTACGCAGAACGATTTATTCTCGTCGTCGTTTTCCAGCGAGAGAACCTGTGCGCCGGTGCGGAGATGTTCGTATAAACGCGCTTGCGTGTTAATTTCGGGGATGTGCCGCTCTTGTACGAGCTTGAATCCGTGAATTTCTGTCATCAAAAAGTATCCTTTAACTATGCATCAGATTCATTTTAAATCATTTAAATAGCTTGGCAAGCACCACCGACGTTTTCTCAGATGACTCACACCCGTTGCCCCCAGATGTGCCCGCGTTGTACGCGCTGGAGCCAGCCCGTAGGCAAGCGCACATAACCGGCACTGGCGTAAAATACCCCGTCACGCTCGGTGATGGCCTGCGCCCGATGTAGCTCTTGCATGAAAGGGTCGATGAACGCCCCGGGGTCAGCGCGTAAGACGTGTTGTGTGTAATCTTGATACCATGCCCGCCCCAGCAGGTATGTGTCAATTTGTGGGCGTGTCATGCCTTCGTAGAGCATCAGCGCGTAGGTGAAGATGCGCTTCATCGCGTGCCATGCGATTTTCTCCGGTTGGGCGAGCCAGCGTTCATAACGGCGACGTGCCTGATCGATGCGTGCGTGGGGCGTGTGGCAGGGCGCGCCATGCCCGCTATACGAGACCGTCAGCGGCAGTTGTGCCAGCTTATCGAGCGTATCCAGCATGTGATAGATCGCGCTCGCGCCCTCACGAAAGGGGTTGAGCCATGCAATATCATCATCGTGGAAGGTATCGCCGGCGATCAAAACACCATCGCTGTAATAGGATGCGTGTCCTAGCGTATGCCCCGGCGTGTGAATCACCTGCCATTGGCGTGTCCCGGTGTCGAGGATGTCGCCGTCCTTCAGCAGAACATCGACCGTGTAAGGTTCGATCGCTTGATCGAGCCAGTGTACCGAACAGGCTTCATAATCGCGCTGGTTAATCATGCGCCCCTCGCTGTGATAGGCGGCAACCGGCACATTGTAATGGATTTGTAGATGATGATTGCCGCCGTTATGGTCACAATGAAAGTGTGTGTTGGCGACCAGTTGTAGATCGTGTGGCGTGTGGTCGTGTTCTTTCAATAGGGCGAGTGTCTGCTCGAAGTCACTGCCGAAGCCGCTATCAATCAGGATCGCTTGCTCGCCGGTGAGCAGTGCCATGTTTGCGCTGGGGAAAGGTCGCTGGAAGAAAAGAATATCGCTCATTACTATTTTACCTTTGTCATTATCCTACACGGGCATCACAGATTACACAGCTTGGCTCTTCGGGATGTCGCGTGGTTTTTGTTGCAGGGGTGTTGCCCCCGCACCCCCACTATGTGGCTAGGAGAGGGACTTCAACCGTGCTTGTCTTGAGGGCAGAAGCTGGCGTAAATCAATTGACCTGAGTAGTTACAATCGAAAATTGCTTTCAAAACCTGCCTGAATTGTATATAATGTAAGAGCAAAGGTCACGCAAATTGCTGAAAAGAGATTAAGTGTTTGTCATAAATTGAAACATTCACGCGATGAATACGATGTAACAGTATGATTATCTTGCCAATAAATGAGGGGCGCGCCTAACAGCGTGTACAAGGTTCAATGACCGAATATAACTCGCAAGTTGACCAACTAGATCATCATATCGAAACGCTCATGCAATCCGATGACGCGCTGCATCGTGCGCGGTATAGCGGTGATGATGCGTTGCGGCTGGCGGCAATGCTCTTGTCGGCACAGCACCCACGCCTGAGCATGAGTACCAAACGCAACATCTGGTTAGCTATCCGCCTGGGGCAATCATCACAGCACCTGACGCTGTCGCAGGCGCGCAAGGATGCCATTTGGCAGACTTTACGCGCACGCCAGACCGCGCAACGTCTGAAAAACATGCCTGCGATTGTGCCATCAGCGGCGCGCAAGGATGCCATCTGGCAGGCGATACAGGACAAGCGCGAGACTGCTATCCAGCCTGATCCGCAACCGGCATCCCGTCCGATTTTGCGTCCGCTCTTCAAACAGCGCTGGATTGCATCGATCGCCTCTGCGCTGATTGTGTTCTTCGTGGGCGGGTTCTTCACGAATTCGGTGTCGGCGAGTTTGCCGGGCGATACGCTGTACCCCGTCAAACGCGGGGCAGAGAGTGTCGCGCACACGATTAACGTGGTCGATGCTGATGAGAAAAGCTTCATTCGTCTGCGCGAGGCTGAACGTCTCGTTGCTCGTGGGGATTTCGACTTTGAGGTGATCCGCGAGGTAGTGATGAATATCGAACAGCAGGACGATATCTCGGACATGATTGCTTATGAACGCCTGCTGAACCTATTGAACCACGCCAATCACACACAGGCTGTCTCTGCATTGACGCTCGCTCAGATTCATGAAGAGTTAACCGCGCGCGATCACTTCCAGCGGCATACGGCTAGCCTACGCTAACCGCGACACGATCTCACGGAGTCAGGCAAGCTCACAATGGTTTGTCTGATTCTTCGCCACGAATGTAGTGTCGCTCTTTGCCATCTGCATCCACTAAATCCGCCAGTTTCGTCAGGGCGCGATGTTGCATCGTGCGTACTGCCGCGAGCGATTTCCCCATGATCTCAGCGACATCTTCATGTTTACGACGCTCGACAAAGCGCAGAATCAACAGCGTTTGCTCGTTATCGCTCAGCTTTTGTAAGGCTTGGCGGATGCGATCCATCTCTTGCGCTTGCTGGAAAAATTCTTCCGGTTGCAGGTGCGGGTCGATCATCGTCTCCGGCATCTTGGTGTTCTCGCGCTTGCTCTTGCGGTAATAATCCGCCACCCGCGCCGATGCAATGCGATATAACCACGCCTCGAACGGCGCACCGGTATAGGTGAAGTTCGGCAAGCCTTCGATCATCTTCAAGAAGACCTCTGCTGTCAAATCATCGACTTCAGTATTTGGCACGCGATAGGCGATGTAGCGATAAATGCGCTCGACGTATTGTTCGTATAACTCACCGATGGCGCTGTTGTCGCCGGCTTTCGCCCGCTTGATGAGTGTTTCGATTGTGTTGTGCTGTTCTGAATCCATAGGGAGCGATTCCAAGCGACTGAGACCTGTATAATTAATATTGTAACCGACAACACGCACCGATACAGGGATCATTTGTGTATCGGCGGGGCATTGTAGTGAACCTCATACATAACGGGCGTGTACGGTTGGTATCTATACGACGCGCTATCGGATTTGATATAATGACGTGCGTTATTGTTCGTGTAAATGTGATGGAAAAGAGACTGTAATGGGTAAACTAAAAGACCTCGCCGCCGTCAAAGTCGCAGATAGCGAGACCTTCGTCTATACGCCGCCGCCTCAGGCTTATGGCGCGGCATTGATCCTCGTCAAGCCGAATCTGGGGTATCCGGTGCAACCGCCAGCGACGGTCAGTATGCCGATTTTAGCGGCTGTTTTGCGCGGTTTGCGACGGGCAAGCCCCAAGGGGCGCATCGTCGTTGTTGAGGGGGTATGTGGCAAAATGTCGGTCGTGGATATCTACGAAAAACACGGCCTGATGCAACATCTCGACGCGGAGATGCGCGCGGGCGATGCCGAGAAACTGGTGATGAAGCGCTATCCCAATCTATCACCTGCGCCGGTCAAATACGATGAGATGACCGCCCCTGAGTATCTGAGTTATTACGATTGTATCATCAGTGTCGGCGCGTTCAAAAAGACGATCCTGCACGATCGTCCACTCATCAGCGCGTCGCTCAAGAATTTGTACGGCTTGTTCCCGCGTGATGTGTATCATGGACGGAGCAAAACGTCACGCGGGCAACTGCACCGCCCGAGCGTCAGCGAAGTGCTAAAGGATATATACTTCAGCATCGGGCATTTGGTGCATGGGGCAGTGGTTGACTTGACGCAGAAGTACGTTAGCCCGGACTGGAAGCCGGATCGCGCGCGTGGGGTTGCCCATGATGTAGGCAAGGTCGTGTGGGGCGATGATATGCTTGCCGTTGATGAGACAGCCTGTCGCATCGCTGGCGAACCTGTCGCGGATTACATCGACCCGATTCGCCGCTTACGGCAGGCGATGCAGACGGACTGAGATCGTATTCGCTCCGTTGCTATGGGCGATGGTGAGTCTCGGCACGCAGGTGGTGGATGGCTAGATAGATGAAGAAGCCGAATACGCCGCCTGCGATAATCAAGGCGATGATCTCACCCAGAAGTGAACCGGATGATGCCAGTGCGTAGACGATCGTCACGGCGACGATCAGAAGCATGATGATGACGATGATTGATGCAATCGTCAAGGTGGGTTGGGTTGATTGCGTTTTGCTAGTCATCGTGGATGATCCTCGCATACTATTTCTCATAGTATACATCGGCAGTCGAGAACAGTCCGCGTGTGGCTAGCGCTTCAGGACGAATGTCAGGGGCAGTCTCATGACTGATGTCGTCGATAGTAGGCTGGCTTGAACCACGCCTCGCGCACAGCACTGAGGGGCGTTACTACGCCATCTTCTAGCAACCACGTCAGGTATTGCAAGCGAATAGCCTCGTAAAACCGTTTTTGCTCCTGTGCGATGCAAATCTCGCGATAGAGGCGTGCGCGTATATCATCATAGGCGAACGGTTCGCGTTGCTGCGCCTTGCGCGAGGGATGCGCTGGACGTGTATCCGTGATCGGTGATCTTACAGGTGATTGACACGCGAGCGCACGCAATAGCCGATCGCGGATGCCGCCGGTCGGTTGCGTCGCTTGTGGAACGTCGCGTCTGATCGGTTGCGTAGGGGTATCCGGCGAATACATCATCATGGGTGCAGGGTATTTTTTGCCCGACATATCGTAAAACGACCTCATGTTCATAGTACTTTGTCGCTATTATACCCACGAAGTCTGTGCCGCAAGGGCAACTGTAACAGAATCAAACGCTTGCTAACGGTATTTCTATCCGCTTGATGACCTTATGTTTTAAGATTGTAATGCGCGTTGCAAGATAATCCTCGTTTGACCACCGCCGCCCAAGCATGACGACCGGTGATCGACCGCGTTCACGCGTCATCTGGATACGGAATCACGTTGATTGGTGCGATACCCTTGAGGACTCTTTGCATATTTTCAAAGGGTGATTGTGCTTTGAGATGATGCGTCTCGACCCCGCCGCTTGCCATGTGGGGCGTTGCGATGACGCGATCGAACTGGAAGATCGGATGATGGGGCGGGGGCGGTTCTGGACTCCACACGTCGAGACCGGCACCGCGCAGATGACCATCGGCGAGGACGGTCGCCAGCGCGTCCATATCATAGGTGCCACCCCGACTGGTATTGATGAAGAGCGCGTCGGCTTTCATCTGGCGAAATTGCGCCATGCCGATGAACCCGCGTGTCAGGTCAGTCAGCGGTGTGTGGATGGTGACAATATCGGCACTCTGTAGCAGATCATCGAAGCTCACCCGCGTCAGGTCATAGCGATGCGCGATGTCATCGGGGGCGGCGATCAGGTCATTGTAGATAATCTCTAGGTCAAACGCATGGGCGAGGCGGGCAACGCGCTTGCCGATGCGCCCCAGACCGATGATTCCTAACGTCTTGCCGAATAAGAAGTGACTGTGTTCGCGCCAACCGAATTGCTTGAATTCGCCCGCGCGCATACTGGCTTGGATGGGTACTGTCTGGCGATAGAGCGCGAGCATCATCATGAAGACATGCTCAGCAACCGCTTGCGGTGTACCCTGTGGCGTGGTCGCTAGCGGGATGCCGGCGGCATGCAAAGCCCGTCGATCGACGCTATCATAGCCCACGCCTAGTTGTTGCACCAGCTTACAGCGCGTCATGTGGGGTACCCAATCGCTCTTAACGCGAATCGTCACCATAAAATCAGCGCGGGCGAGTTTGGCAGGCAGGTTATCTTCATGCTGATGGAAGAACTCGACGCTGATCTCTGGCGGGGCGAGCGACTCCACCACCGATTTAACCCATGCGTTTTGTGTTTCAAATAAGGCGTGTGCCATATGATCTCCATTTCGTGATGTCTCATGGTCATTATAGTAACAGATAAACGCCCTCTGCCGCACGCTATGGCCGCGGGATGTGGGTGCGCGTGTCCTCATAAAGCCACCATTCACAGTATAATAGACGCACACTATAGACTGATTGCAAAGGGCAACCCGATGACCACATCTGAACACGATCGTTTAGCTGATAACGCGCAAGCGTGGAAGCAGTGGGGCTGTTATTTGAGTGACCGAGCATGGGCGACTGTCCGCGAAGATTATAGCGCGGATGGCGACGTGTGGAACTCCTTCCCCTTCGACCATGCCCAGAGCAAAGCCTATCGCTGGGGCGAGGACGGTTTAGCCGGTATCAGTGATGACAAGCAGTATCTGTGCTTTGCGATTGCCTTGTGGAACGGCAACGACACGATTTTGAAAGAGCGTCTCTTCGGTTTGACGGGCGAAGAAGGCAATCACGGCGAAGATGTCAAAGAGTATTATTTCTACGTCGATAATACGCCGACACACAGCTACATGCACATGCAGTATAAATATCCACAGGGCGAGTTCCCGTATAGTGCGCTCCTATTTGAGAATGCACGGCGCGGTTACGAGCATGATGAGTATGAATTGCTGGATACGGGCGTGTTTGATGATGATCGCTATTTTGATGTGGATGTCGAATATGCCAAGCAAGCCCCCGATGATATCTTGATTCGCATCAGCATCAGCAATCGCTATCACGATGTGGCGATCTGCCACCTGTTGCCGACGCTGTGGTTTCGCAATACGTGGTCATGGGGCTACGAGACCAGCCCGATGAAGGACGTGCCCGAGAAGCCGCAACTCTCACTTGTGGATCATGACGTAATACAGGCGGTACATCCGGTGTTAGGGCGCTATTATCTTTACTCGCGCGATTCGACGATGACGCTCTTCACCGAAAATGAGACTAATACCCAGCGTCTCTACGGCGTACCCAATGCGAGTCCTTACGTCAAAGATGCGTTTCATCGCTATGTGATCCACGGCGAGTTCAACAGGGTGAACCACAGCCAACAACGCGGGACGAAAGCCGCGCCACTCTATCGGCTTGAGATTGCAGGGGGCGCGACCGAAGTCATTACCCTGCGCCTGACGACGCGCCAATTCAAACGCCCGTTTCAGGGTTTTGATCGTGCTTTCGATCGTGCCCGCCAAGCCGCCGACGATTTCTACGCGAGCATCCACGCCGCGCACCTCGACGATCAGCAGAAGCAGGTGCAACGGCAAGCCCTCGCCGGGCTGCTGTGGACGAAGCAATTGTACTATTATGATGTTGACCAATGGCTGGCGGGCGATCCTATCCATAAACCGCCGTCGGCACGTAAACGCGGGCGCAATAGTGATTGGCAACACCTGAATAACTTCGACATCCTCTCGATGCCGGATAAGTGGGAATATCCGTGGTATGCCGTCTGGGACTCGGCGTTTCATTGTATTCCGCTGGCGATGGTTGATCTCGCGTTCGCTAAAGAGCAATTGTTGGTCTTCACCCATGAGTGGTACATGCACCCCAACGGACAGATACCGGCATACGAGTGGCAGTTCGACGATGTGAATCCGCCGGTGCATGCGTGGGCGGCGATGCACGTCTACGAGATGGAATACGCGCAGACTGGCAACAAGGATACGACCTTCCTCAAGCGTATTTTCAATAAGATGATGCTCAACTTCACATGGTGGGTGAACCGCAAAGACCCCGACGGCAATAACATCTTTCAGGGCGGGTTTTTGGGGCTGGATAACATCAGCATTTTCGATCGCAGTTCGGCATTGCCCACCGGCGGTAAGATCAACCAGAGCGATGGCACAGCATGGATGGGCTTCTACTGCCTGGTGATGATGAACATCGCGATTGAACTGGCGCGCACCGACCTTGCATATCAAGACATGGCGATTAAGTTTTACGAGCATTTCTTGTGGATCGCGGTTGCGATCAGCGGCGAGACTCATGATGGCATCGGCTTATGGGATGAGCGCGACGGCTTCTTCTACGATGTGTTGCAATTGCCCGATGGCTCGACGGTGCCCCTGCGCGTGCGCTCACTGGTGGGCTTGATGCCCCTGATCGCAGTCGAGACGGTGGGGCAACCGACGCTCGACGCTCTGCCCGATTTCTGGCGCAGTATCAATTGGCTTCGGACGCACCGCGAACACCTGACGCAGAATCTCGCTGTGATGGAAGTCGAAGGTTATGGTAATGCGAAAATCTTCGCCATGTCGACCAAAGAGCGCCTGCTCTCGTGCTTGCGTTATATGCTGGATGAGGACGAGTTCTTATCGCCCTACGGTATTCGCTCATTATCGAAGTATCATGAGACGCACCCCTATTCGATCACCTTTGGCAATGAGACCTTCCACATTGAGTATTGGGCGGCAGAGAGCCGAAGCGGGCTTTTCGGCGGCAATAGCAACTGGCGCGGGCCGGTCTGGTTCCCGATCAATTATTTGCTGATCGAAGCTTTGCGTAAGTATCATCGATTTTACAAAGACGAGGATTTGCGCGTGGAATGCCCGACCGGCAGCGGCAATTACATGACGCTCGATCAAGTGGCGGACGAGCTCTCGCGGCGTTTATCGCGCTTGTTCCTGCCAGATGCCGACGGGCGGCGACCGATTTATGGCGCGGTTGATCGCTTACAGAACGACCCGCACTGGCGCGACAAGCTCTTATTCTTCGAGTATTTCAACGGCGATAATGGGGCTGGGCTGGGGGCTAGCCATCAAACGGGCTGGACGGGACTCGTGGCGGAATTGCTGAACACGACTGCGAAAGCGTGAAATGCGCTGACTCAAACGACACCCTAACGCACTGACGGCATCGGCTCTGGCAGGCGTGATACAATTGAAGTGATTGACTGTGGCGGGACTTGAGCAGATGAAAGCAGTAGCGGTGATGATGCGATTGACCAGTGTAGCCGTCCTGAGCTTGATGCTGTTGGCGGGGTGTTTTCGGAATACGGGCGAGGTCTATCGCGTTGATGTTTCAACAGGCTTCAGCCAACCTACGCCGACCGTGAGCTTAATGCCGGTGATGACGCTCGAAGTCCCGAATCCGGATGGCATGACATTGCTCGATGTCAATCCCAACGATGGCGATGCGGATGATCTGCGTTTGTTCATCTTCCGGCAAGAATTGGTAATGCTGGTGGCGGACGATCATCATGTGCAGGTGCGTGGCTTTGCCATCGGCAACGATCGCCTCACGTATAACTTTGTCGATCTCTTTCCGGTGATTGCCGAGATTGACGGCGTGTTGCCGCGTGATACCTGCTTCATCATCTCGGTGCCAGTGCCACGGGTGACGCCACCGACCGTCTGCGCGGGGAAGCCGATTTTTCGGGCGCAGGTCACGTTAGAAGAACGCTTCTGGTATGATGCGAGTAACGACGCGCTGGATATCGTGCGCGTCTACACCGACTGAAGGTCTACTGCCCGAAGATAGCGCTGGACGATAACTGAATTGTGCCCGTCTCTTCGCCGATGCAATCCGCCATGCACTGATTAAACGTGACAGTCGGGTCTTGCACCACATCTGGATAGCAAGTCTTGTAACAATCGATATATTCGCCACTGTTGATACTGCTGGCGTTGGCATCAACGCCGGCGACGAGATGCGTCTGCACTTTGAAACCACGATCAGACATCGTGACCATCTCCTTTGTGTGTTCATTGTTTGGCGTGGTGATCGCCCACGCCTATTTCATGCTTACTGTACTACAGAGTTGGGGCGCGGGCAAATACAGACTCGAAACAGAAAACCCGCCGTGACAATCGTGTGATTGTACAGCGGGTCAGCGTGCATCAACCGAGTAAGTAACGAAGCCAACCGTTATTCTCGACGAATTCGGTATCTTCAAGCCATGCATCAACGCCGAGGATACGCCCAGCCCCCAGCGCGCCTAAACCAAAGAGCAAGAAGACATAAACCAAGTGATCGTCAAAGACCCAGCCATAGCCGACCGGCAGGAAATCGCCCAGACCGCCACTGAGTGCGCTCAACCAGTAGAAGAACATCATCATTGCGCCCCAGAAAGCGTTCCAGCGCACTGCCGCGCCTAAGATCAAGCCTAGTCCTGTCAGCGTGAGCCCCCACTGATTGAGGAAGTCGATTGCTGGATTACCGGCAAATGTTGACCAGAAGTTGAAGGGATTCCCCTCTGGAATGGCGTTTAATAAGTAGCCTTCGGCTGTCCAGCTAGGGTCTAATACTTTGGTGATACCACCCTGAAATAAGATCCAGCCCATAGCGATACGTAAGAATAAGATCGAATAGGCAACCCACTGCTTGGAATACTCAAACGTGAATTCTTGCCCGAGTAAGTTGCCTTGAAATTGATTTTGCTCGCGTATATCTGCTTGCATAATTGCTTTCATTGGAATGCTTTGCACCTCGTTCATTAGTGTAGCGCGTAACTATTAGATATGTGTATATAATAAATAAGCCGCCACATAGGTGTGTATGGGCGGCTGAGTGATACTGGGATGTGACAGATGAGCGCGTATCGGCGCTATTCGTGGCGTAGGACAGTCAGCGGCTTCTCGCTAGAGGCTGACCACGCGCTAGAGAGTGCCGCGATGACAGCGATGCCAACACACAGCGCCATCAGCGCGAAGGCAATGCCGATCGGGATCGTGTTCAGCGTCAAGAGACCGCCCGTACTAGCGAAAGCGATCACGCCGACGAGACCGAGACCGACCCCGAATAAGCCGCCGATCAAGCCGAGGACGGCGCTCTCTAGCAGGAGCATCCCCAGCACGCGCTCGCGATCTAAGCCGACGGATTTCATCACGGCGATTTCTTTACGGCGCTCCATCGTCGTTAGGGCGACTGAGTTGGCAATCACCACGCCGCCGACGACTAGACCGAGTGTCGCGACCAGTGACGGGAATGCCGCGAAAGTGCCGATCAAGCTCTCGATTAGCTGGGTGAAGACGCTGGTCTCTAGCACGAAAGTGCCGGAGACATCCGCCATTGATTGCCGTAGCTCGCGGATGCTCTCATCATCGACATCGGCGAAGACGGCGACCGTGCCCGGTGTCAGGCGATCGGGGAAAGCGCCGGATGGGGCGTAGTAGCTCCCCGCGAAGTTGAACGACAGCCCCGGCGTATTGACCCCGACAATCTCAAATGTGATTTCGACCGGATCGTTATCGCCGAACAGGTTCAAGCCCCCGCCGCCGAAGCGATAGGTCAGCTTATCACCGACCGAGATACCGAGTTCGTCCAATACCGGAATCTCCTGTATGACCATCACCGGTTCACCGGCATCATCGGCGTTCAGGTCGCGCCCCGCGCTAATGGTGCCGCTGGATTCGTTCGTCACGTTGTAGGAGGAGATTTCAGTCTCAAGCAATGCGCCTTCTAGCAAATTCTGTTGAATTTCTAAGCGTTCTTCTTCTGTGCCATCGAAGAAGGGCGGGAAGTTGATGTCCTGCTCGCTCAGATACTGTTCGAACTCGTCGGCGGCGATGGTCTCGCCCGTGTCTGATTCTTCAAACGAGACCAGCGTGCCGGTGTAGCCCAGTTGTACGGTGTAATCGTTCACGCCGTCCAGCGTATCGAGGACGCCCGTTATATCTTCCAGCTGGTTGTAATTCTGCACGGAGATCAAGATATTGCCGACATCGCTCTCTAGCGCATCTTCGAGGATGTTGTTGATCGACTCGGCGAACAAGGTCACCAGACTGAGCGAGAACACCCCCACAACTAGCGCGAGCAGGGTACTCGCCCCGCGCCGACGGGTGGCGAGCATCTGCCGCATCGAAACTTTGACATCCACGACGTTGATGAGCAAGAGCAAGCGTCCCACGACCCAGATCAAAGCCCACAGCATAATGTAGATCACGCCGGCAACGACAAACGTCCCTAACACGATGCCGACAGAGATTGCATAGCTATAACTTGTGATCGTCGTCAGCACGCCTGCAAGCGCGAACACGATCAAGAGCAGAGCGAAGATCGTCTGCAAGATGCCGGCACGGGGCACGACATTATCGGACGGGCGAATGACAAGCCCCGGACGCACCTGACCGGCGGCGAGCGTTGGTAAGAAGCCGAACACAGTCGAGACGACAATGCCGACGAAGAAACCGTTCACGGCGGGCGCAAGCGCGAGGCGGAAGGGAATCGTCGTCGCGAAGACCGACTCGGCAACGCCCTTGATGGCGAACGTCCCCGCCCAACCGACGATAATCCCGATCAAGCCACCGATCACGCCCATCATCAGCGCTTCGGTCAAGAACAAGAGCGTAATCTGCCGCCCCTGCAAGCCGATCGTCTTCAGCACCGCGATTTCGAGCATGCGGCGGCGGACGATGACTTGCATCGTGTTGACGATGCCGATACTGCCCAATAGCACCGAGACCATACCCATCGTTGTCATCAACTGGTCGATCTGCTCGACGAGGTCTTCGTTATCTTCACGCAGGTCTTCGGTGTTGGTCGTGTCGAAGAAGGGGAAACGCTCTTGCAAGGCTTCGTCCAGTTCCGCGACGCGCTCCGGCGTGGCATCCTCAATCTGGATGTACAAGCGTGCCATGCCGACCGCGCTATCGTCAAAGAACGTGAGCGCATCGTGTTGCAGGTAATAGAAGCCGAATAAACCCGTGAAAATATCCTGGGCTGGGTTACGAACTTCCTGCTCGACTTCGACCACACCGGTAATCGTGAATGTCTCGCTTGCGCCGCTGATTTGCACGCTAGCGCCGACATCGACTCCTAGATCACGAGCGATATTACTGCTGACGACGATGTCCCGCGTCTCTACCAGCACATCTTCGAGCGTGTCTCCGCTTTCTGTGCGGACATCGCTGTAGTAAGGATAGGCTTCGGGATCAATCATGATCGGGTTAACCTGCGATAGCTGATCGCCGCTGTCGGGATCAGTGATCGATGTCCCTGTGCCGCCGCCCGTCAGAATCTGGAACTCGTTTGCGAGTTGTTGACGATAGGTGACATCAGCCGCGGGGTAATTATCCTCTAGCCACGATGCGAGCGCGTCTAGCCCGTTCTGGTTGAGCAGATAGCTCGTGTTGGTATTGCCGAAGATCGAGACGGATTGCTCGGTGAGTAGAGCGTCGTCCCCGTCGGTGGCATCGGCTACGATGGTCGCGTCGTCGTCATCATCATCCGGACTCAGCGATCGAATCTGCACGCTGATGTCGCCGCGATTGGTCTCTTGCAGGTTGGTCTCCAGCGTATCGCCGATCATGATGACCAGCGTCTGCAAGCTGACGATCGCCGCAACGCCCGCCGCGATGCTCAACAGGGCGAAGATTGTCAAGCGCTGGTTCGTGCGTAGATCGTTGACAGAATGCCCGAAGTAAAACCGTAATTGCTCAAACATTGTGGTTGTCGCTCCTATTCATTGCTCACGGTGGGCATTTCGCCAGTGGCGCGCTTTTCGCGGATCATCTCGATCGCTTGCATCTGCGACGAGGAGTGCGGGTCATCTTTGGCAATCTCGCCATCGACGATCGTCACGAGGCGATCGACCTGTGAGGCAATATCCATATCGTGCGTGACGATGATCACGGTCGTGTTAAATTCCTGTTGAATCTCGCGCAGGGCGTTCATCACAATATCGCCCGATTTGGTGTCGAGGTTGCCCGTCGGTTCGTCGCCGAGCACGATTGCCGGTTGGTTGGCGAGGGCGCGCGCGATCGCTACGCGCTGTTGTTGCCCGCCGGAGAGTTGTGTTGGGCGGTGATTGAGCCGATCGCCCAAGCCGAATTGTGTCAGCAATTCTTTTGCGCGGGCTTCCGGTTTGAAATCACGATTTTTAGCGAACTGGATCGGCAGGGCGACGTTTTCCAGCGCGGTCAGGGTCGGTATTAGGTTGAAGGACTGAAACACGAAGCCGATTTTCTCATTGCGGATGCGCGTCAGCGGGCGTTCACTCATCTCCGAAATATCGACGCTGTCGATCTCGACTTGTCCGTGCGTTGGCGAGTCTAGCCCGCCGATGAGGCCCATCAGCGTCGATTTGCCACTGCCGGACGGCCCGACAATACCGATGAACTCACCGCGTTTAATCTCTAGCGAAACGCCTTTCAACGCTTGGACGGTGATCTCGCCCGATTGATACTCTTTGATGACATCCTGCAAGCGGACGACTGTGTCAGCCATGTGATTTCCTTTTCTCGTATGAACGTTAATCTGGTGCGATTATAGTAGCTATACGTTAAAGCCCGTGTAGTGTTCCACAAAATAGCGCAGTACGATGGTGCTATTATCAACAATTAAGCTAAAGGAGATGTAACTACTCAGCCCTCACCCTAAATCCCTCTCCCGACCGCCACGATGTGGCTAGGAGAGGGACTTCAACCGTGCTTGTCTTGCGGGCAGAAGCTGGCGTCAATCAATTGACCTGAGTAGTTACAAAAAATTAAAAGTTTTTGGCGTTCCCTTTTTTCAAAAAGGGGACAAACAGAGCTTGACTACGCAAGATACGAAAGAACCAATCGCCTTTCACCACAGACTAAAGTCTCTGGCTAGCCAGATTGTAAGCCCACTAAAGGGGCTGAAAAACGTATCCGACGGAGTCAGAGCCACTTCAGATGGCTTCCCCGCCGCACCACTTAGCCGCGATGCTTGAGCGGCGCAACATCTTGGCTTGCACATCAGCGTTTGTATTCGGTAAACTTGGATTTAAATGATGGCTCTTTGGAATGTCGTGTGGTTTTTGTCGCAGGGGCGTTGTCCCCGCACCTCCACAAGGAACGATCGTTCCTTGACCTTGTTCATTGTGAACGCGCAGTGTTCAAAAAAGCGTAACTACTCAGCCCTCACCCTAAATCCCTCTCCCGACCGCCACTATGTGGCTAGGAGAAGGACTTCAACCGTGCTTGTCTTGAGGGCAGAAGCTGGCGTCAATCAATTGACCTGAGTAGTTACAAAAAAGCAAAAGTTTTTGGTGTTCCCTTTTTTCAAAAAGGGGACAAAAAGAGCTTGACCACGCAAAATACGAAAGACCCTAAATTATTTACAACATCTGACTGGGCAACCGTTTATGGCATCAGAACCCACACCGCAACCGGATTTTGTGCCGGACGAGGTGTTTATTGTCGAAGATTTAGATACGCTCAAAGTGCTGGCGGATCCGCTCCGGCTTCGCATTCGCGAGCTGATGGCACACCCGACGACCGTCAAGCAGGTGGCGACCGAGCTGGGGATGCCGCCGACCAAGCTCTACTATCACATCAACTTGCTCGAGAAACACGAGCTTATCGTGCTGGTCGATACGTGTCTCGTCAGCGGCATCATCGAGAAGCACTATCAGATTTCAGCGCGGCGCGTGCAAGTCGCCAAGCATTTGCTCTCGCCGGATGCGCCGTCGTCCGAGGGCTTTTCGCTGACGATCAACACCTTCTTCGAGACGGCGCGCAATGATCTGATGGCATCGATGCGGAATGGCGCGGTCGAATGGGATGATGATGGCGACCGTCATAAAGGGCTATCCCTGCATCGCGGCGTTTTACGCCTGACGGACGAGCAAGCCGCCGCCTTCTATCATCAGGTTGAATCGCTCTTTCATGAGTACGTGCGCCTCTCTGACCAGCATGAAGCCGACGCACCCGATACCAAACGCTACCGCACTTTTTATACGCTGTTTCCACTCAGTAGCAAACGCGACCCCAACGCAGATTAGCAAGACAAATCCGGCGCGTCTGTGTATATAATGGCACAGACAGTCTGATCACATCTGCCGCGGTTTTTACACACAACCAGAGTAAGGACATCTCGATTATGAAAGCTATTATTCTCGCCGCCGGACAGGGCACGCGCCTGCGCCCGGTGACGCTGACCATGCCCAAGCCACTCGTCCCCGTCGCCAACAAACGCTTGATCGAATACGCGATCGACACCATTCGCGGGGCGGGCATCACCGAGATTGGCATCGTCGTCAACAGCCTCAACTCGCCAATTGTCGAACGCTTCGGCACGGGTGCGGCGCTGGGCGTGCAACTGGAGTATATCGTGCAAGAGGAACAACTCGGCTTAGCCCACGCCGCCAAACTCTGCCGCGATTTCGTCGGCGATGATCCCTTCGCGATGTTCCTCGGCGATAACATCTTTCAGGATAAGATGAGCGATTTCATCGCCGCTTTCCCCGATACCAGCGCCGATGCGTCGATCGTCCTTGCAGAAGTGCCCGACCCGACGCGCTTCGGCATTGCGGTTGTCGATAACGGCAAGATCGGGCGCGTGGTCGAAAAACCCAAAGACCCGCCCAGCAATCTGGCGATCGTCGGCGTGTATCTCTTTCGCGCATCGGTCTTCGACGCAATCGAGAAGATCACGCCCTCTGCCCGCGGTGAGTACGAAATCACGGACGCGATTCAAGAACTGATCAACGCCGATAAAGCGATCACGCCCTACAAGATACAAGGTTGGTACATCGACGCAGGCAAGCCCGAGCCGATCATCCTCGCGAACCAGCTAGTGCTAGAAGATTTGCCCTATTCGCCCCCGCCCGCGCCTGATAGCCCGCAAATCGAAGGCACGAGCGACATCTCGCACCGCGTCATCATCGGCGCGAATAGCAAGATCATCAACAGTGTGGTGCGCGGGCCGGTCATCATTGGTGATGATACCGTGATCGAAGATAGCTACGTCGGGCCTTATACCGCCATCGGCGATAACTGCCACATCGACGGCAGTGAGATCGAAGCCAGCATCGTCATGAATAACTGCATCATCCGCCTGATCCCGGGGCGCATTGATCGCAGTCTGCTGGCGGATAACGCGCAGGTCGTCAGCACGGAACGGATGCCGACCGCCTATCGCTTCGTCCTCGCTGAAAATACGATTGTCGAAGTCTGAGCCAGTGGCGGGGATGCCCGCGCGTCCCCGTCCAATTTCTGCGCTGGAACTACCCGCCCCCCGCTAGATTGGTTAAACTCGTAAGCGACAACTACACGCAGTCGAATAGGGTTTATATCATGGCACAAAAAGAATTAGATCGCGATCAATTACAAAAAGATATTCTGGCATTATATGACCGTGAACACAAAGAACTGGGCGAGCAAGGCACGCTCGAACATCTGGAGCGCGGCGAACAGTGGAAGCTCGGCTCGGTGTTGAGCGCGGGCGGCGTGCTGGTCTTCCCCCATGCGGGTGTACACGATTGCGGCTATCAAATTGCATCCTGCGTGCAAGCGGCACTCGATAGCGGCGCGGATAAAGTGGTCGTCATCAGTGTGTTGCACGCCTTCACGCAGACAATGGAAGACGCACGACGGGCGGTGGCGGCTGGCGATGACCCCGCGAACTGGGCGTTCTGGGGGATACAGGGGACGGGGATCGACGGGCGCGAAGAGTGGAAAACCGACCACGCGCTGATGAGCTGGCGGCACTTCTGGGATGCGGAAGTCAAGCGGCGGGGGCTACCCGCGCACAAAGTGCCACAGGTGATCGAACGCTATCCCTATCTCGCCGGTGGCAAGCCCGAAGACCTGCCCGGCATCGACCGCCTGCGCGATGAAGTCCAAGATGCGGCTGTCGTCTCGACCGCTGACCCCTTCCATCACGGCATCGGCTACGGCGATACGCCCGAAGATAGCTATCAACCGGATGCCGCCGGACTGGCACACGCCCAATCGCGCATTGAAGATGGCATTCGTATGCTAGAGCAGGGCGATTACTGGGGCTATAACCAGCATTGCGTGACGGCGAAGAGCGATGCCCGCGATGCCGGACAAGTCTTTTATTATCTGCGTGGCCCGCTGACGGGCAAGGTGCTAGACATCACCTACAGCGATTCGACCGCGCTCTATGGTGCGCCTGAACCGACGTGGGTTGCCGCGCCGCTGGTCGCGTGGGAAAAACCGAGCGAATAAGATTTGAGGCACCTACTCGGGTCAAGTGATTTACGCCAGCTTCTGCCCTCAAAACAAGCACGATTCAGAGAGTCCCTCGCCTAACCACACAGTGGCGGTCGGGAGAGGGATTGATTGAGGGTGAGGGCTGAGTAGTTACTATTGATCTGGCTAACCAGAGACTTTAGTCTCTGGTGAAACGCTGTTCAATCCGTGCGCTGAGGACATGCGCCGGATGGGTAGCGCATTAACATCCGGTCAAATCCACCCCCCAAACATTAGGGTATCTGTCCCATATCGCGTACAATGCAAGTATACTTGCAATAGAACATCCGCAAGGCGGAAGGATGAAAGCAGTTATGGGATTCATTGACCCCGCTATGCTCGACCCAAATGTGATGTATCTGGTGTTGTTGCTGGGCTTGTGGCTCGGTGTGACGGCAGCCTACATCCCGGGCACGGGCATCGCCGAAACATTCGCATTTTTACTGTTAGCTGGCGGCATCTACCTGCTGACATTAGTCGCCACCAATTGGCTAGCGGTACTTGCCTTGGTGCTGGGCGTATCTGCCTTTTTGATTTTGCCCTTCTTCGGTCAGCGTTATCGACGCTATGCCGAAGCCGGTTTGATCTTCCAAGTCTTGGGCGGGTATTTCCTGTTTGAAGATATGCAGGTCTCGCCGCTCATCATCGGGATCACCGTCGTGGTCGCCGTGATGTACAACCGCTTCGTGCTATTGCCCATCATTCGCAGTCATGGCGAAGACCACATCGAAGATGCCAACGATGTGATCGGTAAGCACGGGCGCGTCGTCACCGATATTGACCCGGTCGGTGTGGTATACGTCAACCGTGAGCAGTGGCGCGCACGCAGTGACGATTATCTGCCGAAAGATACGACCGTGGTCGTCACCAGTCAGGTTGGTCTGGAGTTGCAAGTCGAGAAAGCCAAGCGCCACGACGAACGCGACTCCATTGAACGCTTAAAAATGCAAGACATCCCCCCCAAACAGGGGCAAAACGGGGCGAGTACCCGCTAAAACCGTAGAGTGTAAGTGATAGGGAGAATTAGCAATGTCTGACATAGTGCTATATGGAACGATTATCGGGACAGCATTCTTGTTGCTCATCATCGTGCGCATGGTGCGCTTCCCCAAACAATACGAAAAACTCGTGATCTTGCGACTGGGTAAATACGTCGGCAATCGCGGGCCCGGTTTCACCTTCGTGATCCCGTTCTTGGAACACGCCTACGTGACCGACATGCGCGAGCATTTCCTCGATGTTGAGCCGCAGACCGCCATCACGCACGACAACGCCTCGATCATGATCGACTTTCTGGTGTATTACCGCATCACCGATCCTGAACTGGCAGAACTGCAAGTCGATAACGTGATCGCGGCAACGATGAACATGGCGACCACCACCCTGCGCGCCGTCATCGGTGAGATTGATCTCGATAGTGTCCTCAGCCAGCGCGAGCGCATCAACGAAACGTTACGCATCAAGCTGGACGAAGCGACCGAACGCTGGGGCGTGAAGGTGACATCGGTCGAAATCCGCGAGATTGAACCGCCGCGCGATATTCTGGACGCGATGAATCGCCAGATGAGTGCCGAACGTCAACGCCGCGCCGATGTGACCCGCGCACAGGGTGAACGCGAATCGGCAATTGAGGTTGCTGAAGGTGCGAAGCGCGCCTCGATCCTCAAGGCGGAGGGTGAAAAAGAGGCGGTCTTGCTGGCGGCACAAGCCGAGCGCGAATCGCAACGCTTGAAAGCCGAAGGGTATGCCGAAGCCTTGAACGCGATCTACAAAGCCGCGCAACATCTGGATGATAAGACGATGGCGCTCCAATATATGGAAATGCTGGAAGAAATCGGCAAGAGCGAAAGCACCAAGTTCGTCCTGCCGATGGAACTGGTGAGCGTCGTCCAGCAGTTCAGCAAGACGGCTGGCTTGGGCATGATGAACAACAACGGCACCGGCTACCAAACACCCGAGCAAATCGGCTCTGGCGACTAAGCCCGACCTAGCCAACAAAGACAACGCCCCCGCAATCGTGTGATTGTGGGGGCGTTTTGTTTTGGCTTCAGATGATGAGCTATACACAGATGCTAAACCGTCTCAGCAAAGGCGCGATCTTCCTCAAGGCGTAGCGGTTGCGGATCAGGCACGCCGCGTAAGACGCGATCGAGACGATACGCCGCCAGCGCAAAGGCTCCCGCACCAACTGCGGTCAGGGTTTGCTCGACCCAGTGCATGGTGATGCTCAGGTTATCCATCGCCGCGATTGGTTGCAGGGCGAAGGTCATGCCGATGTTGAGCAGGAACAAGCCCGCCAAACCCCAGCGCCGACGACGCACCGATGCCGAGATGAAAAAGGCGATCATGGCGACGTTGCCGATGCTGACCAGCACTAACAGCGGTTGGAACCACCCGCGTTCAATCTGCGCGATGAACATACGATAATCCGCGACCAGAAACGCCGCCGTAATCACCAGCATCGGCAAGACCCACAACCACGGCGGCACGCTCTGCTCGTTAGCGCGGCGCACAATCGCCCAGACGACGAATGCCATCAGCATGAAGCCCGGTGCCATCAAGGGGAATAGCAACTGGCTGAGCAGGACGAGATCGGTGCCGGTGCTAGCGACGATCAACTTCCAGCTGGCTTTGCTGAGGCCGGCGGCGACGACCAGCGTCGCCCCAATCGCGGCGAGTGAGCGTTGTTGCGGGGCGAAGTGGCGACTCATCTGCCACACGTAAAAGAGCGCGATGCCCGTCAGCAATACGGGCACAAAATCATACAGTGCTAAACTCAGTGAAAAATCCATAGATCGACCTTCATATCTCCTAATAGCTTTATTTATATCTATTGTCCGGTATCTAGGGTATTTTTCAGGATGCCAAATGCCAGCCATTGACCGTGACATTCGTCATCATTCGGGCGCAAGACACGATCTAACCCGGTCACACACGTCAATATGTTCGCTAATTTTGAAATACGGCTGATTGTAACTATTCAGCCCTCACCCTAAATCCCGACCGCTACTATGTGGCTAGGCGAGGGACTTCAAACGCGCTTGTCTCCCCTCCTCCCAGCGTAGCGATCGGGAGAAGAGGCTGGGGGATGAGGGCGAAGGACAGCGCAAATCAATTGAACTGAGCAGTTACCACAAAGGACGATCGTCCTTTGAACTTGTACCCGCCGAAGGCGAAGCGTTCGGCAAAAATGGGGGACAGGGAAGACATCCCCTGCTCGGGCGTGGGGTGAACACCCCACAAGAAGCCGCTGCCTGAGTAGTGACTCAGAAGACCACTTTCGCGAAGCTGAGGATGCCCTGCTTCCACGGCACGCGATGGCTGACACCGCTCTGATTCTGGAAGTTCTCCAGATTATCGACGTACCACTGATAATTACGAATCAGCGCGTCTTTGTTGCTGAACTTGGGATCATAGCCCAGCACACGCTCGGCTTTATCGATGCTGACGAAGCTATCTTCGACGGCGGTCTCGTAGACCCACTTGTATAAGGGCGATAGATTCATCGATTCCAGCACGCGCAACGTCCAGATAGCGGGCGCGGCGGGCAGAGGCACGATCTTCTTCCCGTGTCCGGCATAATCCAGCACGGCTTGATAATCCTCTTTGAAAGTCGTGAACTCGCGCGCACCAATGTTGAAGGTGTCGTTCACTATCTCGCCATCCAACGTACAGCATAAGTAAATCGCGTTGCACAGGTCTTCTACATCCAGCAGTTGATAGCGATTATCGCCACTGCCCAGCACCGGGAAGTTATGACCGGTATACGCCCAGTCGTAGAGCAGGGCGAACACACCCAGTCGCTCGGGCCCGATGAAGGACTTCGGGCGAATGACAGAGACGATCATGCCCTTATCGCGATACGCGAGGCACACGTCTTCGGCGGCGATTTTGGCTTCGCCATAGGGGCCGACCCCGATGAGCTGGTCATCTTCGTATAAGGGATGATGATCGGGGATGCCGTAGACAGCGGTCGATGAGATATGCACGAAGCGCTCGACTCCGTGTTCGTGGGCGGATTCGATGACGGTTTTTGTGCCTTCGATGTCCGTGCTATAAATTTCGTCAGGTGTGTAAAGCGGCAGGGCGGCGGCGGTATGAATCACCACGTTCACGTCTGCCATTGCGCGGTCAACCGCTTCACGATCGCGGATGTCGCCCGTCACTTCGGTAATCTGGTCGCGCTCAGGATAGTCGAAGGGCGCAATATCCAGCGAGACGACCTCATGCCCGTTGTTGAGCAAGTGCCGTACCATATTGATGCCTAAAAAGCCTGCACCGCCGGTGATCAGATAGCGTGCCATAGATGATCTGTCTCCATAATTCACTCATTTGTCATGCCAAGGGCGACTGCGCGTTGCCCTTGTGAAATCATGCACTATGTATACATCATCGCGCTAGCCTTGCCTAGCCTTGAGTGGTCGCTTAACGTAATTCAAGATGTTGCCTGGCGAGATTGCCCCAGATGGTATCGGGATACTGCAACCAGACCGCATAATAGGTCTGGCGGGCATCTTCGCGCGCGCCAATTAGCTCATGGGCGAGCGCCTGCGCGTACAGCGCCTGTGCGCTGAAATCGCCCTGTGGGTTGTTCTGTTGCACGTTCTCCAGAATATTGAGCGCGGCGGCGGGGTCATCCTCACGCACCAGCAAACTGAGCGCGATCGGTGGCAATTGTAGCGTGTCGCTCGCCATCGCTGGGATGACCTCGAAGCCCTCTGGCGTGGGAATCGGCTGGGCGGTGTAAAAGCCATCGCGCCCAGCGGTGAAGCCCCACCACGTCGTATCCGCGAGATCGAACTGAACGGCTGTGCGCTGGGCGCGCCCGACCTCGTCCAGCACGACCACGTTAGCAATCGGCAGGCTGAAGTTCTCCAATTGTTCGATCAAGTCCTCGTCCGTCGTCAGGTTCAGCACATCCAGCGTGCGCCCCAAGAGCGGGTTCATATCGCAGGCGGGGGCCGGGTTAGCCTGTGCCAGCGTCTCGCAGATGTCGATGCCAGTCAGGTTAGGTTGTTCCAGCGCGACGATCAGCGCGGTCGCCTGTTGTGCCGCCCACGCATCCGGTTGGTCGGCGGGGATGATGGATTGGGCGGTGTTGCGCGCATCTTCGACGCGCCCTTCCAGCGCGTAAATCATGGCGAGCGTCATCAAGGCGCGGTCTGCGCCGTCGGCATCGAAGCCGTATTCCAGTAGCGTATTTTCGATCAGCAGACGCGCATCGCTGGGAATACGGCTGAAGATCGGCTGATCTTGATCGGCTTCGAGCAGGGCACACGCCAGACTATCCTGATTGCTAAAGCGGGCGTTGAGATCAGGCAAGCTCCGGCGGTAGAGATTGCGATCATAGGCCCACACAAATTCAATCTCGCTCAGGCAGGGCCAATCGGGCGGGGTTGTCTCGCGCCGGGCTGTAATCACCCGTAGCTCAGGGCTTGGCACATCGGGATCAGCAATCGGGAAGCTCACCTGCTCGATGAAGCGAATCTGGCGCGGGGCTTCCACAATTTCGATCACCTGCCCGTTGCGGAACGCCAGCGGTACAAGGCGACGATTGGGCTCATTGTCGATCACCTGTAGCAGAACTTCGTCGAGCGTGTCGCGGTTAGCATCGACCACCTGCGGCAGGATAATATCGCGCACCCCGCCGAAGGGCGCGGCGAAGAGCGCGTAATTGTGCGGCGGCAAGTCGAACCCGCCCGCCTCGCGCCCGATGAGCAGGATGAAATCTTGATAGACCAGAGCGCCGTCATCATCGCGATAGCTGATGTTAACCAGCGTGTCGTCGATGTCGTCGCCGTTGAAATTCGCCGGCGTGCGTAAAAGCGTGAAGCCCGCCACACTCAGCGAATCGCGCTCCGGCGCTTGATTGACCTGTTCAGCGACGAAAGGTCGTACGAGCGCGCGCATGTCGATCAAACCGGCGGGTGCGTTGACCATTGCCGCGATCAGTTGTCGCCGTTGTGCGGGGTCACGCGGGGCTTGCGGGAAGCGGCGGTCTAATTCGTAGAGCGTCAATTGCAGTGCCGTCACGGTCGCGGGGTCGTCGCGGTCGACTGCGGCGATTTGCTGTTGCGCGAGGGCGATCAAATCGCGCTCGATCCACAGGCGCAAAGAATAGTTGAAAAGCGACTGCGATGGGCCCGAAGGGGTGGGCGTAGCCGTCGCCTGTGCGCCACCGACAGGCGTATTGGTGGCGAAAATATCGATTGAGTTGCTGGCGGTTGGGTCAGTCACGCTGACGGGCATATTGGTCGGGAAGCCGCCTGTTGGCGGGCTTGCCTCATCGCTGGCGGGTGTGTTAGTGGCGAAAGGACCTTGTGCCATAGGCGGCATCGCCCAGCCCAGCACCCCTACGCCCAACAGACACAGCCCGATACACAGCCCTGTAATCGTGCGCGTGATGCGTTTTTGCATGGAGTCTCCCCTAGTTTATCGTCCGAATCATCATAGGTTGATTGTACCGTAGATTGTGACCTCTGCCACTGTCTAGGGGAGACGTACATCCGCGATCAGGTCGTGACCAGCACCATCATCGCGATATTCATGGCGAACAAGGTCACGCCGGCAATCAAGGAGATAACCGCCATGCCGTTACCAAGCTGATTGATGCTCTGGTATTCGTCGCGCTTGAGGTTTTCTTTGCCTTCGATACGCGCCGAAAACTCACGCACGCGCCAGATCCAATCTTTCTTGAACAGGGCAACCACCCCATAGGCGATCAATAGTAGACTCATCGCGAACATGATGAACGCTTGCATTCTCTGTTTCTCCATCTCCAGCCGAAAAGAAAAGTCGTTATAGTCATTGTCATAGCTTTACAGCGCAGATGCAAGCCTAGCCCGCCCTCGATGCCCGTCGCCCGCGATGAATATAAAGACCCGTCAACAATTCTTGACAGGGCGTTAACGTCTCGGATAGCGCATGTTATCATGAGGGGCATTCGCACGATGACCAAACGAACAGGATCACTATGCCCGATACGGTATCGGTTTTCATCCCAGCAGATGAACTCTTGCCGATTGATGAATTGCTGGAACTGACAGGACAGGATAATATCACACGCTTGCAGACGGATGCCGGCGAACCGATCGGCTATCGCGTGGTGTGGGACGATGTCACGCTGACGATCCAATGGGAGATGGACAACGCACAGCGGGGCGAGCGCATCCGCGGCTTTTTAGCCCTGTGTGACGATTTGCTGGGCAAGCGGCGCGATAAAAAAGCCAAGAAAATCTGGCGACGTGCCGAGCGCATGACCAACATCATCGACTGCACCGCCGACCCCGATTGGGACGATGACCGTCAGGCGCAATTGCTGGTACAGGGCGTGATGGCGTATTACGATTATGCGCTGATGCTGGGCGATGATACGGTCTACAACGAAAACGGCAATATCGAAGTCGGGCGCGATGCTAGCCAACCCAAATACTGGGTCGAACAAGTCGAGATTGAAATCAACGAAGGCGAGACCAACGCGCGTAAGAAGCGCAGTATCAACCAGCTGAAGAAAGAGAAAATCCCCTTCATCCCGCACCTACCGCCGATTGCCGACGAAGCCAATACCGTCCTGCGTCCAGCCGAAGACGTGGCACAACGGGCGATGGCGCTCAACCTGATTTCGCGGCGCGCAGATGGCGCGAGCTACGACTGGTATTTAGAACAGGTCGATCAATATCACCTGCGCGATGTCGTCACCGACGACGAGTGGGAATTCGCCGCCGATGCGGACGACCCGCCCGATTACGTCGTCGTCAAGTTCAGCCGTCGCATGGAAAGTTACTGGCTGTTCCTGTGGGCGTTGGGCTTCATCAAGGGCTTATCGCGCCCGACAGCCTTCTGCGAGGCGGATCGCGCCAATGAGATATTAGACACGCGCTCGTCCGATCAATTCTTGCTCGAAGCCCGCCTGCGCCCCAAGCGCGAGATACTAGACGCGCGCGACCTGCATTATCGCTATCACTGGGCGGTTGTCGATGCCGAGCTATACGGCAACAAGCCGCCGCGGGGCTTAAAGCAAGCCGTGGTCTACGAGCGACATTATGCGCTCAACTGGCTGGTGTATCATCGCGGACAAGCATGGGATGCAATCACGACCGATACGTGATCGTATCCTGTTACATGACCACGAAAGGTTTTAAGGGTGGCTCATGTGTAAACGTTGTACAAAGTGGGACGCTGTCCCACACCCTGCAAAAGGCTTACGCCTTTTGGTTCTTTCGTATCTTGCGTGGTCAAGCTCTTTTTGTTCCTTGTTCCCTTTTTGAAAAAAGGGAACGTCAAAATGAACACGGTCAAGGAACGACAGTTCCTTGTGGGGATGCGGGGGCAAAGCCCTTTAGCAATATAGCCCTAAAACTCCAGCAGATACGCGATCAAATCCGCGATTTCCTGCGCGGTGAGGCTGGTATCGTATTGATTGGGCATCGCGTTGCCGTAACCCTCAGCAATGTGCCGCCAGGGTTCGACAATCGCATAGAACGTGTACTCGCGCGCGGACAGGCCCGCGACCGCTTGCTCAGCAGTGCTGGCGTAGTTTTCCAGCGTAGGCGCGGCGACCGCATCTGGATTATGGCAGGATGAACAGAGCGGCGAACTATCTTGCGTGTAAATCACCTGTCCGGCGGCGGGATCACCATTAGGCGGCAAGTTGCTGAAGGCGATCTCGCTCTCCGGCTCGGCAGAGCAGGCACTCAACAGCCACAGCCCTACGAACAGGATCACAGGCACGCTGATCTTGGATATCATCAATCTCTCCGTGTCAGGTCAAATGTTATTCGCGCTGATTTTACCCGCCCACCGCCGAACGCACCAGAGGCACGTCCACGCGATCAGGCATCGCCCGTGGGCGCAACGCCGCGCGGCGGGTCAAGCGGCACGTAAGGTGTGCGCCACCACTCCGGAAATTCCTCGACAAAGGCGTTATAATGCAGGTCGAAGAAGCGGCGCACAATCGGCGCGGCAACTTCTGAGCCTTCACGCGAGTTCGTGACGAAAACCGCGACCGCAATCTGCGGATTATCAGCAGGCGCATAGGCGACATACCACGAGTGGGGCGCGATGCTCGCCTGTGCTGTCCCCGTCTTGCCACAGGACGAATACTCCGCCGTCTCGAAGACGCTGTAAGACGTGCCAAGTTCTTCGTTCGTCGGCACCGCACACATACCCTCGCGCGTCAATTGCAGGACTTCTGGCGCGTAATTCAGCGTGCGCTCGACTGTCGGCTCGTAGGTTTCGACCACGCCCGCGCCATCAATGCCGCCAATTTGCTTGATGATATACGGGCGGTAGACTGTGCCATCATTGGCGACCGCGGCGACCATCCGCGCCATCTGCAAAGCGGTGACAGACGTATCACCCTGCCCGATGCTGTTATTGAGCGCCTCGGTGACGGATCGTGGCACGGGGATATTACCGCTGGCTTCGTTCTGTAAGCCAAAGACACCGGTTGCCTCGCCCATGCCCAGTTCCAGCGAATAATCGTGGAGCAAGCGCGGCGATTGCTGGTACATCAATGCGCCCACTTCCCAGAAGAAGGGATTGCAAGAGGCGGTCAAGGCCTGATGCATGTAAAGCCGGCCGGCGGGGTCATATTCCAGCACCACGCGCCAATCCTCACGGAAAGGGAGCGAATCACCGAAGCGGCTTTGCCCTTCCCAGATCAACTGACAATCGTAGATTTGCTCTTGTCCCCATGTGTTGCTATCGGCGGCGGCAATCGTCGCGATGATCTTGAAGGTCGAGCCGGGCGCGTACTGCTCGGAGAAGGCGCGATTGCTGAGCGCACTGCCCACCGGCAAGACCGGATCGCCACCAGTGGCGCGGGTGATTAAATCCTGCGCGTTCTCGTAGGTGCTATTGGGGTCGAAGATGCGCGGGTCGTAGGTCGGGTAGCTGAACATCGCCCGAATCGCGCCGCTGTTGACATCGATCACCACGCCGCCGCCGCCCGTCGCCACGCTCGCCCAATCCTGTACCGAGTTGTTCCACGCATCGTTGAAGGCGCGTGCGAGATGATCCTGCATCCCGCGGTCGATCGTCAGTTGTACCGGCACGGGGGCGCTCCCGGTCTCGCCGCCCAGTTCGCGCAGGGTCGAGCCGCTGGGGTCGATCAAGCGCAGGTAACGCTCCGGTTTACCAGCGAGATAATCCTGCATCGCGAATTCAACCCCCGCCAAGCCGACCAGATCAGTCGAGCGATAGCCGCGTGCTTCCCAATAGCTGAGCGCGTCGCTGGGCACACGCCCGACGTAACCGGTGATGTGCGCCGCCGTACCATGCCCGTAATAATTGCGACCACTAGCCGAGCGCACTTTACTGCCGAAGAATTGCACCTCGCGATCGAGACCGCAGACCGCATCGAGCGCGGGACGGTTCTCGCGTAGCACCTCGTCGTCCATCTCGCCGACGTAATAGACTGCGTCTGACAGATAATTGATCGAGAGGCGCGCAAAATAGTTATACGGGCGCATCATCAGCGATGCCAGCAGGTTGAAGCAGGCTTCTTCGCTCTGCATATCCTGCTCGACCACGTAAATCCGCCACAGGCGACCGTTCTCCTGCACCAGTGGCAAGCCGTTACGATCGTAAATATTGGCACGCGGGGCGAAGCGCGGCACGTATTGCAGGCGCACGCTGGATGTCATGCCGTTGATGATGTCCATCGGTGACCACGCCACACGCCAACCATCGCCCTCATCCACGAGGCGAATTGTGCGTTCGGGGTCTTCGATTTGACCGAAACTGCTCGAATCAATGACGGCAGTGTAGGTCACCGCCGCCGATGTCCCCTGCCTATGAATCGTGCCGATGTCGTAGGTCACGCCGGCGAAGCCCATCTGCGTGTCGGCATTTTCGTACTGCTCGATAAAGCTGGTCAGCGGGTAAATCGCTTGCGAGCGCGGGCTGAGCAGGTCATACATCAGGTCGAAGTCCTCTTGCGCCCACGCATCGAGGAACGACCGTACCGTTTGTTCGGGCGTGCGGGCATTCGCCCCTAATGGGAGCGAGACGCCGCTGGTGCTGTTACTGTCGGCATCCAGCATCGGCAAGCCCTCGCAGGCGGTGACCAAGAGAACAATGACAAATGATAGACAAAGCGCGTATAATCTAGACATGACGTTATCTCGCGTAACAAGATATGAGCGTACAATGAACGTTCGCAGATGTAATGTAGAGCGTTGAACGTCCTCAATATATCATTACACCGTCAGAAATCTAGCGACGGCTTGAGCGTAGGGCAATCATAGGACGATTATCTCATGAATAATCCCGAGATCACATTCCTACAATTTTGCTAACAATGGTACAATCATGTAACAATTGCGTTATCTTATTCGCAAGAACTGCATGACACGATACACTAGATTTATGTGCTAGCCAGAAGATATAGAGGGGTTATGGTATCCCGACGTATACATCAATTGACACAAAACATCCGACAGAGCTTCGACACGGTGACCGCGACAGAAGCCCTGATGGCGTGGTTGACCGAGCAAGACTTGCACGCCGCAGTCGCCTTGCCGCAGGGCGTGTTCGCCGCGATGCCACAAGCGGATGACAGCGCCATCGTCAACTGGTTACAAAGCCCCAAACACTGGCAAAGCCTGCGCGAGCCACAGGTGATGGACGACTTCTTGCTGGTGCCGCTGGTCTATGGCGGGCGCACGCGGGGCACGCTGGCGATGCCGCCTGATTGGGGCGATATGGCAGTTTTGATCGGGGCGACGCTGGCATCGCGCCTCGACGAATTGCACACGGCGACCATCACACAAGAAGCGCGTTTGCTCGCTGAGGACATCAACCAAGCGCCGGATACTACACAATTGCTGATGCATGCCGTGCAGGGCATGACCGAGATTTTCGACTTTGCGACGACGGCGATCTTCAAGTTCAAGCCGGCTGACATTCGCGGCGAAGTCCTCGCTGAACACCCGACGCGGGTCTTGATCGGGCGCGATATGGGCTACAGCGATTACACGCGCCTTGCCGAGACGCTGGGCGAGCGCGGCTACATCATCAGCGATGGCAATGGCGATTTAGACACCAAGGCGATGCGGTTGGCGATGCGTACAACGGGTATTCGCCAGTTCATGACCTGCGCGATGTACGCCAACGGACGCTTCAACGGGGCGGTGATCTGTGGCTTGTACGATGATCCGTCCCGGCGATCTTTCAGCGGGCGCGAGCGCGAGCTAGTGCAGTTACTAGCGCAGACCATCGGCGCGGCTTATCACAATAGCCAGCACGCCACCGCAATCACTGCCGAGCTAGACGACAGCCTCTTTCGACAATTGGTCGATAAAGCCAACGTCGCGATTGACATCATGCGCCCGTCGGGGGATGTCATCTATCGCAATCGCCGCTGGAACACGCTCTTCGACACAACGTCCGATGTGTCCCAGCATTTTCGTGATCGCCTGCTGGCGCATGAGCAAGACCTGCCCGAAGCGCTGATTTTCCCGGATGCGACGCGCAGTAATGGTTGGTCAAACTATTTGACGCTCCGGCGCACAACGGGCGCTATCTTTGACGCGCGCGTCGCGGTCACAGCCTTGCACGATTATCAAGATCAACTGGTGGGCTACGCGGCGATCACCGACGACGTGACCGAATTACACCACGTTATGGACTCACTCCAGCATCAGACGGCGCGCCTCGCCGCCGCCGCCAGCGTCTCGCAAGCGATCATCGCCAACCATGAGTGGGACAACTTGCTGAGCGATGTCCTGCGCTTGATCTGCGTACAATTCGATTATCAGAGCGCCCAAATCCTGACCTTAGACGATGATTATCGGCACGTCACCTGTGTGATGGCGTGCGACTTACAGGGCAATATCCATACGGACTTGATCGGCGAGCAAGTGCCACTGGACGAGGCTAGTGCCATCAAATGGGTGATCGACCATGATAAGACCGCGCTCATCAACGACCCGACACAGGATGATCGCTATCGACCGAGCCGTTACTTCAGCGATGTCGGCAGTGAACTGGTGATCCGCCTGAAAGCGACGGGCGAGTGGCTGGGGGTGCTGTGCATCCAGAGCGCGCGCGGCAGTGCCTTCACGCTTGATGATCAGGATGCTTTACAGAACATCGCCGATCAGCTGGCGGTTGCCATGCACAACGTGCAACTCTTCACCGAATTGCGCGACCGCGTGCGCGATATGGCGGCGATGACTGAAGTCGGCTTGCTGGTGCAGTCGTCGTATGATGAGCAAGCCCTGACCAAGCGCGTCTACGAAGCGGTGCGCCGTGTGAAGCAACGCGGACGCTTCACTTTCGTCATCAAGGGCGCTGATGAGACCAGCGCGAAGCTCATCCGCTACGACGATGACCGAGCAATGGTCGAACAGATACAACTCGATAACGATCTGGTCTCGGCATTGCTAGACCACGGCTCGCCGATCATGTGGCACGATGACGACGAGCGCACCACGATCGCCGCGTATTTCGAGCTTGATCCCGCGACCTTGCCCGCGTCCTTCATCGGTACGCCCTTGATCGCCAAAGATCAAGTTCTCGGCGTGATCTATAGCGAGAGCGAGGAGATCAACGCCTTCGACGAGACCAACCTACAGGTGATGATGACGCTCGCCAACAGCGCCGCCTTCGCCATCGAGAACATGCGCTTGATCGAAGCCACGCGCCGCCGCATCTCCGAGATGCGAAGCATCAACAACATCAGCACCACACTCTCGCTCGCCTTCGGCACTGAAGAAATGTGGGATAAGCTGATGTCGGAGTTATACGATCTGTTCCCCAATATGATCGTCACCATCGGCATCTACGACCCTGAATTACAGGCGATACGCCTGCCAGAGTTCGATAGCAGTTCGATTTTGATGCCGCCCCCGCCCGAAGACTTGAGCATGGTCGTCATTCGTAACGGCATCGTGCTGGCGTTCGAAGATTTGCACCTTGCCGAAGATCGCCTGCTGGGGATGGACATCGACCCCGATAACTATACCGAAGGCGTGTTGCGCTCGTGGATTGGCTTGCCCTTACGCAACCGCAACAGCGAGACGATCGGTGTTGTCTGCTTGCAGAGCGACCAGCCCCATGCGTTCTCTGAGCGTGATATGTCGATGCTCCAGACGATCACGGCGCAGGTCTCGCTCGCGATGGATAACGTTCGCCTCTTACAATCCGAGCAAGAACGGCGCAAGATCGCCAGCAGTTTGATCGATATGGGGCGCGTGGTGACGGCGACGCTGAACATCGACGATGTATACGACCGCATTACCGAGCAGTTGCACCGCGTCGTCAGCTATGAGCGTGCGCTGATTGTCCTGCCCATCGCCGAGACGAACACCATCCCGATCCAGATGATGGTGCGCGCGGTCGTCGGCTATGATAGCAGTATGCGCGGCAAACCCCTGAGTGTCGCGCCCGATAGCCCGCTCGCACAAGCCTATTATGCGCGCCAACCGCATTACATCGCAGATGTGAGCGCTGAACAAACCTGGCACGCACAACCGCCCGCCCTGCGCGAACAATCGACGCTGGCATGGTTAGCTGTGCCGATGATTACGCAGACCAATCTCGTCGGTATCATCATCATGGAACGCGATCACGCGCCCTTCAACGAACGCGACATACAAGCCGTCACGGCGATGGCGCGGCAGGCGGCGATCGCGGTCGATAATGCGCGCCTGCACACCGAATCCGAAGCGACACTCGCCACGTTGCAAGAGCGCAACCGTCGCCTGACATCCATGCACAACATGACCGCCATCATCAGTTCGACGCTCTCGCAACAGGATGTACTCCAGCAAGCCGCCGAACTCCTGCACGAGCTATTCAATGCCGATCATGTCAGCATCATCAGCCTTGCCGAACACGACGGCAACGGCTATATCGTCGCGGAATATCCCGATACCGCGCTCGTGAACGCGCCCTTCTTCATCAAAGGCACGAATTCGTATCAGACCTTGCAAGCCCTGGTGCGCCGTAACCAGCCGATGATAATCACGCTGAACAACGTCGAAGAGCGACTCGGCAGTGATCATCGCGGGCGCGAGACCTTCGACCGCACTGGATCGCGCACGACGATGCTCGCGCCTTTGATCGCCTACGATCGCGTGATTGGCGCGGTCACGCTCGACAGCTTCGACGATGACCGCCCGTTCAACACCGAAGAGCGCGATACTTACCTGACGATCACGGCGCAGATTGCGGTTGCGATGCGGAATGCTGAATTATACGAACAAGCGGTAGAAGCCAGCCGCCTCAAGAGCGAGTTCCTCGCCAACGTCAGCCATGAGTTACGCACGCCGCTGAATGCGATCATCGGCTATAGCGAGTTGTTGCTGAGCGGGACATATGGCAACATGGGCGAGAAAGCCTTCGATCGCATGGAGCGCGTGTATCGTAGCGGGCGCAACCTGCTCGAGATCATCAACGATATTCTGGACTTATCGAAGATTGAAGCGGGGCGGCTCGACCTAGAACTGCGCCAGATTAACGCTGAAACTGTGGTGCTAGACGTGCTGGCATCGCTCCAGACGCAGATCGAATACAAGCAATTACGGCTGAACACCGCGATCGAACCTAGCTTGCCCCTGATACATGCCGATCCGCAACGCCTGCGCCAGATTATGATGAATCTGATCAGCAACGCGGTCAAGTTCACACAAGTGGGCGAGATCACCGTCTCGCTCCAGACGGCGCGTCTGGATGACCTGAACA
The DNA here is from genome assembly GCA_034437755.1 of Anaerolineae bacterium. Classification (GTDB taxonomy): domain Bacteria; phylum Chloroflexota; class Anaerolineae; order Aggregatilineales; family Phototrophicaceae; genus JAUZRW01. The sequence goes on along the minus strand of DAOTTV010000135.1, from coordinate 12,714 downwards.
TCCCGAATGCGCCGCGTGATCTGCGCCAGTACGGCACACTGTGGTTACACATCATGGTCGCGGATACGGGCATCGGCATCGCTGAAGACGACCGCGCAATCATCTTCGAGGCGTTCCGGCAGGCGGATGGCTCAAGCGTGCGCGAATACGAAGGCACGGGGCTAGGGCTGGCGATCACCCAGCGCCTGACGCAGATGCACAACGGGCATATTTGGGTTGAGAGCGATCTAGGGATGGGCAGTGTCTTTCATGTGATTTTGCCGACGAACCTCGCGCCCGAACCGGAGAAGATCGACCTGACGATTGATGATAATCGTCCGTTAGTGATGCTGATCGACGATGATGAGACCACGCTGAACATGTTACGGCTCTACATCGACGAATTCTATCAAGTCGTGACCGTCTCCGATTCTGAGCAGGCACTAGAGATGATCGAGCAGTTACAACCGGCGATTATCATCAGCGATTTAATCATGCCTCAATACGACGGTTTCGACATCTTGCGCCGCCTGAAGATGAATCCCGAGACACAGGAGATACCTGTTGTCATCTTATCCGTGATGAATCGCTCGGAGGAGGGCTTCCGGCTTGGTGCGGCGGCTTATATGACCAAGCCCATCCAGCGTGCCGATCTCATCAACGTGATTCAAGAGTTAATTCGTATGCGAGACGGATAATAGCGCGTCGGCCTGCATCACACGGCGTTCTGGTGATCGGTGCGCCGTTGCTGGATGCGTGCACAGGCTTCATCTTCAGAATGCGCGAGGACGTAGCGCGTCGATACGTCGGGGAGTACCTGCGACAGAATACGATAGAGCGCGTTGAAGGCGGTTCAGGGACGCAATGCGCGCATTTGTTTTGTATAATGGGATGTCTCAACTTGCCCGAACAACACCCACGGATACATGCGATGAGCAACCCGCCTAATATACAACACGACCCCAACGCGCCCTTCAGCCAAGAAGCCGAAGAAGCCGTTCTCGGGTCGATCCTGATTGACGAGGCGCTCTTCATCACGATTGCCGCCTTTCTACAACCGGAAGATTTCTTCCTTGTGCGCCATCAGTACATCTTCAATGCGATGCGGCGCGTCTACGAGCGCGAAGGCGTGATCGATATTCTGGTGTTGACGAATGAGCTTGACAATATGGACAAGCTAGCGGACATCGGCGGCAGTGGCTACCTGATGCATCTGATCAATAGCACGCCGACATCGGTCTATGCCGAGATTTACGGTCGTCTGGTCGAGCGCACGTCCATCCGGCGCAAATTGCTGACCGCCGCCGACGAGATCAAGTTACTCGCCGTCAACGAAGAACTGAACATCGACACCGTTATCAGCGATGTTGAATCGACGCTGTTTACCGTGACCGAGACACAGATCAAGCGCGAATTTGTGCCGCTGTGGCAAGCCATCAGCGATTATTACGACCGTATGGAGCAGATGCTCCTCAATCGTGGCGAGGCAATCGGGATTCCCTCGGGCTTTCGTGATCTGGATGAACTGCTCGGCGGCTTCCAAAAATCGGACTTGCTGATTTTCGCCGGTCGTCCCGGCATGGGCAAAACATCGTGGATGCTGACGACCGCCATGAACGCGGCGCGCTTCCAGAGTCGAGTGGCGATCTTCACGATGGAAATGGGGGTCGAGCAATTGGTACAGCGCTTGGTAGCGATGGAAAGCGCGATCAACGTGCAGAAGTTGCGGCTGGGCCAGCTTGACCAGCAGGAACTAGCGCGCTTTACCGAAGCGGTCGGACGCATTGCCGATTTCAATATTTTCATCGATGACACGCCCGCGCTCTCGCCGATGGAGATGCGTACCAAGTGCCGCCGCTTGAAGCACGAACACGGCTTAGATTTAATCATCGTCGATTACATGCAGCTGATGAACGCCGGCGGACAATACCAGAATAACCGCGTGCAGGAGATCAGCTTCATCAGCCGTGCGCTGAAAGAACTCGCCCGCGAGTTAAACGTGCCGGTCATCAGTGCCGCGCAACTCTCGCGCGCGGTCGAACAGCGACAGGACAAGCGTCCGGTGCTATCAGACCTGCGCGAGTCAGGCAGTATCGAGCAGGATGCCGACATTGTGATGTTTCTCTACCGCGATGAAGTCTACAACGAGGCGACCGAGTTCCCCAATCAAGCCGATGTGATCGTTGCCAAGCACCGCAACGGCCCCACCGGCGTGATCTCGCTCTACTTCGAGAAGTCGCTGACCAAGTTCTTAGACGCAAGCACCCACCACGTCGATCTGAGCGATCTGGAGTGAGGCGGCGCGCGTATCTACTGCGCGTCAGCCTGTGCGCGATAAAAGGCGACCGCCCGCCGTAAGCCTTCGTCAAAATCGACAATCGGCGCGAAGTCCAGCAGGTCGATCGCTTTGTTAATATCCGCCTGCGAGTGCAGGATGTCGCCGGAGCGCGGGTCGGCGTGTTCGGCGGCGATCTGTGTGCCGAGGATCGCGTTCAGCTTCGCCACCAAGTCTAGCAGGCTGACGCGCCCGCCGGTGGCCAAGTTCATGACTTCGCCCGATGCCCGTGGCGCACGACTCGCCAGCACGTTGCCATGCACGACGTTATCAATATAGGTGAAATCGCGCGATTGCTCGCCCGTGCCATAGATAATCGGCGCTTCGCCGCGTAACATGCGCGTGATGAACTTGGGGATCACGGCGGCGTATTGCGAGTTGGGGTCTTGCCGTGCGCCGAACACGTTGAAGTAGCGCAGGGCGACGGTCTCTAAGCCGTAGACTGTATGAAACACCTTGCAATAATATTCGCCAGCGAGCTTCGCCACGCCATAGGGCGAGATCGGATCCGGTGCGAGGGTTTCGGTCTTATACTGCACATCGACATCGCCATATGCCGACGACGATGCCGCATAGACCACACGGCGCACGCCCGTCTCTTGTGCGGCTTTGAGGACGTGCAAGGTTCCGGTGGCGCAGTGCTTGTGCGTCTCAAGCGGGTCGCTGACACTGCGCGGCACAGAGGGCAAGGCCGCCTGATGAAAGACAACTTCTGCGCCATCGAACACCGGATGCAAAGACTCGAAATCAGTGATGCTCGCTCGATGAATCTGTAACGCGCCGCCGAGACCCTGTAAGTAGCGCAGGTTCGCTTCGCGCCCTGTCAACAAATTATCGAGAACGCGCACCTCGTGCCCGTCCTGTAGCAGGTGTGCCGCGATGTGCGACCCGATAAAGCCCGCCCCACCGGTGACAACGTAGGTGGTCATAGCTTGTGCTCCTAATCTGTGTTACGTATCCAGTTGATAGCGCAGGCGCACCCACCACATCAGCGCGAAGAGCATCAGCAGAAGCATCACGCTCACTAAGCCGATCCAGCGCGCAATGGCTGAGGGTGCGACGCTGACGACTAAGCCCAACGCGCCGAACAGCACGCACATCAGGTAAATGACGAACAGCACGTTGCGCGTCGGGAAGCCACGATCGCGCAGGCGATGTGAGATGTGATCGCGCCCCGCCTCGACTGGCGAGCGCCCTTCGCTGAGGCGCGTCCAGACGACGAGATTAATATCGAAGATCGGCACTGCCAGCACCAGTACCGGCACCATCCACGAGACGCTCAAGGGATGATTGGCGAAGGTCAGCTTGATGGCGAGCACCGCTAACAGGAAGCCCAGCGTCAGCGCGCCCATATCGCCCATGAAGGTGCTAGACGGGGCGAAGTTATACGCCAGAAAGCCGACCGCACTGCCCAGTATCGCCGCCGCCAGCAAGATCACCACCACTTGTCCCTGTATCAGCGCGATCAGCAGGAAGAAGCCAGCCGCAATCGACGCGATGCCCGCCGTCAGGCCGTCCATATTATCGAGAAAGTTGGTCGAATTGGTGAGCGCGACCACCCACACGAGCGTCACCGGCACGTCAATCAGCGCCAGCCCGAACAGGCGAATCTGTATCCCGCCCAGCACCAGCAAGCCCGCGACTAAAAATTGCACGCCGAAGCGCAAGCGCCAGCTGAGATTGTAGCGATCGTCCAGCGCGCCGACCAGCGCCAGCACCCCCGCGCCGAAGACGATCAACAGCAGTTCGCGGATGTGTTGCGACGGGCTGAACATCAGCACCGAAAACGAGAGCGCGAGATAGATCGCCAGCCCGCCCATCATGGGCTTATGGTCTTTGTGGGTTTTGCGCGCCACGTTCGGCTTATCGACCACGCCGAGGCGCATCGCAATCTGCCGCGTGAGTGGAGTCAAGCCGAGTGAAGTCGCAAACCCGACGATGAGAATGGGTATATACTGTAGTGTTGTATCCATGCGCCACAGTATAGCCCATTCCCATCAGGCTGTTAACGGTCGGGTCGGCACTCGTATCAATCGCCGGGCAAGATGGTGCGTTCTTGCGGCGGCATGTAGGCGATAACGGTGAAGGGCAGCGCCGCACTGCGGGTGGTCGTGCCATCGCTGAGCGTGGCTTCGGCGATCAACTCATGCTGACCGATGTCCAGCGTCCACCACAGCGTATAGGGCGCTGTGCTGGCAGTGCCGATCGGCTCGTCATTCAGATAATAGGTGACGCGCTCGGTCTGTGGGCTAGCCCCCGCTGTCAGGCGGATGCGCTGATGCTCACGCGGGACAATCGGCGATAGTTCAAACACGGTGTAGGGATCCGGTTCGAGCAATTGCAGATCGCCAGCATCGGTACCCAGTTCGACGGCGGCACCCAGCGGCGGCAGGCGCAAGCCGTTTCGCACCGCCCAATCGCGGGCAATCGGCGGCAGAACGACGAAGGTCTCTGGGCGCGTGTATTGGGGCGGGGTCGTCTCGTCAGCGAGATCGCCGGTGCGCGTGTCGATCACGAAGGTCTGATAGACGTTGTCGTACTCGGTCGGTTGTGTGCCAGCGATGAACCAGTCTGTCGTGCGAAGCGGGCAGGTATCTGTCGGCAACAGACCGCTGAGCGCACAGACTTCGACCTGTATCAGCCCGTCAGGGCGCGTGAATTCGAGTTCAGGCTGATTGTGTAGAACGCGCCGGATGAAATTGTTATAGATGGGGCCTGCGCCGCTGACACCCGTGACTTCGACCATTGCGGTGTTGTTGGCATTGCCGACCCACACGCCGACGACCAGATTGGGCGTGTAGCCCAGCACCCAATTATCCCGAAAATCCGTGGTCGTGCCGGTTTTGGCGGCGGCCGTGCGCCCGATTTGCAGGGTGCTATTCGGCCCGAAGGCGGGCAGGCGGGCGGTGTTATCGCTGAGAATATCGTTAATCAAGAAGGCGACGCGCTCATCGAGTACCTGTTCATCGAGCGCGGGAGCTTGCCACTCGTAGAGCGTCTCGCCCTGCCGCGTCTCGACTTTGAGCAGGTAGGAGGCATCAAGCGGATGCCCGCCGTTGGGGAAGATGCTGTACGCCGTCGCCAGATCGAGCAGGCGCACTTCGCCCCCGCCTAGCGCAATCGCCAGATCGACATCGTTGTTATCGACCAGCGACTCTAAGCCGATCGCGCCGGCAAAATCGACAAAGGACGACACGCCGATCTCTTCCATCGCTAGCACCGCCGGAATGTTATACGACGAGCCGAGCGCCTCGCGCACCGAGACCGGCCCGTTTTCGACAAAGCCGAAGTTCGACGGTGTGTAGCTTTCAAGGCGGCGCGTGACGAAGGGCGTTTCGACATCCATCAGCACAGTCGTCGGCGTGTAGGGGTCGGCGCGGTCGGGGGTCATCGCCAGCGCATAGGTGAAGGGCTTGAGCGTGCTCCCCGGTTGGCGCAGGGCGAGCGCGGCATTCACCGCCCCGTCGATGTCTTCATCGAAGTAATCCGGACTGCCGAGCATCGTCAGGATTTGTCCGGTGAAAGGATCGAGCGCGACGACTGCCGCGTTATTGGCGTTCGCCGGTGTGCCGATGCCCGCCGGCGGGTTGTTGAGATTATCGAGAACCATCGTCACCACCTCTTCGGCGCTCCGTTGCCAGCTGAGATCAAGCGTGGTCGTCACGTCAAGCCCGCCACCATAGAGATGCGCGGGGTAGTCGCGCTCAAGTTGCTTCCACACCGCCATCACGAAATGCGGCGCGTCGATCGGGAAGCGCGTACTGCCGAATTGCAGGGCATCGCTGGCGGCGGCTTCGGCTTCGGCGGCGGCGAGATACCCGTTTTCGACCATCAAGCGCAGGGCGACCGCTTGCCGCTGGCGTGCGCCCTCGATGTTCGTCAGCGGGTCGTGCAACACGGCATTCTGGATGATGCCAGCTAATAACGCACACTCGCCGACGGATAATTCGCGCGCCGATTTATGAAAATAGGTGCGGGCGGCGGCTTCGATACCGTAGGCGAGATTGCCAAAGTAGACCTGATTCAAATAGAGTTCGATCACATGCGCTTTGCTGGTGCGGTTTTGCAATTGCACCGCGAGTACCATCTCGCGCAGTTTGCGGCCGATACTGCGGTTGGCGCGTTCTTCAAAATCCATCAGGAGCAACCGCGCCGTCTGCTGGGTGATGGTACTGCCGCCAGCGATAATCTGTCCCCCGCGCAGGTTGATCCATGCCGCGCGCGCAACCCCCACCATATCGACCCCCGGATGCGACCAGTAATTGGCATCCTCGGTGGCGATCACGGCGTTCACGCAATAATTCGGGATGTCGCCGAGCGTGAGGGCGCGGTTGCGTCCCTGTTCAGGCGGCAAGATCTCGTAGAGCAGTTGTCCGTGACGATCATAGATGCGCGTGCTAGGGAGCGCGAGTCCGGCGGTATAGGTATCGACATCGGGCAAGCCATGAAAAATCCAGCCATACAAAAAGAGCGCGCTACTCGTCAGGAGCGCGATGAGCGTCAGTAACAGGGCGCGCCAGCGACGACGGATCAACCTCAACATAGGAGAATACCTTTACATGCTTCGCGTGCGATCGTTGCTTTATTCTATGCGATCTTACGCGCCAGTGCAGGACGCGCACAGTACGATTAGCTGACGCTTGCACGACGCAAGCGCCGCCAGGATACCCCCCGAATCAAAAGAACCGCCCCACGCGGGGACGGCTCTCGTCAGTGTTGATGCTTGCCCGAATTGGCTTAGCGCTGGCTACCGTGTGCGGCACCGCCACACCCCATGTAACCCATGGAGGTGTTGCTAGCGCTGTTCAGGGCGAAGTCCAGTTCCAGTTGACCATAGCTGTTACCACCGGCATGGCTCACACGCAGGGTGTAACGACCGCTATCAGCGAGGGTTGCCCCTTCGATGGCGGAGTCCATAGCGATCAGCGACCCGTCCTGACGCAGGATGTCATCATCACCGGCGACCGGACGACCGTCAGCGTCGATGATCACGATCAGCGGATCGACAGCTAAGCCCTGTGCGCGCTCGATGCTGGTCACGCTGACATCAACGGTTTGACCGGCGACAGCGTAGAAGGGGAATTCGTACACGCGGCTCTCAGCCATTTCTAGTTCGACGTTGTAATTGCTACCAATCGGGTTAGCGCTCACGCGAGTCACGTCATCGCGATTCATGTACGCGTTGAAGTCGTACACCGCGTGGTCAGCCTGGTTCAGCTGTTCAAACGCTACACCGCGGTTCAAGCGGGATGCCGGACGATCGGCATTCAGTTGCAGGGCGCGGTTATAATCGAGGATTGCTTCCATGTATTCGCCACGTTGCTGATGTGACAGAGCCATGAAGTGATACTCGGCATCACTGTGAGTGCGCTCAACTTCAATCGGTTCGATACGGATAGTGTAGGGCTGTTCATCATCTTGCGATTGAACGTCCGACACCACTGCGGATTCAGCCACGTCAGGCGCAGGTACGAAGGTGTTGTTCAGGGCATCCAGACCAAATAAAACAATACCGAAAATAAGCCCGAACTGCACCAGCTTCACAAACCAGCGACCCGGATAGTTACTTCTTTTTTTATTGAAACGATAGAACATAGATAAAATACCTCATCACTCAACAACGGATTTGGGAGGGTACAGTAAGAATAACATAAAACATGACTTTTTGGCTAGCAATTTTCATGAAATTCTACAGATTCAATTTGGGCGTTTTCCCTAGTTTTCGGGAACATCGGTGAGTCGTGGGGCAAAAACGGTCATTTTCTACTCAGGACGGGCGCGTAGGTCGCACGCCCGCCCGCCTGAAAACGCATCTCTGCCGGCGATCACCGGCGGGTAATCGTCAGGCATCGGCTTTGATGTTCTGATCTTTGACGAGGTAGATGCCGGGGATCGAGATAATGGTCACAGCACCCTTCATCAAGACGTTGAGGAGGAAAATCTGGAAGACGACCGCCGGTGGCAACACGCCAGCGAAGGCGATCAGCACGAAAATCACGCTGTCAATCGGCACGCTGATGGCATTGCTGAGCAAGACGCGCCCCCATTGCTTCTGCTTCCCAAAACGCTTGACCCACAGTTTATACATCTCGGTATCGATCAACTCCGAGACGATTTCGGCAATGATCGAGGCGATGACGATGCGTATCACCGGCGCGAGTACCAGCGGGAACAGGTCGGATTGTTCGCCACCCTGTGGATCGGCGGGCAGTTGTGCCGCGACCCAGAATAGCCCCGCCATCACCAGATTTAAAATAGCGGCGACGATAATCAACGTGCGGGCGATAACGACACCGGCGACTTTATGCACCATATCGCGCAGGGTAAACGTAAAGGGATAGACGAGCGTCCCCGCGTCAACGGCGAACCCGAATAAGACGATGATGCGTAAGCTGGCAACATCGGCGAAGATTTGTGCGGCAACATAGCACACACTGACGATCACGATCGTCTGTAACATTCTTGTAGTCATCAGAGCTTGTCCTTTGTTTTGTTGAGGCTGGTTCTGCGACAGCCATGTACGAACCTATGGAGTATAGAACAAGCCCTAGTGATGATAAAGGGGCGATTCGCAACAGGCTGAATGGGCTATAGTCGGGGTTCACCATTGTTGTGTATGCTAGAGGGCGATAGACTAAATCGCTATGACCGCTTCTGGGGCAAGGGATACGCCACCATGCAAAAGATCATGATCGTGTTGCCGACATATAACGAGAAAGAGAACCTGCCGGCTATCGTGCAGGCATTATTTGATTTGGACATCGACAGGTTAGAGATTCTGGTCGTCGATGATAACTCGCCCGATGGCACCGGACAGATTGCCGATGGTCTGCGCGTGCAATACGATGAGCGCGTGCATGTCCTGCATCGTGCGGGTAAGGCGGGGTTGGGGCCGGCGTACCTAGCGGGCTTCCGGCGGGCGCTGGATTTAGGCGCGGATGTCCTCATCCAGATGGACGCGGATTTCTCGCATCAACCTAAGTACATCCCGCAATTGCTCAAGCAACTGGATGATTGTGATCTGGTCGTTGGCTCGCGCTTTGCACAGGGCGGCAGTGTCGATGAACGCTGGGGCTTGTACCGTAAATTGCTCTCGACGTGGGCGAATCGCATTTACACGCCGCTGATTCTAGGGATGCCGGTTGCGGATGCGACTGGCGGCTTCGTCGCGTGGCAAGCCGAGACCTTAATCGGCATGGATATTGACCGCGTCCAATCCAACGGCTATGTGTTTCAGGTCGAGATGAAATACGTCGCGCATAAGCTGGGCTATCGCATCCAGGAAATCCCGATTCACTTCCCCGATCGCCAGCACGGCACGAGCAAGATGGATTCCTCAGTCGCGCTCGAAGCCGCCCTGCGCGTATGGCAATTGCGCTACGGTTATCGCCATCTCGACCCCTCGCAACGGGCGAGCGCCACGTAGCACCTTCAGCCCGCACAGGCGTTTACCAGTCCCTCTCCTAGCCACATAGTGGCGGTCGGGTGAGGGCTGAGTAGTTACAAAGCCTTTGCAAAAAGAGCTTGACCACGCAAGATACGAAAGAACCGCTGTATACAGTGTTTGATAACCCTCTTACAATCCGCTGACATATTTCTTACGACATACACCGTATCATAGAAACAGTTCATGCACGAAAACGGCGCGAGTGGCGCGCTCTGCGCGAGCCATCCCCGCCACAATCCGATATACTAAATATAAGCAAACCCACAGATCGATAAACCAAAGGCAACTGTCATGTTACGATTTGATAGATTTACGGAACGCGCCCAGGACGCCGCCGCCCGTGCCTATGAAATCCTGCAACGCTACGGTCACAATCAAGTAGATACCGAACATCTGCTACTTGCATTGTTGGAACAACCGGAAGGCGTGATTCCACAGGTATTGGACAAGCTCGGTGTCGATGTCAGCGTGTTGCGGGCGCGCGTCGATGATAATCTGCGCCGCACACCGCGCACCGCCGCTATTTATGGCGCGGGGCAAAATCAGGTCTTCATCACCCCGCGTGTGAAAACCGTGATCGACCGCGCCAACGAAGAAGCTAACCAACTGCGCGACGAATACATCAGCACGGAGCATATGTTCCTCGCGATGTTAGCCGAGCGCAATACCGCCATCGCCCGCATGATGGCTGATCACAACATCTCCCGTGATCGCGTGATGACTGCCGTCAAGGATATTCGCGGTGGGCAACGGGTCACCGATCCACAAGCCGAGAGCCGTTATCAGACGCTAGAGAAATACTCGCGCGATCTCACACGGATGGCGATGGAAGGCAAGCTCGATCCGGTCATCGGGCGCGATGGCGAAATCCTGCGCGTGATGCAAGTCCTCAGCCGCCGCACCAAGAACAATCCAGTGCTGATCGGCGAAGCCGGTGTCGGCAAGACGGCGATTGTCGAAGGGCTGGCGCAGAAGATCATCAGCGCCGATGTGCCCGAACCCCTGCTGGGCAAGCGCATCCTGATGCTGGATTTGACCGGCATGATCGCCGGCAGTCGCTTCCGTGGCGAATTTGAAGAACGGCTGAAATCAGTGATCGACGAAGTGCAAGCCGCGCAGGGCGAGATTATCCTGTTCGTCGATGAGTTGCATCAGGTGGTCGGCGCGGGCAATGCCGCCGGTTCGCTGGATGCCGCCAACATCATGAAGCCCGCCCTCGCCCGTGGCGAGCTACAGACGATCGGCGCGACGACGCTAGACGAGTATCGCCAGCATATTGAAAAAGATAGCGCGCTCGATCGCCGTTTTGCGCCGGTGTTCGTCGATGAACCGAGCATCGACGATACGATCGAGATGTTATACGGCTTGCGTCATCGTTACGAAGCTCACCACAACGTGACCATCAGCGATGAGGCGGTCGAAGCCTCGGCACGCTTATCAGCACGCTATTTGACAGGGCGCAAACTGCCGGATAAGGCGATTGACCTGCTGGACGAGTCAGCGGCGAAATTGCGCGTCGCGCTCTACTCAATGCCGGCACGCCTGAAAGAGATGAAAGAAGCCATCGACCGCCTGATGATGGAAGAAGAAGCCGCCGGACTCGCACGGGATTACGAACGCGCCGCCGATTGTAAGACGCAACGCCTGCAATTAGAGCAAGAGTACGAGCGCGAACGCTATCAGTGGCAACAGGAGAACACGATCGACGAGACCGTCGATGCCGACGACATCGCCGGCGTGATTGCCCAATGGACGGGCATACCGGTTCAGCAGATGCTAGAGACCGAGAGCGAGAAATTGCTCCGCATGGAAGAAGCCCTGCACGAGCGCGTCGTCGGGCAAGAAGAAGCGATCGCCGCCCTCTCGGATGCGATCCGACGGGCACGCAGTGGGCTTAAAGACCCCAAACGCCCGATTGGGTCGTTCATCTTCCTCGGGTCGAGCGGGGTCGGCAAGACGGAACTGGCAAAAGCCCTGGCTGAGTTCATGTTCGACGATGAAGACGCGCTGATTCGCATCGACATGAGCGAATATCGCGAGCAACACAACAGCAGTCGCCTGTTCGGTGCGCCTCCGGGCTATGTCGGCTATGAGCAGGGCGGGCAACTGACCGAAGCGATTCGTCGTCGTCCCTACCGCGTGATCCTCTTCGATGAGATCGAAAAAGCGCACCCGGAAATCTGGAATACGCTCTTGCAAATTCTGGAAGATGGGCGCATGACGGATGGGCAAGGTCGTCTGGTCGATTTCCGTAATACGGTCATCATCATGACCAGCAACCTCGGCACGAGTTTCGCCCGTAAGGGCGGTGCGCTGGGCTTCGTCAGCGATAGTGATGGCGATGCCGTCGCCGATCATAAGAAGATCGAGAAAGCGATGCGCGACACCTTCCGTCCGGAGTTTCTGAATCGCATCGACGATGTGCTGATCTTCGCACCGCTGAACCGCGACGAAGTCCAAGAGATTGTCGATATTCAGATGCGGAGCGTGTTCAACCGTCTGCTCGAAAGCGGGCTGTCGATCCAGCTATCGGACGATGCACGCGCGTGGATTGCTGAGAAGGGCTTCGACCCGCAGTTCGGGGCGCGTCCGCTCCGGCGCGTGATCCAGCGTTACGTCGAGAATCCGCTGTCGGTCAGCTTGCTCAAGGGCGATTTTGAAGCCGGCGATCTGGTGCTGATCGATGTCGATGACGAGGGCGAGTTGGTCTTCTACCGCGAGACCGCGCAAAGCCCTAACGGCTACCGCGAGTGAGCGCAAGCGCTCAACAGCACCCCACAACGGGACGAGTCATTGACTCGTCCCGTTTTGATGAAATGTTGATAATAGGTAACTACTCAGGTCAATTGATTTACGCCAGCTTCTGCCCGCAAGACAAGCACGGTTGAAGTCCCTCTCCTAGCCACATAGTGGCGGTCGGGAGAGGGATTTAGGGTGAGGGCTGAGTAGTTAC
>DAOTTV010000134.1:0-7061 GCA_034437755.1 Anaerolineae bacterium | reverse complement strand
AGCCCTCACCCTAAATCCCTCTCCCGACCGCCACTATGTGGCTAGGAGAGGGACTTCAACCGTGCTTGTCTTGAGGGCAGAAGCTGGCGTAAATCAATTGACCTGAGTAGTTACGCTGGCACGTTTCTTCCTATAATCGTTGCCGTTGTACTTCGGCTTCAGTTATTAGCGAAGCACCGCCAGCGATACGCCGCTGGTTGATTGCCCGGTATCTGCTGGGCATATGCCCCTGCCACGCCATACGTCCGAAAGCAAATGTCATCGAGTTCTGCCGTGCCTAATGCCAGCACACGCTCGCCATTCTGCGTGCAATACCAGCGCTCGCCATCTTCATCCACGCCATACGACGGATTCAAAATCGTGCAATAGCCCTCAACCTGAAATTCGCCGTTGCTCATCGTCGCACCGGTCGTCAAGCCGCGACCACCGGTCAACAAGTACGGACCTGTCGGTACGACCGTCGGCGGCACAATCGCCGTCGGGAAGGTGATCGGTGTCGTCACAGCCCCGAAAACAGTCGTCACCGTCGGCAAGGCCGGCGGCACGATATTGACCGGCGTGCGCGTCGGTTGCGGGATGCGCGTCGGCGCGGGGGTCTGCGACGGGATGGGGGTCGGTTGTGGGCCGCAGGCAACCGCGACTATCAGCACGATCCACAAGCGACTTAAGAGGCGTTTTGCATTCTGCAATGTCATCGTTTGACCTTTGGTTGATGTCGACATAGGCACGTTGATTATACCGCATTCTAGCCCCCACACACGGCACGCCGGTTAATCAGATCGTCGTTTTCAAAATTAAGCCTACACAAGCGGGCAAAATATAAGCAAAATCTATAGTGTTATCATCTTTCGCTCATGCGGCGTTGTTACACTGCATGCAAACAATCCATAAATAGCCGAGATAGCAGATGTGATGGTAGAGTCAGTCGTTCAAATTCGTAATTTGCAGAAACAATATGAGCAAGGGGGGCGCACGCGCACCATCCTTGATGATGTGACCTTCGACATCAAAACGGGCGAGTTCTTCGTCCTGCTTGGTAAAAGCGGAAGTGGTAAGAGTACGCTTCTTAATCTCATCAGCGTAATAGATAAGCCTGATCAAGGCGATATCATCGTCAACGGCACGAATTTGAGCCAGTTGACCGAACGTGAACAGACGCTATTTCGACGTGATAACATCGGCATTGTATTCCAGTTTTTCAACTTGATTCCGACCTTGACCGTGCTTGAAAACATCACCCTCCCGCGTGAATTGGGGGGCATCCGACGCGCAACCGCCGAGAAGGGCGCTCGTCAACTGCTTGATCGGGTTGGTCTGGGCGATCGCGCCGATACCTTCCCCGATAAGCTGAGTGGTGGCGAACAGCAACGGGTGGCGATCGCTCGCGCCCTTGCTCATGAGCCGACACTCGTCCTCGCGGATGAACCGACGGGCAACCTCGATGAAGAGACGGGCGAGACCGTCTTGCAATTGTTGCTCGATTTAACGCGGACAGCGGGCAAAACACTCGTCATGGCGACTCATAGCCCCGAAATTGTGCCCTATGCTGATCGGGTTGCGCGCATCCACGACGGGCAAGTGGTGATCACGGCACAAGCTGACGAACAAGCTGACAAGCAAACGGAAACATCTGTCGCAGTCGTGGAAAGTGCCTAACAAGGTATATTCATATTTTGGGCGAAATCTTGATTTTGTTTTTTGCCATTTCAGGTAATAATAGGAATTGAGGATTAAGGCTATCGATCTTACAAGGCTGTGTCCGACAAGTTATGAGACTGTGGACATGATCGGAGATACTAAACCATCTCAATCACTTGTCACGCTTCATCATGACCCGCGTCTCACATCATTTGTAACAAGACATGGCAAACTAAAACACGTAGTTGTTGTCGCGTTACATGCTAACGCAAACAGGCGAAAGGTAAAATACGCCCATGTCTGACAATCCTGAACTGCAAGCGATATTGGCTGAATTACGGGATACACAAAAAGAAAAACGCCGGTTGGCCGTGATGAAGCTCGGAATGGTCGGCGGCGATGAAGCAATTCGTATCTTAATCCAAACCGTAGAGAACCAATACGAAGATTTGATTGTGCGGGGACGCGCCGCGAAGTTGCTCGGCAAGATCGGCGATGCAACCGCCGTCACGTCACTGATCCGCGCGCTCGATGCGCCGGGCTATCAGACTCCGCTCTTTGCTGTTGAAGCACTCGGTAATCTCGGCGACATACGCGCCATTGACCCCCTCGTCTACATTGCTAATAGCCGCCGTGATCGTATTCAACAAGCCGCTATCGAATCGCTCGATAAGCTCGGCTACGATTATCATGGCGATCATCCCGATGATGATGAATCCGCACAACCCCAACCCGAATTAGAGTTATAAGCTCACGCTACACCCCAATTGCATACAACATTTCCCTCGCCCTCATCATGCGAGGGTTTTATTTGGCGCTCTATCGCTATGCCCGCCGGAGTATTCCCGTCTGCAAGAAGTCGCGTAGCTCGGCTGTGCGCTGGTCTAAAATCGCGCTGACCTTGCCCGCAAGGTGTGGATTATACTGGTTTGCCGCCACCCAGCGCATACTCGCCACCTGCCGCGCCGCAATCAGCGTCTCAAGGTGTGGGCGTACGGCATCCGTCAGCGGGCGGGTGCGGGTATAGCCCGTTAAGAGCGCGTCGGCCCGTTCAGCGTAACGCGCATGCGGCTTCAACATCCACAAGACGGGCGTGAGATCGTAGAGATAATACCCCCAACCGCAGTATTCCCAATCGAGGGCGTGGACGCGTCCGGCATCGAACAGCACGTTCTTCAACAGCAGATCGCCATGAATGATGCCGAAGTGCGCCCGATCGCGCCCGATCGCATCCATGCTCGCTCTGACGCGTGCCGTCACCTGTGCCATAATCGCGCGCTGGTCAGCACTGAAGACGCGCAGAGCATCTGGCGTGGGCTGATAGACACCAGATGCGCCGAATAAGCCGTCCCAGTCGAGCGTGACGAAGCCGCTTGCATCCGCAGGGGGGGATACCGCCGAGTACGCATGAAAAGCCGCGAGAAAGCGTCCGAGGGCGTGCATCTCGTCAAGGCTGGCGGTCTCTGCGGTGCGGGTATCGCCGGCGAGATAGCGATAGAGCGCGGCTTGGGGCGTGCCGGTCGTCGTGAGTTGTGGCTCGCCAGCGTCAAACGCGACGCGTGCGACCGTGTAGCCTGTCGCGGTTTCAAAATCACGCAACCAGTAGGCTAGCGTCAGCAGATGCTCACGGCGCACATGATCTTTGTACAGGTGCAAGATATGATGGCGATCGGCTGAGCGCACGTCGAACACCGCATGATGCGTGAACGAGATCAGCGTCACGGTCGCATCGTGCCAATCGAAGTGCTGCGCCAGCACGTCCTGCGCTGTTTGCACGAGTTGCGCAGGAGATAGGGCGGTGATGTCGGTCATGGTGTGTCCTCTCTGGCTGATACGGGAACCATTGTATCACAGGCGTGGGTCGCTCAGCGTTAAGCGTGGGTGGCGGGCGAATATGGTAAGATATGAACAAGATAAACAAAGGATGACATTGTGCCGCAACCGAATTACGAAGCACTGGTGAAGCAACTCGTCAGCGAAAAAGCGTCCGAGCGCAAAGTCGCGCAGATGATCTTATTATCCATGCAGGAAGACGCGATCGAACCGCTCGCCGACCAATACTTCGCCGGCGTGACCGACGCCGAAGGCAACGCGATTCTGAAAATTATCGCTGACATCGGCGGCTACGAGGCGATTCACCTGCTCCACGATGTCTTCACACATGAAGCACGTCCGCGCCTGCGACGGGCGGCGGCGATGGGCTTGATTAAACATATTCACGCATTACCCCAAGCCGAGCGCGAGCAGGTGGCGCAGTATCTCGCGGATGAACGTTGAGCCATCATCACCCGCGCCAGCGCAACACGTTTTGATATTGGCACTTGTGGCGATAGCCCTTATCAACCACAATCGATAGCTACACACATTGTCTAGATATATCACATACAGGTCACGATAAGATGAGTTCAAATTTACGGGTCTCTGAAATTGATGAACAACGCTTCGGCATTCGTACGGTGCGCGTGGAGGAGGTCACCCGCGATGATTTAGACGAAATCGACCAGTTCTGCCGTGACAACGACGCGACTCTGCTGATTGCGCGGGTTAACGCCAAGTATTTAGATGCCGTACAGCGCATGGAAGACGATGGCTACCGCCTGATGGACACGCTGACGTACATGAAATTTCGCTACAACATCACCGAAATACCCAAGCGTGATCTGTCGCACCAGATTCGCCCCGCCGTCGAAGCTGATCGAGACGAAATTCTGGCGATTGCCACCGAGGCTTTCAAAGGCTACAAAGGACATTATCACATGGATCCGCGCCTTGATGACGATATTTGCGACGAAATTTATGCCTCGTGGGCGGTTAATTCATTGATGGATAAGACCTTCGCGGATGATGTTTTCGTGGTCGATGGCGAGGAAGGGCTAAAAGGCTTCTTCACTGTGCGGATCACAGCGCCGAGCAAGCATGGCGAGTTGGTCTTATCCGGCGTTGCGCCCTATGCACAGAAGCAAGGCGTTTACCCGACGATGTTCACGCATGGACTGGAATGGGGGCGCGATCAGGGCTTTCGCTTCGTCGTCGCTTCGACCCAACTCACCAATGTTCCCGTACTGAAGATTTTCGGGCGGCTAGGCATGGAGATGCACCGCTCGTATTACACATTCCACAAGTGGTTCGATTGAGTCGCCAGTTGGCGCATCCAGCCCTCACCACCTTCGCCAACAGCGTCCTTGTACGCTAGGCTTGGATCGCGTCATCGCGTAGGACAGCGTGTACACCGAGTACCGGATTAGCGATCTGTGTCACGCGCAGGTCAACCACAGGACTCGCCAGCGCGAGCGCCTGTGCGCGATTGATCTGATACTGCGCCGCGATCAGATCGACCATGCCGGCGAGCGCCATCAGCGATGCTTGGTGTAAATCCTCATCGAAGCCGAACGTAATCCACGCGCCATCTGTGCGCGCGCGGGGCGCTTGTAGTGGCATATCCTCATGGAGCTTGAACGTCACATCACAGCGGTCGATCGGGCATTCGATCGCTTGCACACTGACTTCGCCATCGCCCTGTGCCGCGTGACCATCCCCGATTGAGAAGAGCGCCCCATCGACGGGAATCGGCAGGTAAAGCGTAGTGCCGCTCACTAGCTCTTTGCAATCGATATTACCACCCCAGATGCGCGGCGGTGCGCTGTGGTGCATTCCGGCTTCCGGCGGTGGCATCCCCAGTTGCCCCATGAACGGCTTCATTCGGACGCTTTGCCCCAGCTGATTAGTTGCTATGCCCGCGTCCGCATCTAAATCCCATACCAGCCCGTCTTCGTCGGCATCAGCGATGCCCAGATAGTCATGGATGCTGTGTTCCCAGCCGCCGGCAAACGTGAAGCCGTAGTCGCCGACGATGATCGCGCCGATCTGGACTTCAAGCGTCATGCCGGCTTTCGCGCCGTCGATCGCCACCGGCCCCAGCAGAGCATGACCGCGCATCGCCTGTTGATCGCGGGCTGGGTGGGTCTTGCGCGCGCGATGATTGCCGTTCAAGGGCGGTTTCTCCAATCCCCAGCCTGCATCAAGCGTTTTCACGCGCAGGGTATCCCCATCAGCGACAGTCAACACCGGCGCTAGCTCCTTCGAGAAGTAACCGTGAAGCGTCTCTGTGTTTGGTGCGAGTGTATGAATAGCCATCGTCGCTCCTAAAAGCCCATGTTGCGCCCGATAATTTCCTTCATGATCTCGTTACTGCCGCCGTAGATAGATTGCACGCGCGCATCCATCCACGCCCGACTGATGGGGTACTCCAGCATGTAGCCGTAACCGCCGTGCAGTTGCAAGCATTGATCTGCGACCCGATTTTGCAGGTCGGTCGTCCACCACTTCGCCATCGACGCGGTATCAGTCGTCAGTGTGCCGGCGTTCAGTTGCATGATGCACTGATCGACGAATACGCGCCCGATCGTGACTTCGGTTTTCATCTCAGCGAGTTTGAAGCGATTGTGCTGGAATTTACCGATCGACTGCCCGAAGGCGGTGCGCTCTTGTGCGTATTGGATCGTCCATTCCAGCGCGGCGGCGGCGGCGGCTATCGCGCTGACGGCAATCGACAGGCGTTCTTGTGGCAATTGCTCCATAAGATAGATGAAGCCCCGCCCTTCCTGACCGAGCAAATTCTCGATCGGCACGCAGACGTTATCAAAGAATAACTCAGCAGTGTCCTGTGCCTTCAAGCCGATCTTCTCCAGATTACGCCCACGGGTGAAGCCTTCCATATTGCGCTCCAGCGCGATCAAGCTGATACCTTTGTGACGCTGTTCGGGGTCGGTCTTGGCGACTGTCAGCACGAAATCACTGTTGATGCCGTTGGTGATGAAGGTTTTACTGCCGTTGACGACATAATGTCCGTTGCTCTGGTCGCGGACGGCGGTCGTGCGTACCCCTGCCAGATCACTGCCGGTGCTGGGTTCAGTCATGGCGATGGCGGTGATCATCTCGCCGCTGACCATCTGCGGCAACCAGCGTTGCTTCTGTTCGTCCGTGCCGTATTCCAGCACATAAGGCACGACGATATCGTTGTGCAAGCCGATGCCAAAGCCACTAGCACCGACGCGCATCAACTCCTCGCTGACGATGGCGTTATAACGGAAATCTTTGATGCCACCGCCGCCATACTCTTCAGGCACATCCATGCCCAAAAAGCCGTATTCACCCGCTTTCAACCACACATCACGCGGGACGATGCCCGCCTTCTCCCATGCTTCATGGTGCGGGGCAATCTCTTGCTCGACAAATTTACGAAAGGCATCGCGAAACATTCTATGTTCTGATTCAAAAATTGTTCGTTCCATCAGTAAATCCTCAAATAATAAAGGTTCTTTCGTATCTTGCATGGTCAAGCTCTTTTTGTTCCCTTTTTGAAAAAAGGGAACGTCAAAAAATTTTGCTTTTTGAACGCTATGCGTTCAAAATGAACAAGGGCA
>DAOTTV010000133.1:0-21737 GCA_034437755.1 Anaerolineae bacterium | reverse complement strand
CATTATCCGCCGCCGTGACCTAGCCGAAGCCGAAGCCCTCTTTGCACAGATCAACGGCAAGCAAGCCCTATCCGACCTGACCGACATCCGCCGCAAGCTGGAAGAGAACTCGCAGGCACAGGTCTTCGCGCCGGCTGTGCAGAGTATGCTCGATGTCGAGCAGGCAGTGCGCGATTGGTCAGATGGCGAGTTTCGCACGGCAGGTCTCAAGCTCGACTCAGCGATACAGGGCATCACCGATGCCGAGAAAAGAGCGAATATGTCGCTGGGCGGGTATCGCACATGGCTTGAGCATCTGATGCAGGCGAGCGCGACACTCGCGGTACAGGCGCGGGAGATGCGTCAGATCATCGAGCGCCGCCCCGACGAGCCGGACGGGACAATCGGGCGCATCCTAGACGAAGCGACCGATACCACCACGCACCTGCTCGGTGAGTCCTACGCCGCGACTCTGCGTCAGTGGCGCGATACTTATCAGCAGTTCGTGGATGTGCTGGCGAGCGATGCGCGCCGCAGTCGCCGCCTGGAACGCCTCGATGAGTTATTCCGGGCGCTCTTCATCGACCGTCACCCGCCGTACCCGCTCTATCGGCATTGGTACACCATCCTCGAAGCACAATCCGAGTTCCAAGCACCGCCGACCGATGACCCGATGCCGCGCATCGAAGCCGATGTCGAACCGCTGGCGGATTTTAGCGACTCGCGCTATCTCGACTCGGATGATGCCGGCGATGATGCCGATGGTATGCCGCGGGGCTTGCTCATCGGCGTGGTGACGATGTTCGTCGCGATGGTGATCGGGGCGATCGGACTCGTGGTCTTTGTCAATTTCGGCCGCGATGATGCCGGGACAGCGATTGCGGTCACCATCAGCGCAACGCCGACCGCCGAACAAACGGCAAGGTCTGATGCGCTGGCGGGGGCGGTTGCGACGACCGCCGTACCAGCAAGCGCGACCGCGAGCGCGACGACTGATAATACCGAGCCGATCGCGCCGGCGCTGACGATCACCAACACGCCTAATGAGCGGGCGATCACGATCGCGCCGACTGCGACCAACACGCCGATCACGCCGACGGCAACCGCGACGCTGACCTATACACCGCCGCCGACGGCAACCGCGACGCTGACCTATACGCCGAGCATCACGCCGACACTCGCGCCGCCCACGCGCACGCCCTTACCTGCTGAGGGGCTTCGCGGTACAGCTGACTTGATCGACATCTTCAACCGCAGTGACGACCTGCTGATTAATCCCGAATTGTTCGCGCCGATCAACGCGGATGTGTATCGATTAGGGCGCGGCACGCCGTCTGAGAATGACGTGATTCGGTTGGTGATACCCGCGGAGACGCTGAACGAATTCTATGGCAACGACGCGCCGACGCGCATTCGCTCGGTCGAAGCCTCGTTGTCTCTGCGGACGTTCGACCCGGCGTTGCTCGATCGCGACACGTCACAGGTGTTCTTCGGCTTAGGGCTGGATAGCCGCGATGACGGTAACGCGGTCGCGCTAGAAATCGACCGCGTGACGCTGAACGCGATCAGCGTCTACGGCGTGGTCAACAACGAGGCGGATTTCATCACACAACGGGCGACGAGTGCGGTCATCGTGCGCCTGCGCCTTGAGCGCGATAATCGCACCGATACCGTGCGCTATTATCTGAACGACGAATTGATCTACGAGAGCGCCTTCGTGCCGGCGGATGCGGCGGTCTTGCCCGTTCTGTACGTCGCGGATGGCAGTGTGGTCGTCGGCGTTAATAGCTGGCGCGTGATCTTGCGCTAGCGATCCACGCACATTTTCTTGAGAGATTCATCCCGTTGCGCCCGAATCGCGTTATAATGGGTGTAAGTAACCGTTAGATAGATCGAGAGCGTATTACAGGTATGAGCAAGCAAAAGCGGCGCTATGACGGCGAGGCGAACTTCATCAGCGAGTTACCCTTAGAAGAATGTGCCTATCGTCTGGAATATTTACAGAGCGATGAGATCGAGATTCACATCAAGCGTGTCAACACTGATAAGGTCGATTTTGACGTGCGCCTGTTCGAGAGGGGGCGCGTGCGTGCTGAGGGCCGGGGCGCGTTACGGCGCTGGGAAGGCACGCTGACGCGGGTCGATTGTCAGGTGAATGTTTACGATGGTCTGGTGACGTGGTCGCTGGCGATGCTGTTATTCATGGCACTGCCACTATTGATCGTGCCATTTCTGTTTCTGGTCAGTGCTAAGGTCGATGCGACCTTGTGGGTGGCATCGGCGGGGGTGGTGCTGGCGTTCATCCTGCTGGGGATGTACATCACGCGCGAGGTCGCCCCGCCGGACGACACGCCCAAGAATTTGCTGGCGTTGATCGAAGATACCCTGCGCTAACGCCGCAAGCTGAAGCATGGCGGCTAGGTGGTGCGACGGGGAAGCCAGCCCTCACCCTAAATCCCTCTCCCGACCGCCACAATGGGGCTAGGAGCGGGACGGCACACGCGCTTATCTCCCTATCTCGTAGCGCTAGCGATCGGGAGACGGGCTGGGGGATGAGAGCCGACAGCGGTATAGAGCATGAGTAGTTACGCCTTCAGGAATTGTTCGGTCAAGGGCGGGCGTGGGCGTGACTGGCGATCGACAATGCCATACCCGTTGTGCATACTCTCAGCCCACGCATACCACACGAGGCTGGCGACGGTCTCGCTGTGGTTTGTTTTAACGTGCTTGATGACATCCAGCGCATACGCCGCAATATCTGCCGGCGACTCCTGATTGGCGTTCAGCACGCCCCACTCGGTAATCCACAGCGGCTTGCCCGGCAGGACGGCGCTATACTTGGCGATGCTCTCATCCAGCTTGCCATAGATCGCATAGCGCATGTGATTAGCGCCACGTCCGTAGGGATGAAAGGCGATGCCGTCGAAGGTCACGCCGGCGGCTAGATGATTCATCGCGGTGCGGATGTAGGCTGTGCCGGTATCCGGGCCGGATTTCAAGCCGCCGGTGAGTACCAGCACCTCGTTATCGTTGGCGCGGATTGATGGCTCAACGCGACTGCAAAAGCCGCCGTAAATCTCCGGTGTCATCGCGACTGAGGCTTCCGCGCCGGTCTCGGCATCCTGTTCATTCCACAATTGCCACGCGTGGATCAAGCCCTTGCCGGCATACTGGCGCGTGATCGCGTCCATCACATCCGCGAACTTGATCGCAAGGTCGAACCAGTCGGCTTCTTGCAGGTTGCCCCAGGGCCAATATTGGTCTTTGCCCTCGCCATAGGTCTGGTGGCTGGTCGTCATGATGACTTTGTAGCCCGCTTTGGCGTATTGCTCGCACAGGGGCGCGTACAACTCGTAGGCTTCTTTGATCTGCGCGGCGGTATCGGCATCGGTGGACTGTCGTCCGGCGTTGACGTTGTAGCCGAAGCGCACCCAGCCCATATCCCCCAGTTGATCGGGGGGGGGCGTGCCTAGCGCGTGCCGCGCATCGAGGTTCACCCCTACTGGATTGACGGTGATCTGCAAGCGTTTGTACTGGGTCGCTTGCAAGAACCACGCGGCAGCGTGGCCTTCTTCGCCGTTGGGCAGGCGTATCCGCAACCATTTGTCCGCCTGACCGAGCTTCGCCAGCACGCGCCCGTGTGGCTCTTTGCTGATGAGGCGATCGCTGGGAGTCACTGAGCCGACGCGGTCGCCATCGGTGCTGGCGATCGAGCGCACGTTGAGCTTGGCGACGGTCGGTTGCACGCGAAAGTTATTGATGTAGATCAGCGGTAGCGGGTCGATCACGTTGGGGATGCGATGCGCGGAGCCACTCTCCGGCGCTTGTACCATCAGCAAGAAGCGATCGCCCTGAGCTGTGCCCAGCTTATCCCCGACGCTGACCATGCGCCCCGGTGGGAGGCTGACCGCGTCCAGATTGCCATAGGTGACGACGAACGGATGAATGTCGTATTGCGTCGTCACCTGCACGTAATTGCCAATGCCCAGATCACCCGCACCCTGCCCGGCCCATGTGCGCGTCACTTCGCCCGCGGCAGAGGCGATGACTTGCGCCCCCGCCCGACTCGCGATGTGAATGCCGATGTTATCCTCCGCGCCACCGGTCGCTTCATCGACTGGCGTGAAGGTCGCAAGAATTTGCATGGGTTGGTGCGTTGTCGGGAAGGCGAGCACGAAGCGATCATGCAGGTGGTCGTCGTGGTTCAGCGTCTCGCCATAGCGATCATCGGCTTTGATGCGCTGTTCTAAGATCGTCGTTAACTCGGCGGGGGTTTGCGCCTGCACCACATCGACGCGCACGACCTGCGGGTAAATGCGTCGGATGTGTAAGAGGGGGTCGTCCTGTAGCCAGACCTTAGGCGCGGCGACGGCGGTTACGTTGCGATAGGGGTTGAGATCGTTGCCGCCCGGGTCACGAATGACGGCGACGCGATCGAAAGTCGCGCGGTAATCCTGTAATGCTTGAAACCACTCATGGAAATTCTTATCCGGTAATACGAACGCGTGAGAAATAGTATCGCTCATTTTTGATATCACTTTCGCCTTATGGAGTTTGCTATACGTTAGTGTATATCGAATGTCGTTTTTTCGCTTTAAATTGTGGGGCTTTGGCGCGGGTGAGCGTGATGGATGGCGGCGCGGGATAGGACGTTGCACACTACGACACGCGCACGGCTTATGTTACGCTGACCATAATTCAGATAAGCACACACAAGAAAGGTGTTGTTATGTTACGTGTACTCGCCTATTTTAGCGGTATCCTGTTCTGTGTCGCTGTTATCCCGATGATATACGTTAATGCGTCATGGGCGCTGGTCGCCGCGCTGGTCTTTCTGGTTGTTGGTCTGCTCCTATCGGCGATCGGCATCGGTATTCTGGACGTTTTCCAGACCGAAGAAGCCGATCATCGCTATGACCCGCTGACGACCGATCAACAGACCCTGCGCTCTAACTAAGCTTTGTGCGGGTTGGTCACGGCAGATTTGCGGGAGTCATGTTAGACTACAGCTACATGCTTTCGGCAGATTTTGTATTTGACCAACCCACAAAGGAGCTACCATGCGCCGATTAGCCGTTCTGATATGGGGCGTATTTGCGCTGTCTGTCAACTTTTTACCCATACAGGCACAAAATGAGAGTGTCCACGTTGTGCAACCGGGCGAGACGCTGTATCGCATCGCCCTGCGCTATGATACATCCCTGCTGGCAATCGTCGATGCCAACAATATCAGCAATGTGAATGTCGTTTACGTCGGGCAGGTCTTGCACATCCCGCATGTGCCACCGCCCCATAACCCGCAACCAAATCCACCACTACCACCGATCCCGCAACCACCGCCCGCGCCTGATCCCCTGCCGACAACCTACACGGTACAAGCGGGCGATACGCTCTTCCGCATCGCGCAACGCTTCGGCACGACGGTGCAACGTCTGATCGAGATCAACGGCATCGCTAACCCTAATCGCCTCGAAGTGGGGCAGGTGATCGCCCTCGCGGGGACAGCCCCCGACCCTGTGCCTGATCCTGACCCGATCACTGATCCCGATGAACCGCCGATTTTCACGCCGGTTTTCGAGCTAGGCGGGCAGGTGCTACAGGGCGACTATCCTTACAGCGCATTGATGCGGCAGACGGGCATGACGTGGGCGAAGCGGCAAATTGTGTGGACGCGCGGCACACCGGCGAGCGTCTATCAAGATGAGATCGACCGCGCCCAATCGCTGGGCTTCAGCATTTTGCTGGGCGTGGTCGGTGATGTCGATGAATATGCGCGCACCAATCCCACCCAGTACAATCAGGAATTTGCGACTTTCTTAGCTGGGCTGGCACGGGGCGGCGCGGACGCGATCGAAGTGTGGAACGAACCGAACCTCGCGCGCGAGTGGCCCGCCGGACGTATCAGCGGTGCGAATTATACTGCGATGCTTCGCACCTCGTATCAGGCGATCAAAGCCGCTAATTCGGCGACGCTGGTCATCAGCGCGGCACCCGCCCCGACGGGCGGCTTGGGCTGTAGCACCAACGGGTGCAATGACGACTCGTTCATTCGGGCGATGGCGGGCGCAGGTGCGACACAGTACATGGATTGTGTCGGCATCCACTATAACGCGGGGGCGGTCTCGCCGTATGCGCGTGGGGGTGCGCCGGTTGCCAGCAACGCTCATTACTCGTGGTATTATCCCGCGATGGTCGATCTGTATACTAGCGTGTTCCCGTCGCGCCCGCTGTGCTTCACCGAGTTGGGCTATGTGAGCAACGAGGGCTTCAGCCCGCAATTGCCCGCGACCTTCTCATGGGCGAGCAACACGACTGTACAGGATCAAGCGCTGTGGTTAGCGCAAGCGGTGGAAATCGCCGAGAATAGCGGGCGTGTGCGGATGTTGATCGTGTGGAACGTGGATGCAGTGGCGTACACCAGCGAAGACCCGCAGGCGGCATACGCCATCGTGCGCCCCGATGGGACGTGTCCGTCGTGTAATACCATCGCGGCGACACTGAACTGAGCGATGCACAGAACTCAGGCGAGATCGAAGGCAGTGAACCAGATCGGACGACCGACGACGATTTGATTGTTACGCACGTAGCCGAAGTAATCGGCAAGGGGCGACTCGATGTTGAATGGCAGAGCCATCCCCGCATGATGTGCGCTCACCGTCGGCGCGACCCGAAACGCGGTCGCGCTGGCGGATTTAGGGTGGATGGGCAAGGTCACCTTGCCAGAGTTACTGCCGAGTGATTTTGCCATGGCGTGGGCGGCGGGCGCGTGCGCGGCGAGGAACATCCGCACCTGATCGCCCACGGTGCGCGAGTAGCCGACGATCTCGCCATTGTCTTCGTACACCCGCGCCGTGATTGACGGATGAAAGCTGATCCAATCGACCAGCGCCGCCGACGGTTGCAGGGCAAAATCGACCCATTCTTCTTCGTGCATCCACAAATCCATCAGCGCGGGCAGGTCGTCCGGCGCAGGTGGGCGCATCTCCAGCGGCATATACGACAGGCTATCGGTGGCGATCGTTAGCTGGCTCGTGCCAAAGGCGAAGGTCTCATAGCCGAAGCGCGGATAGTAATCCGTATGCCCGATCAAGAACGCCATATCATACCCCATGGCACGGGCGATCTCATGCCCGCTTTCCATCAGCTGTCGCCCGATCCCCTGCCCCTGATGCGCGGGAGCGACCGCAATCGGCGCGACCAGCACCGCCTGCACATCCTCATGTAACAGTCGCAGAGTACAGGGCGTGAGCAACACATGCCCGACGATCGTATCATCCGCAACGGCGACGAGCGCGAGATCGGGCGTGAAGGTCGGGCGTTGTCGCATCAGCGCGACGATGTTGGCTTCATTTGCGCGATTGCCAAACGCCCGAATGTTGATGTCCGCAATCGCGGCATAATCGGCGGGGCGTTCTGGACGAATCTCACTCATTGGTACTCAATCCCATCGTGTTGTGTGTGCCATCGCTGGTATATATCTTCATCTTTGGTTGTCTCATGTGCAGTTTCTCTTTCGGCGTTTACAGGTTAGTAATGCCATTATAGCGAATCCCTATTCGCTTGAGATGAGTACCTGCTTATTGTGGCGCGTGTCTATCTATTACAGTTAATATGAACGTGATGTCATGTTATTTTAACATATAAAATTAATTTTACCCCTATACTTTGAGTCAAAATCCATATAATTACCGATGGTAGATACAAGTATCCGTCCATCACCAGATACTATTGGTCATTCAGCCAATAAAAGAGTAAGTCAGCAGATGTAAGGGTGGGTCTTTCGTATTTTGCGTGGTCAAGCTCTTTTTGTCCCCTTTTTTCAAAAAGGGAACGCCAAAAACTCTTGCTTTTTTGAACAATGTCAAGCAACGACAGTTCCTTGTGAGGGCGCGGGGGCAACGCCCCTGCAACAAAACCCACGCGAAATCCCAAAGAACCGTAAGGGTGTGCTACAGCAAACCCGTCTGTGACCGAACGGGGGCCGTGTACGTCGCCTTTACCAGTATCAGGCGTGTGTTGTTACGGTCCCAATCCTTCTCCACTTTATTGGTGAAACATCAAAAGTCTCTAGCTAGCAAGGTAAGTCCACTCAACAAATGACAGACACAAAAGGCAGATTCCGATGTTGAAAATACGATGGCTTGTCCCCGGACGTGTGATTTTCTCGTGTGCGGCGGACGATGTGACGCTCGATGAATTGCGCTACCAGATTGAGAACTTCGATCAGATGTCGCGCAGGTCAGATACCGTGGTGCATGTGATCCACGATTCCCGCGGCGTGACATCCTTCCCGAATGAAATAGATATGTACCGCCGTGTCCTGTTCAAGCATGATAATCTCGGTCACATCGCCGTGGTTGATCCCCATCCACGCAGTCGCATGATGACACGGCTTCTCGTCGGCTTGATACAGAACAAAACGCCACACTTCTTCGATACGATTGACGCGGCGAAAGCCTTCTTACAAGCGCAGGATGACAGCCTGCCCCCCTTGCCGGATGTCGATACGGCGGCGTGTTCAAGCGCGACTACGGACTGAGTAGTTACGCAAAATTCGACTTCAGCGTTGGGCGAGAAGACAGCGGATGAATAATGCACATTCATCCCTTAGATGCGGGCTAGCTAGGGGCGTTCACAAGCCGAACGTCGACTCTTTGAATTTTCGGATCAAGCGTTCGTGGAGGTTGCCTTCTGCTTCCAGACGAAAACTCCGCCGCGTCTCTTCGATCACGCGCAATTCAATCCATAGTCGCTCGTTCGGCAGGATTTCCTCAATGCGTTCAGCCCATTCGATAATGACCACACCATGACCATCTAAAATATCATCAATACCGATGCTATCCGTGTCCGCTATGCTGGATAGGCGGTAACAATCCAGATGATAAAGTATTGTGTCATCGTCTTGTCGGGTGTGTTGATGTACGAGATTGTATGTCGGACTTGTGAGCGGATAGTTGGCACGCCATCCTTGCCCGATGCCCGATGAAAATACAGTTTTACCTGCGCCCATATCGCCAGAGAGACAAATAATATCTCCGGCTTGTAGGAGTTTACCCAGTCGCACACCCAAACGTCGTGTCTGTTGCGTGCTATGGCTGTATACGTCCAGTTCTCCTTCGCGTAAAATAGGCACAGAAATCCCCGACAGGATGAATAGAAACATTAAATACTATTCACATTATACCGTGTAAGCGATGAGTGCGAAAGTCACAATGTAGGGGGCTTTCACCCACGATCAGCATCGATCAATAATTTTAGCGCATTTGGCATATGTGTTAACATAGGTCGCAATTATTCACGTAGCCATGAAATGATTTCATCGCGTTCAATTTCGGACAATGCCGACCTTGTCCTTACGATCTATCACGGTTTTTTTGTAGGGACGATACCGGCATCGTCCGCCACTGATTTACTAACGCCATCAATCGTGCCGGAACTCCAACCAATACGGCATTGCTACGCTGGTCATCGGCGCGATTGGCGAAACCGACACGTAGATGCGTTCGGTGTCCGGTGCGGTCTCGATGATGAAGGCGCTCGCCCCGCGGGCTTGCCAGCGCGTGACTGTCAGCGTGTCGTCGGCGGCGAGTTGTGCCGCCTGCACCCACACATACTGCGGCAAGCGATTGTCTGTATGAAGCCAGCCCTCAGCTTGCCACCCGCCGCCATCGCGTTCTAAATCGCTGTGATAGCCGATGGCATCCACGCGCAAATCATCCAGTGCCATCCCCGCATGATTGAGCGAGTCGTCGCTGATGATCTCGAAGCGCACGTCGATCACCTGCCCCGCGAACGGCGTGAGATCGACGCGATCGGTGCGCCACCCCTGCGACAGACCGCTATATCCCATACCGTAGGCTTTGCCGTGTGGATTGTGGGCGCTTGTCAGCATCGTGGCTTGTATCTGCCACCTTGCCCCGCCATCGGTGCTGACGCTGACGTAGCCGTAATCCCAGCCCGGCTCAATATCGAACCATGTGCGATACTGCAAGACAGCGCTGGGCACGTCGCGTAGGTCGAAGGTGCGCGTCAGGCGTGGGTTGCTATCATCGCCGCGATTGCTATACCACACCATCGCGCCACTGCTCGCCTCTGCTGGAAAGAGGCGCGTCTCAGCCGGCACGTCCAGCGCCAGCGAGATTTGGTCGGGCGGCGTGTCGATTTCAAAGTAGCGCGTGCTGTACTGGGGTAACTCGTGCGATTGCATGTAGGGATAGCGCACGACACGGTACGAATCCGCCGCCGCGACGACGCTACTCAGCGATTGATAGCCGTAATCGGGGTGATCGCGCAGGATATTCGCCAGCACCCAATCGGCATAGAACTCGTCGGCGCTGATGTTCTCTCGCTCGCGCACGACGGCATCGACCGCTTGCAGACCGTTGGCGGGGTTGGTACTCAGGCTGTGTAGACCGTCTGCGCCGTAACGCTCGTAAAAGTAGAGCATGAATAAGAGCGGTGCGCCGTATTGCGCCGCCCGATTGCGCCCGATGCCCCAATGCGTCAGCGCGTTATGCGGGCTGTTCATGTAAGCGCGTGCCGCCCACGTCGTATCGCTATACCCGAGCAAGTACTCGGTCAGCATCGAGAAGCCTTCATCCATCCATGCCAGTTCATTGGGGTCGAGATGGGCGCGAATCATGTGCTGGTACTCGTGCGCGGCATAACTCAGGCTCAGGTCGCTATCGATCCCGCGCTCGTCCAGCACCGCCAGATTAAAGACCATCATCTCGCGCTCGTTGCTATACGGGAAAATCTCACGCGCGAGCGTGTTCTGTGCCGCGAAGTACGCGCCGATATTGCCACTCAACTGTGTGGTGAAGAGCAGATGCACGCGCACATCGCCATCAATGCCGGGGATGTTCTCGCGCCCCCACAGGGCTTGTGTGCGCGGGTATATGTCCTGATCGAAGTGTCGGGCAAGGGCTTGCGCCTGTGCGGTGCGATCGTTGCCGACCTCGACCCACACGTAAACGTGAGCGCCAACCGCCTGCAACTCGGCGCGGATGCGGTCGATGCCACCGCTGAGGCTAGAATTGATGACAAATGATTGAACTGTGCCGATCGTCAGCGGCGGCGGGTCGATGGGGGGCGCGGGAATGTCGGTCACGCCGTAGAAGCGACGCGCAATATCTGCCCGATCAGCGATCGGTAAATCCGTCTCGCTGAGGGTGACCAGCGTCGGGTATTCTGCCCGCATGTGGTCGTCAATCGCGCCGGTAGGTACGATGATGATCCCTAGCAGGCTCAGTACAATAAAAGTGACATAGCGCATAATTATGTTCCAGTACGCTCATGATAACGGGTTGGTGGGGCAAATCGCCCCTTGCCTATCCCCACTATACCGCTAAAACCGTGCGCTTGGATTAAGCATGGTCGAGAATAGCCCCGCGCTCAGGTCTCGTCGCGCTCGGTGATGATGCGGAAGCGTCCGTTAGGCACGTTGACGCGATAGCGCACCTGCACGTCGAGTACGTCATAGCGGCGCGATGCCAGAATATAATCGTTGGGACTCAGTTCGACCGCGTAAATCAGATCATCGTAATTCTGCGGAGGGCGCGGTTCGGCATTGCTCCCGCGTTCTAAGAAGAAGCGCCCGCCGACATCAGGCGGCACGCGCACATCGAGATTACCATCCAGCACCAGCCATTGCCCCGGGTTGTCGATCACAGTGCGCGAGAGCGGTTGATAATCCGGCAGGGTGACCAGCACGTTGCCGCTGTTGTGCGTCAGGTTCAGACGTTCTAAGGCGAGATTCGCCATGTCGAAATCGACCGTGCCGCGCACGCCCTGATAGGCGACCGCGACCGCGACATCCGGCGGCAGTGCCAGTGTGAAATCTGCGCGTCCGACGGCTTCTAGCAGGGGGAAGTCGCTCACCTCGGTTTCGGCGATGGTCAGCGTGGCAATTGCGCCGTCTTCTTCGTAGCCCACGCGCAGGTCGCTGTTATCGCCACCGGTGAACGTGCCGCTGATGGTGCGGGCGGTGTCATCCTGCACGGCGACGCGCACATCAGTATCGAGCGTGGTCAGGTTGACCTGTAGCGTCGTGATCTGGGGCGCGATTGTCTCGGCAATGGTCACTTGATTGCTGGTCAGTTGCGTATCAATGCGGCTCGTGTACGCATAGTAGACCACGCCCGCCGTCAGGCTGATGCTCAGCGCGAGCGCGATCATCCCACCCAGTGGCACGCGATAGCGCAGGGCGATCGCCAGCCCGATGAAGATCAGAAGGGCGGGATAGGCCCGCAGCAGCACGTCGTAGATGCCGCCCGTCAGGATGTCGAGGTTGCCGAGTAAGCCCACAAGCGGCAGGGCGAGTAGCACGATGCCCAGCGCCAGTTGTCCCCGTTTGCCGGCAAACACTTGCTTGAGCGCGAAAATCAGCGCGAGCAACACGCTTGCTTGTAGCCAGAAGCCGCCGACATCCGCGAGTTGAGCGCGAAGCAGAAAACCGATCAGCAGGACGATGCTCAATAAGAAGCCCACCAGCCCGCGCCACCCGCTCGCCACCGGACGCACCGGCGAATCTAGCGGGAGTACCCACCATAGCACGAGATACATCAAGGCTCCTGTACCCAGTGTCGCTAGCGTCAGCGCGATGAAGAACAAGCGCCACGCCCAGGCGTTTACCGGTGTCTGCCGACCGAGACCACCGCACACGCCAGCGAGTATCCGATTTGAGAAGCTCCGAACCATGAGATTTGCTTTTTCTATGCTTAATTATCGCGCCTTACTATAGTCGCCTTGTGAGTTTTAAGCAAGGCGAGCCCCATTTTTATCACATCCGTATTCTATGGGTGCAAAAGCATGATAGACTTGAAGCACAATAAAGGTACTTATCTGTTATGAACAGATAATATCAAGCAATCATGAAGATAAAGTAGGGTAGTAATGGCACACCAATCCATGCGTATTGTACGCATCATCACGGCGATGACCATGAGCGGGCCGACCTTGCAGAGCATCCTATTGACCGATGCCATGCGGCGGCGCGATCATCAGACCACGCTCATCGTCGGGCGCGAAGGTGTCGCGGGCGATAATATGGCGCACGTCGCGCAACAGTACGACGTTGATCCGATTCGTGTGCCAGCCCTGCACCAGACGATGAACCCGCTACAATTGCTACAAGCGACACGCACGCTCACGCATCATCTGCGCCAGCTACAACCGGACATCGTCCACACGCACATGACGACCGCTGGCTTGGTCGGGCGCATCGCGGCGAAGCTCGCCGGCGTGCCGGTCGTCGTCCACACCCTGCATGAGCATCCTTTTCACGGGTATTACAACTGGACGCAGACCATCACTTTCATCTGGGTCGAGCGTTTCGGCGCGTATCTGTCGGATAGTCTGGTGACGCTCTCATCGGGGTTAATGCGCGAACTGACCGAGACCTATCACATCACATCGCGCAAGCGGATGACGGTCTTGCCGCTGGGCTATGACTTGCAGGCTTGTGCCCATTTGCCGCGTCACTGCCAGCAATTTCGGAGCGCGTGGGGGATTCCTGCTGATGCGCCTTTGATCGGCATCGTGGGACGCTTGCAACCGGTCAAGAATCATGCGTTATTTTTGCGTGCCGCCCGTCAGGTGCTCCAGCAACGGCCACAGGCGTATTTTGCGATTGTGGGCGATGGTGAGCTATACGCCGACCTGCTCACGCAGGCGCAGGACATCCGTGAGCGCGTGATCTTCACGGGGTGGCAACAGAACACGCCGCCGATCTTCAGCGATTTGGATGTGTTGGTCAACACGAGTTTGAACGAAGGCACGCCTGCACCGATTATTGAGGCCTTAGCGGCGGGGTGTCCAGTGGTGGCGACGGCGGTCGGCGGGGTGCCGGATTTGCTCGATCGCGGGCGGTTCGGTCGGCTAGTGCCGCCTGCCGATGTCGATGCGCTGACACAAGCGATCCTGACGACGCTCGACCAACCGCCGGAAATGACGAGCGCGCAAACAGCTATTCGCCAGCGTTATGGGATTGATCGGCTGGCGTTGGAGATAGATAGTTTGTATCGCGGTTTGCTGGCAAAGCGCCACGCGCATCAGCCGACCACGTCTTAGCTGTCCTTGTTCTTCTGCTTGTCTAGTTTTTTCTTCTTGCGTTTGAGCTTGTGTATCAACGCATCGAGGGCGTGGTCAATCACTTCTGAGCGGGAGAGGTTGATTGTGGCAGTGGAGGGAAGCATCCCGACATCTTTCAAGAGGTCGAAGGCTTCCTCGAACAATTCCTCGCGGGGTTGGCTCATGTAAATCGTCAATGGGCGACCGCGATGTTTGCCTGCCGGTGGACGACCGCGCTTCTTTGGTTGATCTGTGTCCTTTGGTTTATCCATGGCTATCCAGCTTCATATTGTATGGCGATTATTACAAGTCTATTGTACCTGAACATGCCCTGTGAACACAAGCAATTTGCCCGCGATGGGTCTACGACCAAGTTGTCATGGCTCTTTAGGATTTCGCGTGGTTTTTGTTGCAGGGGCGTTGCCCCCGAACCCCCACGAAGGACGATCGTCCTTTGAACCTGTACCCGCCGAGCGCTTTGCGGTCGGCAAAACTGGGGTGCAGGGGAGACATCCCCTGCTGGGGCGTGGGATGAAACCCCGCAAGAAGACTCTATCTGAGTAGTTACGTTCTCTTTTTGAAAAAAGGGGACAAAAAGAGCTTGACCACGCAAGATACGAAAGAACCAAAAAAGCAAGCCGTGAAAGTTTTGGTTGAGCGTTTTCAAAAAGATTGTTCGGGACAACGCAGGCGTTGTCTCTACTGATTTTCTCGGGATTGACAGCCTGCCAAACCATTGAGTAAGATGTATCAAATTGTGGCGTGCATGGATTTTACACCTTGCACAATCAAGGTGCTTGATGTATCGTAAAACGCTGTGAGATGCCACAATAGCTCAGTTGGTAGAGCACTCGCCTTGTAAGCGAGCGGTCGTGGGTTCAAGTCCCACTTGTGGCTTGTTAACAATACAGCATCATTTGGGTCAGTGTCCCGAGCGGCAAAGGGGGCGGACTGTAAATCCGCTGGCGGAAGCCTTCGCAGGTTCGAGTCCTGCCTGGCCCACTACACGCCTCTGTAGCTCAGTGGTAGAGCGCATTCTTGGTAAGAATGAGGTCACGAGTTCAACTCTCGTCAGAGGCTTATTTGCGTTAAAGCAAAAGCCCATTACAGCACATTCATTTGTACGTCAACCCGACTTAGGACTGGTGCATCATGGCGAAAAAAGGCAATCGTATTCTCGTCAAACTGCGTAGCACCGAGAGCGGTCATATGTATTACACGTCCAAAAATCGTCGTAATACCACCCAGCGCATCGAACTACGCAAGTACGATCCGATTGTGCGGAAGCACGTCATCTACAAAGAGACTAAATAAAGTCGCTGGCAACAGATTGCGAGTGGACTCTTATTCGTCTATCCTGTAAAATGAGGATAACCTAATAGGGGTGTAGCTCAATTGGCAGAGCACTCGCCTCCAAAGCGAGCGGTTGAGAGTTCGAGTCTTTCCGCCCCTGTTCAAATTAAGCACCGTCCATCGAAATGGGCGGTGTTTTAATATCCGACTGTGGTACAATACACGCACAACGTCCGCTGGATAGCACCTGAGGAGACAGAATTATGGCCACGGAGACCAAGAAAAAGAGCCGTAAAAAGAGCAAAGAGAAAAACGAGAACAAGGGTATTATTGGGAATATCCGCACTTATCTGGGCGAAGTTCGCAATGAGTTGAACAAAGTGACCTGGCCTGACCGCGAAGAAGTCATCCGCCTGACGCGCATCGTCTTTATCGTGACGGCGATCGCCGCAATTGTGCTAGGCGTTGCTGGCGCAGTGTTGACCTTCATCATCGAATACGGGATCGACTTCCCAGTGATCTTCATCATCATGTTCGGTGCGATCATCGGCGGTACCATCTACATGCTCAACCGTGATAACCAACGCGCTAGTTACTGACCTCTTGTTGCCTGCCGCTGGACGGAGACGGCGCACCCGCGCCCCCATTCAGCGGCACCCACCCATGTCACTCATCTTGAATGCTGACGACGATTCCGAAGGAGTCTGTTGCTATGTCTGACAACGATCAATTTTCGTTCCCGAATAAAGATGGTGAGGACGAATCATCCGGCGGGTCGCCATCCCAACCTGAGCCGACTGTTGAAGCGCCCACCCCGTCGGAAAGCCCGCCCGATTATGACCCTGATCCGGTGTATATCGACGATGACGACGATTATGATGACGATGATTTTCAAGTCTTTTTGGATGATGGCACCGGACAGCCCGAAGAAGAAGAAGTCGGTAAATACTGGTACGTCGTGCATTGCTATAGCGGCCACGAGAAGAAGGTCGAGCGCAGTATTTTACAACGGCGCGATACAATGGGCATGAAAGACCGCATCTTCGACGTGTTAGTGCCGACTGAAGAAGAAGTCGTCGTCAAAGATGGCAAGCGCGATACCAAAGAGCAACGCATCTTCCCCGGCTATATTCTGGTACAGATGCGGATGGACGAAGACTCGTGGTACGTGATCCGCAATACGCCGGGCGTGACGGGCTTCGTCGGCATGGGCAACGAGCCGACTCCGCTGAGCCCGGACGAAGTGCGGCGCATCATCACCCGCATGGAATCGACCGATCAGGTCGTGCGCGTCAACTTCAAGATTGGCGATAAAGTCCGCATCGTCGGCGGACCTTTCAACGATATGATCGGCGCGGTCTCCAACATTGATACTGACAAGCAGAAGGTGCGCGTGATGGTCGATTTCTTCGGGCGCGAGACACCCGTCGAACTCGATTTCCTCGAAGTCGAGCCGACAACCTAGCATACCAATCCACGCACAGCCCTGTTATAATTACCCATTTGTAGGCGTAGGAAACTGCGCCTTTCATGTTGTATAACCCAAACAAAATCTGAGCGAGGTAGAAACGACTATGGCGAAGAAAGTCAAAGCAATCGTCAAGCTACAAATCCCCGCGGGCAAAGCCAACCCAGCACCGCCCATCGGGCCGGCGCTGGCGCAACACGGCATCAACCTGATGCAATTTTGCAAAGAGTATAACGCTCGCACTGCCGATAAGATGGGGCAGATTGTCCCGGCAGAAATCACCGTCTTTCAGGACGGGTCATTCAAATTCGCGCTGAAAAGCCCGCCGACCGCATTCTTGATCAAGCAAGAAGCCGGCATCGCCAAGGGCGCATCCAATCCCTTAGCCGAGGTTAGCGGTCGCCTGACGCGCGAGCAGGTGCGTAAGATCGCCGAGACTAAGATGAGCGATATGAACGCGCTCGACATCGACGCGGCGATGAAGCAGATCGAAGGAACATGCCGCCAGATGGGCGTGGAAATCGTCGAGTAATTAACCTGAATCTATCACTGTGGCAGGGCGATCGCCGCACCCATTATGACCACGAAGGAGTCTATAACTTATGGCAAAACATGGCAAACGCTACTTAGAAGCGATGAAACAATTTGAACGCCTCGAAGAATATTCGGTGGAAGAAGCCGTCAAACTCGTGCAATCGATGGCAACCGCGAACTTCGATGAAACGGTCGAGCTACATTTTCGCCTCGGCATTGATCCGCGCCAAGCCGATCAACAAATCCGCACGACGATCATGCTCCCGCACGGATTGGGCAAGAAGGTGACGATTCTCGTCTTTGCTGAAGGTGAAGATGTCGCCGCCGCCGAAGCCGCCGGTGCCGACATCATCGCCGATAATGAGATCATCAATCGTATCCAGAACGATGGCTGGACGGAATTCGATGCCGCGATCGCTGTGCAGAACATGATGCCCAAGGTCGGTCGTCTGGGGCGCGTGCTGGGGCCGCGTGGCTTGATGCCAACCCCCAAAGCAGGTACAGTCGTCGCCGCCGATGACCTGCCGCGCGCGATCCAAGAACTCAAATCCGGTCGTCTCGAATTCCGTAACGACCGCACCGGTAACCTGCATATCCCGGCGGGCAAAGCCAGCTTTGCCGAGCAAGACCTGCTCGAAAATGTGCAAGCTGTCGTCGATCTGGTGCAATCCCTGCGCCCGGATAGCATCAAAGGCATCTACATCCGCCGCGCCGTCCTGACATCGACAATGGGGCCAGCGGTTCGTCTGGCGCTCTAACGCTCAGATTTTGTTGCTAATTACAGACCCACCTACGAGGCGCGTCCACACGTACAGGACGCGCCTTTTGCTTGCCCTGTTCTGATGGCAAGGGTATACTAGATATATGACGCTTTTTTACAATATTTAAAGGATAATTTCGGTGTCTGATAGAAAACCGCGCATACTAGTGGTGGACGATGACTCGGCATTGCAACAATTGATGCGTACCTTGTTGGAACGTGCCGATATGGAACCGATACAGGCGATGAATGCCTACGAAGCCAACGAAATCCTCAGCGAGGGCGATCTGCCCGATCTCGTCGTGCTGGATTTGATGTTGCCCGATGTCAGCGGCATGGAATACCTGCAAGAATTGCGCGCGACTGAAGGCTATGAGCATCTGCCGGTGATTATCTTATCGGCATTGGCGGATCCCGATGTCATCAGCGAGGGCTACGACACCGGCGCTGATCGCTACTTGACCAAGCCCTATATCGCGCAGAACTTGATTAAGACCATCCACGAAATGATCGGCCCGGATGACGCGTGAGGGTCTGAGCAGAGGAGCGATCATGACTGATGCAGAACTGACGATCTTGAGCTTGCTGGCTGAAGGCGCACACTACGGACACGAAGTCCAGCAATTGATTGACGAGCGCGGCTTGCGCGAATGGTTGACGATCGGCTTTTCGTCGGTGTTCTACGTCCTCAATAAGCTCGAACGGCAGAAGATGATCCACGGCGAACTGCGCCCGAACGGTCATATGCCAGCGCGCAAATATTACCGCCTGACAGAAGCCGGACGCGGCATCTTACAAACGTCGGTCTCTAATTTATTGCGCGAGCCACGCGCGTTGGGTAGTGGCTTTGAACTGGGACTGGCCAATTTGCACGTCCTCAAGCCGGCACAGGTCTACATGGTGTTATCGCACCATCGGCAAGACTTGATACGACAGATCGACGCAATCCAGCAGGCCTGGGCGCGGCAACAGAGCGATAACGGCGACATCCCGCCTAATATCAGCGCACTTTACACGCATAGCCTCAGCCGGATGCAAGCCGATATCGAATGGCTGACGGCTTTCCTCGAGGATTGGCGCACCCATTACCCCGGGGTCGAGAAGCCGCCGCCTGAAGATCGCCGCCCGCTATCGCCCGCGACCGACTCACCGAAACGCACGACTCCCGACACCCTGAAGATGATCCAGAAGTTGAAGCGCGTCAAACCGGATGATACTGACGAGGATAAAGACTGATGCAGACTAAATACGGCGCTTACCAGACCGAATCGCGCAAGACCTACACCGACATCCACACCGACGACCCGATCATTTATCCGACGCTGGGCTTGATCAACGAAGCGGGCGAAGTCGCCGGCAAGATCAAGAAGATTTTCCGCGATAAAGCAGGCGACATCAGCGCGGCTGACCGCGATGCCCTGCGCGACGAACTAGGCGACGTGCTGTGGTATCTGACGCAAATCTGCACCAATCTTGATCTATCGCTGGAAGAAGTCGCCGAAGCTAATCTCGAGAAACTCTTCGATCGGCAGGCACGCGGTAAAATACAGGGCGACGGCGATCACCGCTGAGTATTTCGCCCATCATCGCACGCGAGCAATGAAGGCGTACCCCCCGCATTATGAGCCGCAAGAAGAAAAAACGCACGACAAATCTGTCACCGGATGAGCGCATCTTCGACGCGTTCGATGTCACGGATGCCGATGTAAAAGCCAACGAAAAAGGTCGCCTGAGTACGCGCCAGTTCCGGCAACGCCTGCTTTATTCGTTCTTGATTCTCTTTCCGATATTGACGATTTTCTCGGGGTTGTGGAGCTTGCTAATCGTGAATGCGATGCTCAGTAGCGAGAGCCTCTTGACGGTGTTGGCTTGTCATGTGCCGCTTTTTGTTTTCGCGGTTATCGTGCCGCTTTTGCTCCTGTGGTTCGATTGGCTCGCGCTGTGGCGTGCCTTCCGCCAACCAACGGAGGCGCTGGCGATCGTGCGCGGGGTGGTCACGGGTTATCATGATGATGGCGATACGACCTTCGTTGAGATCAACGAGACGCGCTACATCGTCAACAATGCGCTCCAGCAAGACGCCTTCATCATAGGCGCATACTACCAGATTCACACCAGTTCGACGCTCGGCGCAACCACCGGACGACCGGTGATCTTCTCAGCGCGCTATCTAGGCGAAGCAGACGCGGACACCCGCATCGATCAAGCCGAGACGCGCCTCGTGGATGATGCGCGTCGGCCACATCTCGGCGCGTTGCTGGACGATCAAGCACAAGATGATCGTGACCGCGCTTGATGCGCGTTCACTCGGTTTCTTGGGGGTCGTCGTCGCGGTTTGCCGCGTGCCACGCATGTAAAAACGCGATCGCGTCTTCCATCGTCCAGACGATCGTCTTGCGCGTGTTCTCTTCGACGTTTTGCAGGGGGCCACGCAGGATTTCTTCTTGATAATGGCTGGAGACAATCATCGCGACTGGTAGGCGGCGCACGTTATTTCGCATGTTGTAGCGCCGGCTTTTACGGCGGGCTTCCATCAGGTTATCCGGCAAAAATTCGCGCACGTTACGAAAATCGAAAATCTCACCGTAGAGATTTTCGAAGCCAACGTCGTCAATTAAATCACCCAGCCAATCATAGACGGCGATGGTCGTATCAGCACCCAGCAAGCCTTTATAGCTGATAGTGGCAATGCGCGTGTCGTCGTCATAGGTGGCGGTGGCGGTATCGGTTTCTAGGGGCGTGAACGGCATAAAATCCCTCGGTTATTGTACTCATATTAGCTTGTGAAAATGTCCCAACATTGTAACATCATCCGCTTGCCGCCACATGAGCGCGTCGCTATATCTGCGTATAGGTGTGGTTATAAAAACGTTTTAGCCGCAGGGACACACGGGCATGATGTACACCCCTGCGGGGGGGCGTGGAGATTGCCGTCAGGGGGGGATTAGTCGTCTATTTTGGAAGATGCGCCGAACTCGGCAAAGCCGACATCGCGCATGGTATGCCGCAGATAATCCGCCATTTCGGCTTCGTAACGCAATTGTTCTTCGGCGTCAGCAACGGCGCTGAATTCGATAATCACTTCAGCGACGGCTTCTTGCACAGTCTCGCGGACAAGCTTTTGAAATTGACTCACGGTCAGTTCGGATAACTTCGGGTCTGTCGGTTCCATAATGTGTGTATCGGGGTGCGTGTGTGTGTTGCGCGCGACCCCGCTCCTTCCTTTGCTTTTCTGTTAAATGTATTTTAGCGACTGCTACGTAAAAATGCACATAAGAATGGTGTCAACTTACAGCATTCACACACAAATCGTTATACGATCTTCATAATGTCCAGCAATATTTGCTTTTTGTAATATCGCTGTCAATTCCTGTATCAATGCTGGCTCTTTGGGATGTCGCGTGGTTTTTGTCGCAGGGGCTTTGCCCCCCACAAGGAACGATCGTTCCTTAACCTTGTTCATTGTGAACGCCGCGCGTTCAAAAAATCAAAAGTTTTTGGTGTTCCTTTTTTTCAAAAAGGGTAACTACTCAGGTAGAGTCTTCTTGTGGGGTTTCACCCCACGCCCCAGCAGGGGATGTCTCCCCTGCACCCCAGTTTTGCCGAATGCAAAGCGTTCGGCGGGTACAGGTT
>DAOTTV010000132.1:0-1659 GCA_034437755.1 Anaerolineae bacterium | reverse complement strand
GTTGAACCTGTACCCACCGAACGCTTTGCGGTCGGCAAAACTGGGGTGCAGGGGAGACATCCCCTGCTGGGGCGTGGGGTGAAACCCCACAAGAAGACTCTATCTGAGTAGTTACAAAAAAGGAAACAAAAAGCGCTTGACCACGCAAGATACGAAAGAACCATCATAGAGAGACGGATTCTGTCTCTAGTCCTTGTTTCGCTTCTCACTTATCATCATGGACGTTTGCGCGCCACCCCGCACGCGCTCGCAGACACAAGCATAGCAGGATAACAACTAATAATTATACTAAAGGAGATAGCTAACTGATGCCCCATGTATTGATTCCCGATAACGTCAACCTGAAGGCGATTAACGTCCTCAACGCCACCGATGGTATCACCGTCGATGCGCCCGGCAAGCTGACAGCGGACGCTCTCGTCACGCAAGTGCCGACGGCAAACGCGCTCATCGTCCGCAGTGGCGTACAAATCACGCCGGAAGTCTTCGCCGCCGCGCCACACCTGAAAGCGATTGCACGGGCGGGTGTCGGGGTCGATAATATCGACCTCGACGCGGCGACTGGACATGGCGTGGTCGTCATGAACACGCCCGGCGGCAACACAATCTCGACTGCCGAGCATACGCTGGGCTTGATGCTGGCGCTCGCCCGTCATATCCCGCAGGGCGATGCCTCGCTGAAAGCCGGACGCTGGGATCGCAAGCAACTGGTAGGAGTCGAGCTGAAGGATAAGACGCTGGGCATCATCGGCTTCGGGCGCGTCGGGCAGGCGGTGGCGGTACGCGCCAAAGCCTTCGAGATGACGGTCATCGCCTCTGATCCGATCGTCAGCGATGAAGTCTACAGCAATATGGGGGTCGATAAAGTCACAGCAGATGAGCTTTATGCCCGTGCGGATTTCATCACTTTGCACGCGCCTCACATCGCGGCGACCGAGGGCATGATTAACGCGACGACCATCGCCAAGATGAAGGACGGCGTGCGGATTGTCAACGCAGCACGGGGGGCGCTCATCAACGATGCTGATCTGGCAGACGCGATCAAATCCGGCAAGGTCGCGGGCGCGGCGCTGGATGTCTACGCCGTCGAACCGCCCCCCAGCGATCATCCTCTGGTCGGGCTGGATGGCGTGATCGACACGCCGCACCTCGCCGCCAGCACCAGCGACGCACAGGTGACGGTCGCCGTGCAAGCCGCACAACTGGTGACGCGCGCGCTCCTGCAAGGGGTCTACGATAACGTCGTCAATCCCGACGTGCTGGGCAAGCTCGATACCTGACGCAAACACCTATTACACGACCAAAAACTTTTGGTGCTTTCGTATCCTGTGTGGTCAAGCGCTTTTTGTTCCCTTTTGTAACTACTCAGGTAGAGTCTTCTTGTGGGGTTTTACCCCACACTCCAGCAGGGGATGTCTCCCCTGCACCCCAGTTTTGCCGACGGCAAAGCGTTCGGCGGGTACAGGTTCAAAGGACGATTGTCCTTTGTGGGGATGCGGGGGCAACGCCCCCGCAACAAAAACCACGCGACATCCCAAAGAGCCACATTTCGTAACTACTCAGCCCTCACCCTAAATCCCTCTCCCGACCGCCACTATGTGGCTAGGAGAGGGACTTCAACCGTGCTTGTCTTGAGGGCAGAAGCTGGCGTAAATCAAT
>DAOTTV010000131.1:0-16247 GCA_034437755.1 Anaerolineae bacterium | reverse complement strand
TTTGTGCGTAATCTGCGCGGGGTGATCGCGGTTCAGCAGTGGCTCACTCAGGGGTCGTGACCAGATCAGCTTTGGGCAAGGTGATCCAGAAGACCGACCCGCCGCTAGCGGGGAAATCCGCGCCGACGGTGCCGTTCTGCTTTTCGACCAGCAGTTTCACAATCCACAAGCCGAGACCGATACTATCCTCGCCGCCGGTCGGCTGGGTCGAGATGCGCGCAAACTCCTGAAAGAGTTGGTCGCGCTCGGACTGGGGAATGCCAGGCCCGTGGTCGATCACCTGTATGCGCTGTTGTCCCTTGTGGTCATCGACGGTGATGTGAACGGTCGTGGCGGGCGGGCTGTATTTGATCGCATTGCTGATGAGATTGCTGAGGACTTGCACTGTGCGCTTTTGATCACCATAGACATAGCCCTTGAGGCGGTCATAGGTGATGATGATCTGCTTGCGGTTCGCCGCGACTTCGTACTGCGTCAGCACGTTCATCACGGCATCGCGCACGGCAAAAGGCTGGAATTTGAGCGTCATATGGTCGGTCTGGATGGCGACAATATCGAGAAACATATCAATGACGTGTTGCATCGCTTCGACGTTCACGCGCACTGTCTCGACAATCGCCTGTGCTTTGTGGGCATCGCCGAGCGTATCGCGCAGGAGCGTATAAGCGAGGCGCATATTATTCAGCGGATTCTTGAGATCATGCGAGGCAATCTGGCTCAATTGCGTGCGGAGGCGTTCGGCTTGTTCGAGCTTGGCGATGTACTCCTGCCGTTCGTCGGCATAACGCTTCAAGAGCAATTGCGTGTGGATACGCGCCAGCACTACCAGCGGCGAGATCGGCTTGGCGACGTAATCGCTGGCGCCCAGTTTTAGCCCGCGCACAATATCGTGCGGCTCGGCAAGCGCGCTGATGACGATCACGGGTAGTTGTAGGGTGCTATAGGTCTTACGCAGTTCTTCCAGCACTTCAAAGCCGTTCATGAAGGGCATGTTAATATCCAGCAAGACCAGATCACAGTGATGCGCCTGTAAATAGGCGAGTGCTTCCTTGCCGCCGGCGGCGGTCGCCACTGTGTATTGATCGCCTAAGAAATCAGTCAGCAATTCGCGGTTCATGTATTCATCATCGACGACCAAAATCACAGATCGTGATGTATCTTGTATGTCCTTCATGGTTATCTTCGTGCCCTTTTTCA
This sequence comes from Anaerolineae bacterium, assembly GCA_034437755.1. Lineage (GTDB taxonomy): Bacteria > Chloroflexota > Anaerolineae > Aggregatilineales > Phototrophicaceae > JAUZRW01. The sequence goes on along the minus strand of DAOTTV010000131.1, from coordinate 15,050 downwards.
CCAACATCTATTTGTCCCTTGCCGCATATGTTGTCTTTCACACTACGTAATATTATAAACGAGTTTCTTTTGTGTGTGTGAGTTTGTTAGGTTGTAAATTGGTGTGAATCTGTTTCTAATGCTATCGTACCGCGCTTGTGGGGCTTTACGACGTTAATCCTGTCAAAATATCATCAAGATTGTAGCAACATCGACGACAAATACCCACTACTAGACAGATGAAAATTCACATGGGTTTGTAAGGAGTGTTAGAAAGCCTATGCAATTTGTACAAATCTAGACAGTCCGTACAGAAAATCCTTGTCAAATTAATCGAATCGTTATTTAATTAGAGTGACATTAAATTAAATATGAATTCGATTATTTCTATCGGGAGACGAAGCAATATGGTTAGCATCGAAAAAGACGTTCGTAATTACCTCGGGGTCGATTACTACGATATGGACATCCGCCTGACCGAAAAGCAACGCGCCACGCGCGATCGGGTGCGGACATTCGTCAATGAAGAAGTCCTGCCGACGATTAACGACTACTGGGACAGAGCCGAATTCCCGCATGATCTGGCGATGAAAGTGCGCGATCTAGGGATTATCGGCGGCCCGATCCCGACGCATGGCGGCGCCGGTCTCGATTTTGTCGAGATGGGGCTGGTGATGTACGAACTCGCCAAAGGAGATGGCAGTATCGCGACTTTCTATGGCGTGCATAGCGGGCTTGCGGTGGGGTCGATTGGCTTGCTGGGCAGTGAGGCACAGAAAGATCGCTGGTTGCCAGAGATGATGCGCCTGGAGAAAATCGGCGCGTTCGGCTTGACTGAACCCGACATCGGCAGTAACGCGGTCGGCATCCAGACCACCGCCCGCCGCGAGGGGGATGAGTACGTCCTCAACGGGGCGAAGCGCTGGATCGGCAATGCGAGCATCTCCGATATTCTCATCATCTGGGCGCGGGACGAAGACGGCAAGTTCGGCGGCTTCGTGATCGAAGACCCGCAGACCACCACCGGCGTGACGATCACTGACTTGCAGGGCAAGATCGGCAAGCGTTCCGTCCTCAATGCGGATATTACTTTAGACAATGTGCGCGTCCCGGCTGATAATCGCCTGGCGAATGTCAGTAGCTTCAAGCATATGGCGCAGGTTCTCGGCATCGGGCGCTATGGCGTATCGTGGGAAGCGGCAGGCTGTGCGGCGGGCGCGTTTGAACATGCGCTGAAATACGCGCAGGAACGCGAGCAATTCGGCAAGCCGATCGCCGGCTTCCAGCTGATCCAGCAGAAATTGGTCGAGATGGCGACTGAAGTCACGCTGATGCAAACACTGTGCTTCCGCCTGTCGGAACTGATCAGCAAGTGGCAGATGACCGAAGGGCAAGTGAGCATGGCGAAGTACAACAATGCGCGTAAAGCCCGCTACGTGACGCAACTCGCCCGCGAGACGCTCGGCGGCAACGGTATCTTGATCGATAACCACATTGCACGCCTGTGGACAGATGCCGAAGTGATCTATACCTACGAAGGCACCAACGAGATTAACCTGCTCATCGTTGGGCGCGACCTGACCGGCGAGCAAGCCTTCGTCTGATTGCCAGAGACGCGCCTCATCCTGTGCGAGACTGTTGGCGACTCCAGCCCTCCCCCTAAATCCCGCTCCCGACTGCCACAATGTGGCTAGGAGGGGGACGGCACACGCGCCTTTCTCCCAGCGCTAGCGATCGGGAGAAGGGGCTGGGGGATGAGGGCCGAAAGCGGTTCAATAGGGTCGCCAACAACATCCGATGCGACAACACAACGACCCCGCCATGCTTGACGGGGTCGTTTGCGTATTAGGGATTAAAGATTGTAGATGCAGGTCGCCCTAGCGGTTGTTTCGCGCAAAATTCTGAGCGTTATCGTAGGCGTTTTGTGCATCAGGAGCAGCCACGACAGCTGTGAACATGATGCCGGCGACATCGTAGCAACCGAGGCCGTTATTGGCGATGCGGCAGATGTAATGCATGTTGTTCAAGAAGTTGAGATCGCAGGTTTGCTTGGCGGCACCATGCGTCGCATAGCAGTAGTCATGCTCCACGCAAGCCGCTTCAAACAGGTCGTTGGGGGTCACAAAGCCGGAGTTGCTGGGCAGGAAGATACCGAGTCCATGGGTGATAGGCGTGTTATCAATTTCCGGCCCGCTGCAACCATCGGTTGTCCAGCCCTGGCGTGCCGCCGAGCGCGATTGCTCTGTGCTGGCGACAGAGGGCATGCGGCGCGATTCGTAGGTCGCGTCATATTCGGGGATCACATCCCACCAGCCCTTGGGCACTGGGAAGTAGCACCAATAGTTGACGTTGATTGTATCACCGGAGTCTTGGACATCGATCGAGCTACAGCTTGTCCCCTGTGCGCTGACGTAAGCGGGGAAGGCGAAGGCGAGAAGGGTAGTGAGGACAGCGACGGTGGCTAGCATTTTGCCGGTACGGGTCTGGATGATGTTTGCGATACGGTTGCTCATGAGAGTTGCTCCTGTAGGTCTAAGTGTTGGTTGTTTTGTCTAATTGATCGAACTTGTCTATAGCATACAAAAGCATCGTTAGCGCATCGTGACGCGAACGCTACAGAGATACAGTCATCTGTAAAGATCGGTTCTTTCGTATTTTGCGTGGTCAAGCTCTTTTTGTCCCCTTTTTTCAAAAAGGGAACGCCCAAAACTTGTAACTACTCAGGGGCGTTGCCCCTGCAACAAAAACCACACGACATCCCAAAGCGCCTAAAGATCTTATAAAAAGCGATCAGGGGGTGGCGCGTGCTAGCAGATCGGCGTAGAGGCGCAGGGTTGCCGTGGTGACGTGCGCCAGCGCGAAATCACGGGTGGCGATCTCGCGCCCGCGTTGCCCCATACGCTGACGGCGGTCGGGGTCATCCAGCAGGGAGTCAAGCGCGTCGATCAGCGCTTGCGTGTCGTGCGGTGGCACCAGCAGGCCGTTAGCGTCATGGTGCGTGATCTCGCGACAACCGGCGGTGTCGGTCGTCACGATCGGGCGCGCACAAGCGGCGGCTTCGATCAGCACTTTGGGCACGCCTTCGCCATAGGTCGAGGGCAGGACGACGATATTTGATTGGGCGAAGACCTGCGGCATGTCATCGCGCTTGCCCAGCCATGTTAAGATGCCTTCGTCCTGCCACGCTTGCAATTGTGCGGCTGGCACAGTATCGGGGCTGGTGGCTTCGGCATAACCGGCAATCACGAAGCGCGCTTTGTGATGTAAGGCGCGGGCGACATCCGCAAACGTGCCGACCCCCTTGCGCCACATCAAGCGACCGGCAAACAGCACCGTCGGCATACCTGCCGGTTCGGACGTAGGGGCGAATACGTCCATGTCCACGCCACTACCGCGAATCAGTGTCGTCTTGTGCGCGGGGACTAAGCCCATCGCCGTGAACTGCCGTTGATCGTCGGGATTCTGGAAGATCATATGCGTGTGGTCGGGGGCGAAGACCCACTTATACAGCGGCTTGACCATTTGCCGGATGAGATGCGCTTTCGCACTTTCATCAATGAACACATAGCCGAGTCCACTCATCGCGCCGACAACAGCCCGCACACCTGTTAGGCGGGCGGCGATGCCCCCGTATAGCACCGGCTTGATGCTGACGTGATGCACAAGATCGGGCTGTAGCTGGCGATAGAGCGCGATCATGGCAAATAGCGCACGGGCTTCGGTCAGCGGGTTGGTGCTGTGCTGTGCCAGCGGCAAGGGGTGATAGGGCAAGCCACTGTCGATGATGCGTTGCACGTTCTCGCCATCATACGACGACGTGGTCACATGCACATCGTAGCCCGCATCACGGGCGGCGAGCGCCAGCGGCAGGCGATGTGTCACGAAGAAGCGCGGGATATTGACGTTGTAGAGCAGGGTTGTCATCGGTGCGTATCGTCTCGTTCAGGTCGGCTCATTCGGCTAATAGGTCGTAGGTCTCGGCGTTGCGTACCAATAGCACCGAGCCGACGGCTTGCGCGAGGTCGTTGATGCGCTCGGCATATACCGCTTCGTCGCCGACATCCGGCAAACCCAGACCGAGAATCGTCAGGTCGGTATGCTTGCCCGTCTCACGCAGAACGTCCACAAAGGGGCGTTTCTCTTCATTGACGATAATCACCGCCTCCGCATCAACGCGAATATCATCGAGTAGGGCTTGCATGTGCTTGCGCGTGGCGGGTACGCCGTCGGCATTGGCAACCACCCGAATCAAGCGCACTTGAGCATCGCGCCAGGTGGGATGCCGTTCGATCAAGTACGTTAGCAAGAGCATCAGGTCTTCGTTGCCGCCGCGCCCCTGCCACCAGATGTCCATGCGCTCACGATTGCCGAAGTCGCGCTCGGTATCATAGTGCAGGAACAGCACCGACTTGTGCAAGAGGACGAGATCACGCAGGAGTGCCATTTGTATCTCGCGCCCGGATGCCGTGCGACTCCAGCCCATGAGGACGCTGTTCGTCGTGATGCCGCCGATGCCGTGGGATTGCGCGATGATCGTCGCGCCGGTGCGGAAATCGGGCACGACATCGGCTTCGGCAAAGGCGCTGAGCTTGTTCTGGGCGATGTACTCCTGTATCGCATGGCGTGCCGTATCGCGGATATTACTGCGCGCGCGCGAGGTCGTATCGCCGATGATGAGCTGGAAGAAAGACACCAGCCCACGCCCGAGGCTGAGCCACTTCGCCATCTCGACCAGTTGTTGGCGGTTGTGCGGTTGTCCGGTGAAGACGATGATATTCGGTCGCCAGTTCTTGACCGTCCAGCGCGATTTTTCTAGATTGAGCAATGCCCAGCGTGCCAGCGCAAACCACACCCCGCTTCGCACGTCGCCCCATGTGCGGCTGATCGAGCGTTGTTGCAAATAGATGAAGAAGCCGTAGCTGACAACGATCGCGATGATGGTCGCGGGCGTGTTAATCAGGAACATCGCACCATAACAGCCGAAGGCCCCCAGCAAGGAGACCCACCACGGAATCTTGAAGCGCGGGCGATAACTGGGGTTATCGACGACTTTTTCGATCGCGGATGTCAGGTTGACCATGCCGTAAGTGTTGAGGAAGAACATCGAGATAATCGGCGCGACCGCGTTCAGATCACCAGCCCAGATGACCGCAAAGGCGATCGCACCTGTGATGAGGACAGCCGCGCGCGGTTCGGTTTCACTGCCGAGACTGGACGCAATCCAGCGCGGGATAACGGCATCATTGGCGATGGCTTGCAGGGTGCGCGGCGCGGCGAGGATACTGCCCAGCGCCGATGAGAGCGTACTCGCCCACACACCGGCTAAAATCGCGCTGGGGATGACCGCAATCCGCCGCATCGCCAGCGATTCGCCCAGCAGTTGCTCATAGGTCAGGTTATAGGCAAAGACGACCACGACCGCGATATAGACCAGCGCTGTGAACAAGATCGAACTGATCGTCCCCAGCGGGATACTGCGACTGGGGTCTTTCAGATCGCCCGAGAGGCTCGTGCCGACTTCGATGCCGGTCACCGCTGGGAAGAAGATCGCGAACACCGCCCAGAAGGTCACGCCTTCGCTGAAGTTGGGGCTGAGTGCCGGTTGGCTGACGGAGCCGAACGCTTCGATACCGCCGAAGAAGAACGACCCCAAGCCGAACATCAAGATGGCCAGAATGAAGAACTGAATCTTGAGCGCGAAGCCTGCGCCGATATAGGCGATGACGATGAAGCCGATCGTCACCGCCGATGAGATCAAGCGCGGGTCGAACTGGGTGAAGAAATCGACCGCTAGTAAGGCTTCGGTGAAGCCGATGATGTAAAACGCGACGCTGATCGCCTGTGAGAGATAGAGCGGGATGCCAATCGCGCCGCCGATTTCTAGCCCGAGCGAGCGCGAGATAATGTAATAGTTGCCGCCCGCGCGCACCGTCATATTGGTGGCGATTGCCGAGAGCGATAAACCCGTCAGGAGCGAGATCAAGTTGCCCAGCACGATGATGACCAGCGCGCCCCACAAACCCGCCTGCCCGACGACGTATTCCATCCGCAAGAAGAGAATCAAGCCGAGTATTGTCAGAATATTGGGCGTGAATACCCCTGCAAACGTGCCAAAACGGGCGGCGGCGTTTTTGCCGCTTCCCTTCACAGCCGTTGATGATGCCATAATAAATCCGATTCCTTTGTCTGGAGTGTCTGGAGCGATGCGACGCACATCCTATTATATTCTATCAACTTGCACAACGGTACAGCTCGATCAACTGGCTCTTTATTGAGACTGTTGGCGACTCCAGACCTCACCCCAAATCCCGCTCCCGACCGCCACAATGTGGCTAGGAGAAGGACGGCACCCGCGCTTGTCTCGCCTTCTCTTAGCGCGAGCGATCGGGAGAAGGGGCTGGGGGATGAGGGCCGAAAGTCCTATCGACGTGTGACCTATTCTCCTGCCTGACAATATCTATTAGAATGTGCTGGAGACTATTGTTGACGCACACATATAGGATTTGAACACGATGACACAAACACAGATAGGGGTTGTCGGCATCGGCACGTACTTCCCGCAGACAGTCGAGACCGCCGCCGATCTCGTGGACGCGACCAACATCCCCGAACACATCCTGCAACAGAAGATGGGCATCGTCCAGCGCCACGTTGCCGACGCGGGCGACAGCATCAGCCACATGGCGAGCGAAGCCGCCAAAGCCGCAATCGCTGATGCGGGGATCACGCCGGCAGACATCAAGATGGTGATCTCGCACGGGAGTCAATACAAAGATCACATCGTCTGGAATAGCGCCGGTAAGATTCAGCACAATATCGGCGCGGTGAACGCCTACGGCTTCGAGATGTACGCGCTGTGTGCCGGTGCGCCGATCGCGATCACCGCCGCCAAGAGCATGATGCTGGCTGACCCGACCTTGGATTACGTCTTGCTCGCCGCCGCCAGCCGCGAGAACGATCTCATCAGCCCGCGCAATCAGCGGGCGCGCTTCATGTTCAACTTCGGCGCGGGCGGGGGCGCGATGGTTCTCAAGCGCGATGCGACTGAGAATCTCGTGCTGGGGTCATCGGCGATCACCGATGGCAGTCTGTCAGAGACGGTGATGCTGACGACCGAACCGGATGCCATCGGCGAGGGCGAGACGATCAACGGCGAGATTGTCGGGCGTTTGGACGTACGCAATGCCGATTACATGGCGCGCCGGCTAGGCGAGACATCCCTGCCGAACTTCAAGCGCGTGATGCGCGAAGCCGTCGAGAAGAGCGGGTATACGCTGGAAGATGTGGATTTTCTGGGGATTACGCACATGAAACGCTCATTTTTCGATCAGATCGTCGCTGAAATCGGGCTGACATCAGCACAGGCGATCTATCTCGATCATTACGGGCATATCCAGAGCGTCGATCAGGTGTTGACGTTGGAACTCGGCTTGCAACAGGGCAAAATCAACGCGGGCGATCTCGTCCTGCTGACGGGCGCTGGCACGGGCTACACATGGAGTTCGATCGCGATGCGCTGGGGCTAAGCCTGCGCCTATCCCATAATCTGATAGAGCAGGTCAATCACGATCTCGCGCACGTATTCATGATCGTGGGCGACGCAGGGCATGACTGTCATATCGCGGATGCCCAGCCCTAGCCGAATATCGTCTGCGCCCCAGGCATTACGGCGGTCTTGCTTATTCGCCGCGATGACCAGCGGCGCGTTGTTGTGGTAGCCGTGGATGGTGTAGACGATACTCAAGAACTCGCCGAAGTATTGCGGGCGCGTGCTATCAACCATCACGATGAAGCCTGTCGCTTGCATCCGGCTCAGCACGTCTTGCAACCAGATAAAATCGAAGCGGCGGTCGGTCGGCGGCTCGAAGAAGTGCAAGAGCAGACTGCGATCAACCCGCACCCGCCCGAAAAACCAGCTATCGTTGGGCTGGGCTTGCCATTCAGTATACTGGCTGATCGACCGAATAAATTCTGATTTGCCGGATTGTGATAAGCCCGTCACGACGAGTTTCACAACGTCGGACGCTTGCTTGCGCGGCTGGCGACGCTTGCGCGAGCGGCGGGTCTGGGTTGGGGAGGGCATCGTCATCGTTTACTCTGTTATCTACTTGGACGAACAATTTCTGCTGGCATGACGCTCATTATTCCAAACGACATTATAACGGTTTTTCAGGGGTATCTCTGCCCTATAGGTAAAATTTTATCACTTTTTTATTTGCACTTGGTTAATTTTAGCATAGACAGCATTACAACATGAATGACGATATGTAACGTCAAGCCAAGCTCAAGCCTCCTGAGTTCAAGCCTGATGTAATAATTTTCAAATAATAGTATCTGCTATCGTTTTTTAATTGTTGGATAGCTGTGTGTCCGGTGTGCTTACGGGTTCGCTGTTGATGTTTTACCAATACGCTCTTATCTCGACTTTGCACATTCATACAGCATAACAGAGGGTCTGTATGTGCCACTTTGCACAACGTGTGCAGAGCTTATACGTCAACAAGCGTGGCTAGCATGTCATGACAACTTGTTCATAGACTCGTAGTCATGCGCTATCTCGCGCGCGATGATGCGTGTATAATACCTCTACGTTCGGCCGCATGAAAGCAAAGTCACGAGGTATGATCGAAGAACACTCTGATTTTATCCCCTATCCGCAATCCGGTCTATTGAAATTCATCTTCCGTTTGCCCCTATTATTACATCACATCGGTTTGGGCTGGGTGCTGAGTCCGGCGCATTTACTGGTGTTGACGGTGCGCGGTCGTAAGAGTGGCAAGGCACGCCACACTGTGCTGGAGTATCGTCGCCATGGCAGTAAGCTCTATATCATCTCGGCATGGGGCGAGCGTCCGCAATGGTTCAAGAATATGCAGGCTGATCCACAGGTGACGGTGCAATTCGGCGTGCAGGAACGCGCCGCCCGCGCGCAACGTGTCGATGACCCGGCTGAAGCCCTGCGTGCGCTTTACATGTTCCAGCGCACATCGCCCCTTTACGAAGCGATACTCGCCGGCTTGAGCAGTGCCGAGGACATCAACCTCCGCACGTTGAAGCAAGTCTACGGCGAGTTCACGATCGTGCGGCTTGATCTCCAGCAGGATGCGCCACCCCTGCCCGGCATCCAACCGCGTCACGGTTGGGTGGGCTGGGCACTGATCTTGAGCGTGATTGCCGCACTGCTCTGGTTATTCTCGCGGCAGCACACCACGCAAACCCATGACGGCGAAGGAGTGTGATCAGGACTCATGGATAAGCAGACGCAACTCCTGCGCGATGTGCGCTTCGCCCTGCAACGCGGTGATTTCGTCGGGGCGCTCGCCAGCTTAGAGAAGGTCGCCAAGCTCGCCGAAGACCAGGAAGCGTGGGGCGCGGCGGGGCGGCATCTGGGCAATCTGGCGCTCACTTACTATCGACTGGGCAATATCAAGCAGGCTTTGCAGTACTTCGAGCAGGCTTTGGCGTTTGCGCGGCGCGATGGCGATCGTATGACGGAGAATGGCTTGCTGGGCAATATGGGCAATATCCTGCGCGAGAGCAAGCGCTTCGACGATGCGATTACCTATCTCAATGACGCGCTGAGGCTCGCACAGCAATTAGGCGATACGCGCGGACGTGGCATCTGGTTGACTAATCTGGGGCTGGTCTACGATGATTTGCACCAGCCTGACGACGCGATCCCTCTGCATCAAGAAGCGGTTCGCATCGCACATACGATGCACGACCAGACCGCGCTCTACTCGCGCTTGATTAATCTCGGCAACAGTTATGAAGCACAGGGCGATTATCTGAGCGCGGCCCAGCAATTTCAGCAGGTGCTTGCCATCGACGACGCGCACGGCAAGCGCGAAGAAGTCGCCTATCGGACGGGGGTGCTGGGCAATCTATATGCCGAAGCCGCCCGCCAGCAATTGCCCGCCGATGCCGCCTACGCGCATTTTTCGACCGCGCTCGATTATTACGGCAAAGCGATGACCTTGATGCGCGCGCTGGGCGATCAAGCGAGCGAAGCCGAAGTCATTCGCAGTATTGGCGATGTCCTCGCCGATGCCGGGCAGTACGACGACGCTAAGCAATATCTGGACGTTGCCCAGCAGATGTTCAGCGCGCTGGGCTTGACGCAACAGGCGACCGCTAGCAAGACGACGCTCAAACGCTTGATCGAATTTTTGGAACAAGATCAGGCGTGAGGGCATCGCATCAAGCCGGCGTGGATGCTGGTTTTCACGCGCCCCGTCTCCTGATCGCTATGCTGGGAGCATTCAATTTCGGACAACGCAGGCATCGTCCGCCACTGATTAAGGGGAAGTCAGCAGATGTAAGGGTTTGCTACAGCGAACCCGTCTTTGACAGAACGGTTGCCGTGTACGTCACCCTTACCGACAGAAGGGTGATAGGCGATGGTACAAAAAAGGTATTAAAGTCCCCGATCTCGTGCCAAACTGATGTTACAATCGATCATGAAAGGACATGCGTTATTTTATTACATGGATGAGGAGTACCCGATGCTAAAACGTTTGTTGATATTCTTGTCGATCATGCTCTTGATTGCGGCCTTGACTGTCGCGCAGGATGATGATGTCGAAGGCGATATTGAGCTATTCGGCAATACCAATGAGACGATTTCTTACTTAATCACGCAGGATGCCACTTTTGGCGATTTGCAGGTAGTCGATGACACGGACGGACGCTACACGCTCATACTGGGCGATATTGGCGATCAAACCGATGTGATTCAGGTCTCGCCGCCCGGCATCCTCAGCTATAGCACGTCGAATCTGGCGACGATGTGGCAAGCCGCGCTCGATGTGCAGGCGGCGAACGATCTGACAACGCGGGTCGAAGCGGAGTTGAACGTCGGCGGTGATGTGATCTTGCTGATTATCGCGGGCGCGAGTTACGACACAACCGAGGACATCATGCAGTATGATGTGCAGGTCGTCGATTATATTCCATCGCTAGCCGGGGTCGCGTTCGATCTGAGTGCGCTCACGGCTGAGGACGAGACGATTAAGCGCAACGTGCCGACCGAATTGGATGACCCGACCCTCACCATCTCGCTGAGCGAGAACTTCTGGCGCAGTTTGAATACGGGCGTGTCGATTCGCAATGCGGACTTCCGCATGACGGAAAATGCCGCCTGTCAGGAAGCCCGCGCTGCGCTACAAGACTTGACCAACCAGCGCGATATTGCGCGGGTTCGCAGTTGGATTACGTCGAATTGCAATCAGTAACCCCCGTGACGGTCTGTCTCCCGATTGTGATAGGCGTGAGATAGCACGACAGGCTTAACCGCGCTTGGGCATGAACAGGCGCGGCGGCAGGTTGAAGCCGAATTGCTTCAACTGGTCGAGGAACCTGGGCGGGAAGCCCGTCGGCTCAAGATCACCGCCGCCCTCATGCGAGTAGCCTTTGCCGCGATGATCGGCTGTCTTATAAATGTAGATGTCCTGTAGCGTGACTTTGCTCCCTTCGATCCCCTGCATCTCGCTGATTTGCACAACTTTACGACTGCCATCCTTGAGGCGCGATTGCTGGATGAACAGATGAATGGCTGAGGCAATCTGTGCGCGAATCACTTCGATCGGCAAATCCATCCCCGCCATCATCACCAGCGTCTCTAAACGGGCGACTGCATCACGCGGCGAGTTGGAGTGAACCGTCGTCAGCGAGCCATCGTGACCGGTGTTCATCGCCTGCAACATATCCAGCGCCTCGCCCGAGCGACACTCGCCCACCACAAGGCGATCAGGACGCATACGCAGCGTGCCCTTCACCAGATCACGAATTTCTAAGCGTCCCTCATCAATCGTGCCGGGGATGGCGGGCGCGGTCTCTAGCCGGACGACGTGCCGTTGGGCGAGCTGGAGTTCTGCCGAGTCTTCAACGGTGATGATGCGCTCATCTTCTGGAATGAAGGAACTGAGAACGTTGAGCAAGGTCGTTTTACCGGAACCCGTACCGCCGGAGACGACGATATTCAAGCGCGAGACCACACAGGCTTCGAGGAATTCGGCGACTTCTGCCGTGAAGGAGTCGAAGTTAATCAGATCGGTGACGGTCAGGCGTTTGTCTGGGAATTTACGAATGGTGATGGTCGTGCCCATCAATGCTGAGGGATCGGCGACGATGTGAACACGCGAGCCATCCGGCAGGCGTGCATCGACCATCGGGTTACTGCGGCTGAGATCGCGCCCGACCGCGCGCACGATACGTCTGGCTGTCCACAGGGCGTGGTCGTTATCGTCGAAGACGATGGTCGTCTCTTGCAATTTGCCTTTGAACTCGGCGAAGATAATATCCGGCCCGTTGACCATGATCTCGGAGTATTCTTTGTTATCGACCAGCGGTTGGATCGCGCCGAAGCCCAGCATATCATCCAGCAATTTCTCGCGCAGGCTCTGGTATTGCTCCTGCGGTAGGTTGACGTGCATCTTTTGCAAGACGGTTTTCAGGCGGTCTTCGATAATCTGGATTTTCTCTCGATCGTGGCGATCCCAATCATCGGCTTCATCCGTGCGCGCGAGCAATTTGCTCCGCAATTGCTTGCGTAACTGGGCGAGTTTTTCGGGCGTGCGCTCTTTAGGCGGCACGATGTAACCGGTATCCAGCACCCATGACCCATCAGGGAGGACTTCGGTCACGGTAACTTTGGTGATGCCAGCCCCCAGCACGAACGACCCATCTTCGTTCGATCGTGCGCCTTTGGGGTGGGCGCTGGGACGCGGGCGTTTTTTGGGGGGGGCTGGCTGGTCGCCGCCATTATCAGCCGGGCGCGGGCGGGGGCGCGGGCGCGGTTTCGATTTTGACTTATCGCCTTTATTATGCTTCAACATACAGGTATGACCCCTTCATCAATTCACTTGGTGCGGTTCGGGTAAGTGCTTGTGTGTATCGCTTTATAAACGACAATAACGCGATTATAGTATCACTATAACAGAAAAGCGGATTAAAGTATCTTTATTATCGTGTGGGGGGCGACGCGGCTCTCGTAGACCACGCGATATTGACAGCTTGCACCGATCGCCCTATACTGAAAACATGAGACAATACACGAAACAAATTGCACGCACCATGATGGCTATGCCGCACCTCCATAATACGGGTAGACGGCGTACTTAGCGTGCCAATTGCATCCGCCACCATCGATCACGAGAACCGTCTGCCACGCGCAGGCGGTTTTTTGATTATTGTCTCAGCAGTTGCACATGGCATTGCAAGATTTCTTTGACACAATCGCCTTATTTGATTATCCAGCACAGTAGAGGACGAAACATACCCATGACAACCCCCATTCATGTCTCGGTCGCGTGGCCTTATGCCAATGGTGATCTGCACGTCGGGCATATCGCTGGCGCGTACCTGCCGGCGGATGTGTTCGCACGGTATCATCGCCTCAAGGGCAATCGCGTCTTGATGGTCAGTGGCAGTGATAGCCACGGCACGCCGATTCTGGTCGAGGCGCGCAAGCGTGGCATCACCGCGCGCGAGTTATTCGAGCATTATCACGAACGCTTCTTGCTCACCCAGCAGAAGATCGGCATCAGCTATGACCTGTTCACCCATACAGATACCGAGAATCATCATCAGATCGCGCAGGATTTCTTCACGGCTTTGCTGGAAAACGGCTACCTGAAGAAAGAAACCCAGACCTTGCTCTATAGCGAGAAGGAAGCGCGCTTTCTGCCGGATCGCTTCGTTGAGGGCACGTGTTATATCTGTGGTTACGACAGTGCGCGCGGCGACCAGTGCGATAACTGCGGCAACTTGATGGAAACCACCAAGCTGATTGACCCGCATAACATCGAAGACCCCGACGACAAGCTCATCACGCGCCAGACCGAGCATTACTTCTTGCAATTGCAGGCCTTTGTCACGCGCTTGCAAGCCTATCTTGCCGAGCATCGCGACCACTGGCGACCGAACGTCATCAACTTCAGCGAGAACTTCGTCAAGGATTTGCATCAGCGTCCCATCACCCGCGATATTGACTGGGGCATCAAAATCCCGCTGGACGGCTGGGCCGATAAGAAGATGTACGTCTGGTTCGAGGCGGTGATGGGCTACTTCACAGCATCGGTAGAATGGGCGCAGAACATCGGGCAACCAGACGCGTGGAAAGATTGGTGGTACGACCCCGAGGCGCAGATTTATTGCTTCATCGGCAAGGATAACATCCCGTTTCACACTGTCATCTGGCAATCAGAACTGCTGGGGGTCGAGCGCATTTATGAGGACGACCCCGACAAGCACCTGAACTTGCCCTATGACGTGCCTGCCAACGAGTTCATGAACATCGAAGGCAAGCAATTCAGCAAAAGCCGTAACTGGGCGATCTGGCTACCGGATATTCTGGAACGCTATCAGGCGGATGCGATCCGCTATTACGTCATTCGCACGTTTCCAGAGACGACCGATAGTGACTTCGCGTGGGAGGGCTTTCATTCGCGGGTGAATAACGAACTGCTGGCGACGTGGGGCAATCTAGTCAACCGTGTGGTGGGCTTCGCTTATAAACGCTTTGACGGCACTGTGCCGGCGTATGACGAACTGACCGACCACGATCAGGAGATTATCGCCACTGTGCGCGAGGGCTTCGAGACCGTCGGTGATCTGCTCGACCGCGTGAAGTTGCGCCAAGCCCTGACCGAGACGCTGGCACTGGCGCAGAAGGTCAATCAATGGCTCGATAAGCGCGAACCGTGGAAGGTCTACAAGCAAGACAAGACCGACGCGGCGCGCTCGGTGTATACCGCCTTGCACTGCATCAACAACCTGAAGACGCTCTTCGCGCCCTTCATCCCCTTCAGCAGTCAGGACGTTCACACGTATCTGGGCTATGACGGGCAACTCTTCGGCGATCTGGTGATCGAAGCGTATCAGGAAGCGACACGCACGCACAAAGGTCTGGCGTACAAGCCAGAGCAAGCGATCGGTGCGTGGGAATACGTCGATTTACCGCCGGGGCAAGCCTTGCGTAAGCCGCAACCGCTCTTCACCAAGCTGGATGATAGCATCATCGAAGACGAACAAGCGCGACTCGGACAACCGCGCGAGGAGACCGACATCAC
>DAOTTV010000130.1:0-71223 GCA_034437755.1 Anaerolineae bacterium | reverse complement strand
CCGAGCGGGACGTAGCACGACTGTTTGTAAGGTCTGCGTCAGCGATCGGGTGGCGTTCGTATCCGGTAGATCGTGGAGAACCTGCGTTTCAGGTTGGGGTGCGACGGGGCGACGCGGCATCGTTGCCGGTTTCACGCGGGCGGTGATGCTCTCATTTTCGATAGCGGCTTTCAAATCGTCGCATAAATCGACGGCATTCTGGTAGCGTGCCTGACTATCTTTATGCAACACACGATCCATAATAGCGTCGAAATCTTTGTTTTTAATTTCCATAAATTCGGTGACGGGCGGCGGGTCTTCTTTGGCGTGCTTCAACAACACAGAGACTGTGCCATCATCTTCAAAGGGCGGGCGACCGGTCAACATTTCGTACAGGATAATGCCTAGCGCATAAATATCTGAGCGATGATCGACCGTTTGCCCCATCGCCTGTTCGGGTGACATATACGCAGGTGTGCCGATAATCACACCATCCTGCGTGAGTCCGCTCTTCTGTGCGAGGCGTGCAATGCCGAAATCCGTGAGGATCGCGAGGTCGTTCTCGTCGAATAAGATATTCGCCGGTTTCACATCCCGATGCACCATGTCGCGCTCGTGTGCATAGCGCAATGCTGAGCATAAATTCGTCATGATTGCTAGGACACGCTCATGCGGGAGCGTTTGCTCTTTCATGCGGCAATCATTCAAGACATCGACCAGTGTATCCGTCGATAAATACGGCATGACCATGTAATAGATCAAGCGATTATCGATGTCGATCACGTCGAAATCATAAATCTGCACAATGCTGGGATGATTGAGGCTGGCAATCGTGCGCGCCTCCTGTTCAAAGCGCTCTTTAAAGCCCTCCTCGTAGACGAGATGTTCATGCAGGACTTTGATGGCAACGTCGCGCTTGAGGTTCACATCCTCCGCACGATACACCGTCGCCATCCCACCCGACCCAAGGCGTTCTTTCATCTGATACCGTTGTAAATGACTACTCAGTACATTCGTCACACTATTCATAGTTTATCTCACAATGTGCCATGATATATTTCACCATGCACTATTGTACGTTATAAATCTTGCTAAATTGTAACTCGAAGATAGACAGGGTGTTAAAATCAGGGCAATTAATCGACCAAATTTTCCAGTCGTGTACACTGATTGCCATGACTATAGCGGGCAACGCCCCTCCCGTCATCAATAACACATACATCGTCGGCAATTGTTAATCTAGCGCTTCAATGGCGTTGAATGCCGGACGTGGCACGCCATCAGCCCCGATTAAACTATAGAAGCACGCATTCCGCTGATTGACCGCACAGCCATTGAGGTTGTAGACCATCATCTGCTCAACATAGCCTATGTCCTGCGCCAGGGCGAAGGCTTCAGCCAGATAATCAGCTTGATCTTGTGGACTGTTGAAGGTCACGTAACGTTCTAAGTCCGGGCGTGGCTCGCCGATGCTGTTCGCTGCTGTTCCCCATCCGATGCGCGTCACCCACAGGGGTACATCTGCCCCGCCGTTCCGCTGGCTCACCAAGCGATAGTTATCGAGCATATTTTGCACGTAGAAATGATACGACTCGTTATAGGGCGTGTTGTCTGCGCGCAAGTCGGCTGTATCGGCGCGAGTATCGAGCGTGGCAGATGGCGGATTGTTATAGCCATCAAGTTGTACGCCTAGCGCATCGCTGACGTTCAACGCGCCTGCTGATAGCATCTCTTGCAGAAAGACGAAGGTATCAATCGCGTTGAAGCCATCGTTATAACCAACAGGTGCTAGCCCCGCTGTGATGACCTGTGCATCCACATCGACCGCCTTGATAGCATTGTAGGCGACTGTCAGCAGGTCGATATAGGCGGTCTCAGCCATGCCAGCGTTGATGAAGTCACGGGTGTTGCCCGCGTCGTCGGTAATCGTCTCGATCGTCGCTTGCGGGTTCAGCCAATTCAAACGAATATTAGGAGCAGACCAGATTTCATAGGCTTGTACCCGCCCCTGATAACGCCCGGCAACCGCCCCGGCAAAATCACCGAATGTGTCCAGATCATCGGGTGGCATGTTCAACGGGGTTGACAGTGCGTAATCCGTCGCACTCGGCACTGCCCACGCCGGCGACCCGACCAGCGTCAGAAGAATATCGACATCAGCATCGACAAAAATATCAATGGCTTCGTCCAGCGCCTCGAAGTTACGTGCGCCTTGCGTTGGTTCGATATCGGCCCAATCGACCTGCAATTTGACCCAATCGACACCGAGTGTCATCACCTGCCCGGACAGCGCTTCGTAATCTTGCCCCACACCCCAGAAAACCTGTACCCCACGCGTGAGTTGTAAATCATCAATTGCCTGTGCGCGTTCAGCTTCGCCATCAACCGAGCCGGCCGGCAAGAGCAAGCGCTGTCCGGTATAGATCACATTGCGATTACGCAGATTATTCAAGCTCACAATCGCGCTCACGGTCGTATCGTTACGCACGGCAATGCGATAGAGCGAGTCACCGGGCTGGACGATGTAAGTCGTCGCGCCGGCGGCATCCGGCGTGACTTCTGGCGTGATCTCCGGTGAAATCCGCGTAGGAGTCGCGGTAGCTGTCGGCGTAGCCGTCGGTGCGTCTGGTTCAGCAGTGGCGGGATCATCTGTCGGCACTCGTAAGCGTTGCCCGAAGTAAATCAAACTGCGATTGGTGATACCGTTGAGATCAGCTAATTCACGCGTGGTCGTGCCATAACGCACTGCGATGACGTAGAGCGTCTCGCCCGGTTGTACGATATGAATATCATACGCTGAACTCGGGGTCGCAGTCGGGGGTGGTGTGGCTTCCAGCGTGACAGCCTCGCGGATCGGGATCACGACAGTTTGCGTGCCATCGGGCGCGGGGGTCGGCGTGTTATCTTGCGCGCTGGATCGCCCACCCACTAGCGCCAAACTCAACACGAACAATAGAATGATGATGTGCCGTTGCATGATCGGCTCCTTGCACAGGTCAATCGCGAATCAAAGATACTCTAAATCTTACCCCTATTAGCCCTGTCGCGCCACCAAGCCGTGATATAATCCTGATTAGGAATGACCAACACAATGTCAGGAGATGCTATGCGTCAACGCTTGTTACTGTTCGGGTTGCTGTTGCTACTGGCAATCCCGGTGACTGCTCAAGATCGTTCTTTTTACTGGGAACGATGGGATGTGGTGATCGATAACTTCGACACGACAGCGAATGTCTACGATGTAGAAGAGCGATATGACATCCGCTTTGACGGGACATTTCGCTTCGGGTCGCGTGTGATCCCACTGGAGCGCGTGAACGACCTGCGTAATATACGAATCATGACTGATGGTGTCACCCTGCGAGCCGAGTGTAGCAACACAGCGGGCACGTACTGCGCGCGCAACACGCAAGAGGGATTATCCATCGTCTATTACTTCCCGCAACCGGTGACAGATCGCACCTTGTCCGTCGTCATCAGCTACACAGTTGATGGTGGCTTACGCTCTTACCCTGATGGCGATCAATTGTGGTGGTTCGCTGTCGCCCCTGAACATGCCGCGCGTATTGAGCAGAGCGTGGTCGTCGTTAACCTGCCTGATAAGGCTGTCCCGCGGGATGGTGTTGACCCCATCGCGACTTATGGCGCACCTGCGGAAGCCTTCATCTGTCGTGAGTTACAGTGTAACGGGCTGAATCTCGCACGGTACATCAACCAGATTAACAGTGTGGCGGCGGTTTTTCGGGCAACGCGCACGCTGAACATCAACGAGCCGTTTGAAGTGCGTGTGCAGTATCCCCATAATCCCCAGATGGCGACACCAGCCTGGCAAGCCAGCTTTGACTTTCAGCGACGTTTGCAACCTATTTTCGGCATTGTCGGGGTAGTCGGCACGCTCTTGCTGATGATCGGCGGGCCACTGGGGCTTTTTGCGCTGTATTATACCTATGGGCGCGATCCACACGTTCGCAAGATGCCGGAATACATCAGCGAACCGCCCTCTGATCTGCGTCCAGCGGTCGTCGGCACGCTGGTCGATGAGAAAGCTAATCTGCGCGATGTTCTCTCGACTTTGATTGATCTCGGGCATCGCGGGTATCTCGTCTTTGAAGAAGAACGCACCGAAGGCATCATCTTTGGCATCGGGTCGAACAAGACAGTGACCCTTAAACGCACGAACAAAGCAATGGATGATCTACAAGCCTACGAAAAACACATCCTGCGTAAAGTATTTACGACCCGTGACGAGCGCAAACTAGAAGACCTGAAGAACAAGTTCTACCGATATATCCCTAAGCTGAAGAAAGATTTATACGGCGAGTTACAAGAGCATGGCTTCGTCCAGCGCAGTCCTGATCAAGTGCGTAATCTGTGGAGCTTTCTCGGCACGTCGTTGCTGTTCGGGAGCATTTTCTTGTTCGCTTTCATGGCAAGTGGTGAGATCAGCATCCCCTCGCAATTGCTACTGGGGATTCCCTTCGCGGTTGGGTTCAACGGCATTATCATTCTGGCACTCTCATCCGTGATGCCCGCCAAGACCGAAAAAGGCGCGACCGAAGCCGCCAAGTGGAACGCCTTCCGCAATTACCTGCGTAACCTCGAAGAATATGCCGATCTGGATACAGCCGCCAAGCGCTTCGACGATTTTTTGCCGTATGCGGTCGCTTTCGGGCTGGATAAACAGTGGATACGCAAGTTCACCCGCTCAGACGTATTCGTGCCGATTCCCACATGGTACTATCCCACGTATCAGGGCGGGCATTATGGCGGCGGCTACACAGCCGGTAGCAGTCCTCCGGGCTTGCCCGCGCATAATGACATGCTTCCTGGCGATCTGGTCGGCTCTGGCAATCAATTCTCGCTCGATAATATGTCGGACAGCCTCAGTGGCGGCTTAGAATCAATCTCCGATAGCTTAACGGACATGCTCAACAGCACAGCCAACACACTCTCTAGCCAACCATCATCCAGTAGCGGCGGCGGTAGCTTCAGCGGCGGCGGCGGTGGTGGCGGCGGCGGCGGCGGTGGCGGCAGTGCCGGTTTTGGATAAACAGAAACGGAGTTTTTAACTTATGAATTCAGGACGCTTACTCGCGATCAGCGCGATCGTCGCCGGCTTCGGCCTGGCGGTGCTAGTCGGGCTTTATCTGACCGTACAAGTATCAAACGACAGTTTATCAGCAGGTGGCGCTATCATCGGGGCTTTCTTGGGCTTCGTCATCATCGCACCAGTGTTGATCTTCGGCATTTACATGTACGTGCAGAGTGGACGAGAGATCGACGCTGAGAGCGAGATGGAACAACAGCGACAGTTGCTAGATATTGTGAAATCACGCGGACAGATCGACGTGCATGAGCTAGCGATCGAAGTCGGCGTAACACCCGATAAAATTCGCACGCTCATTCAACAACTCGTCGGGTTAGAGATTTTCAGCGGGTATATCAATTGGGATAAAGGCGTAATCTACTCAACCGATGCCAGCCAATTGCGCGATTTGCAAAAATGCGAGAATTGCGGCGCACCGATCACGCTGGCGGGTAAAGGCGTGATCGCGTGCGATTACTGCGGTACGGAGTACTTCTTGAACTAATCCGAGCGTCAGCGCCTCCGATTAGGGGGCAAGTATCGCTATTCGCGCATCTATACTATACTCAGCAATGACCATATGGATCAAAGATCATGAGGAGGAATAATCGACATGGGATCAAAGATTTATGAACAGATTGTCGCGCAACGGGGGCAGCTAGAAAACTTGATGACACGCCTGCCGGGTTTCAAAGGGTATCATGCCAAGGATGCGCGCCGCAAAGCCGATCGCCTCTTGCGCGATCATCTGGTGCAAGAGATCGAAGCGCTCATCAGCCGCTATGATAGCCTCCAGAAAAAATTATTGGATGGTGGCAAAGGTCTGGCATATATGTCGCGTGCGCGCGATGTCAAATCGAAGTTGCAGTCGTATAGCGATGTCGTCGCATCTGCCGCGCCCAAGTATTCCGGCCCCTTTGAAGCCGTGAAAATCACCGAAGAACATCTCGACCGCATCTATGCCTTCGACGAAGCACAATTCCGCTTTTTGCACCAGTTTGAGCAGGCGCTCGACACGCTGGAGACAGCAATTGATGAAGGTGGCGATATTGACTCAGCGCTTGATACAGTCTACCAAGCCGCTGAGGATGCCCTAGAGGCTTTTCGTCTGCGTGATAACGAGATTTTACGCATCAGCGATGGAATGTAATACACCTGTGTGAGCGACGACGCATCGCCCATAGCGATTGTTGATAAACAGACCCAAGTGTATTTGAACTCAATAAGGAGCAAGTCATTATGCGTATTTTTGATGTAATCGACCATACAAACGTGATGGACGATGAATTTACTTATCGCGAACCACAAGCCGGCAGTGGCGATTGGCGCTTCGGCTCGCAGGTCATCGTCGGCGAGAGTCAGCAGGCGGTCTTTGTACGCGCGGGGGAAGCTCTGGACGCGCTGAAAACCGGACGACACACGCTATCTGTCGCGAACTTACCGATCCTCGCGGGCTTAATCGGCATGGCAACCAGCGGACGCACACCCTTCACGGCGGATTTATACTTCATCAACTTGAAGGACATGCCGCAGGTCGGATGGGGTACCAATCCACCGATTCCGCTAGAAACACCCGGCAAAGGTATGGGCGCGGTGTTGCTCAGCACTTTCGGCACGATGAACATTCGCATTGCTGACCCGATGCGCTTCCTCAAGCGTTTCGGCATCGGCAAGCCGATCACCCGCGTGAGCGATATTAAAGACGCAATCCAGACCAAGTTACTGGGTGAACTGACGGTGTTGCTGATGGGGTCGGGTGTGCAGAGTGTGCCACAGGCAAACGCTTTCCTCAGCGATTTAGAGGGCGCGGTGCTAGCAGAACTGAGCGAAGAATTCGAGAATGAGTTCGGCATCAAGATCACATCGCTAGATGCCAACCCCTTCAACGCCAAGCAAGCATCGCCCGATGAAATCATGAATTATGTCAGCCTTGAGAATTACGAGCGCATTAAGCGCCTGCAAATTGCCGAAACCGCCGCCGGCAACGAGGGTCTCGCGGGTGGTCTCGCGGGTGCTGGCGTGGGCTTCGGTGTCGGGCAGAATATCGGCGCGGCGATGAACCCGCAGACAGCGCAAACGCAAGGTCAGCAGAATATGCAACAGCAGATGATGATGCAACAGCAGATGATGATGCAACAGATGATGGAGATGATGAACAAGAATCGCGGTGGCAGCCAACAGCAGGCGGCACCCGCCCCTCAAGCCGCTCCAGCACCGGCATCTAGCGCAACACCAACCACCCGCGCCGAAATCGAAGGGGCAATCAACAATCTCGATATGCGCTTCATGAAAGGTGAAATCTCAGAGAGCATCTACAATCGCTTGTTAGACAAATGGCAATCGCGCCTCGATGAGTTGTGATACACGCTTAACTCAATTGATATTTGAGCAAGCGTCACCCCCCCTACTCTAACACAATGGTGCCGATGTTAAAGGCATCGGTGCCATTCGTAGTCATGACGCGCTGATTGGTCACCGGATCATACCAACCGACTTGAATCTGATACACGCCTGTGGGCACGCCAGCCAGCGATAAAGTCGCCACATCGCGATAGATTACGTCAACATCCCACAGCATGGATGACATGCGCCCCCTTTGCAAGAAATGATCATCCTGCGCCCATAATGGCGAGCCACTATCCGGTCGCGGTTGACCGACGAGATGCACAAACAACTTGAGATCACGCGCTGTACGCGAACGCGCCTGCCAGTATAACCAGACGGTCAACATATCGTCCGGCTCGCGGTAGTGTTGCGCGCCACGAAGCACCGCCACATCGGTGAAAGTCGCGCGGCTGGTCGCTGGCAGTTCGTGCGCGTTCACCTGCCATGTGCGAAATTGCTGGGCGGGCAAGCCACCAATTGATGTCGAGCGCACCAGTTGACGCTCATCACGCATCCAGCGTTCGACTGTCCCCGCCCCTACCCAGTCGGGGAAGGTTTGCCCGACGACCCAGACCGAGTCGTAGCGCGGCGCAATTTGCGTCGTCAGCAGAGCATCAATTTCTGCTGGTGTCTGGAAGGGATCGACGGGCAGGGCGATTTCCGGCGCGGGTGGTGCATACTGCGCATAATAATAGCCAAATGCGGCATCGACCCCTGTTTGGATAATCAGCTCGTCGTCTGTAGTGTGCGTGTCGAGATACGCGGTCAGATCATCCCAGCGCAGAGCTTTAGGCGGCGTGCTGTAGTGATAACGCCACAGGCTGACACTCGCTAACGCGACCCATACGACCAGCCCCCCCAGTGCCAGAACACGCCCAAAACGCGGTCGCCCTGCCAGCAGATAGAAGCCACTCGCGATCATCATCGTGAAGATCGGTGCAACCTGCATCACGTAACGCGGACGAAAGATACTCATGCGCGTTGAGATCAAAGCAAGGACGATGAAAGGCGCAAGCACCGCAATCGCGACGAACAGCGCCAGTGTCTGCCAGCGTGCGCCCCGCGCCTGTAGGATCAACACCCAGCAGACGATGAGCCACACCAGTAACACCCACGCCAACACCGACGAAGCGGGCGCAGTCTCGCCGAGATTGAGCACCGGCACGAAGCGATAAAGGTATTGTGCTAGCGCCAAGCCGCCAGTCGTGCCGCCATACTCGCCACTGGTGATGAGATCCCCCTGCAACCAAATGAACGTGCCAATCGTCAGCGCGATGATGCCCAGATTCAAGGCTGACCAGCGCACGACGAAGCTCACGCGCCGCCATTGCGTCAGCAGGGCGTATAAGCCCAGCACACCGATCGTCAGCAATTCCATATAAAAGATGAGACAAGCCAGCGTCGCCATAAGCGCATATGCCAGCCAATCACGGCGGGTGTCGGTATCAATGACGCGCCACGCCAGCCAATACGTGACAATGCTCAAGCTCGACCAGATCGCATAATTACGAAAATCCTGCGCGTGCCAGATTTGAAACGGGTGTATCGCCCACAATGCCGCCGCGATGATGCCGATCGAGGGACGGCGTGTGAGGCGCACGCCGAGCGCATACAGTGCCGGAATACCGATCACGCTCGCCAATGCGGGCAACAGGCGCAGTGTCCATTCAGAATCAATGCCGAACACCACGCCCCACAAGCGAAACAGCACGTATGTCAGGACGGGATGCGGTTCAATAGCGGCGATCTCGTCAAGGGATGTGGACAGCGACAGCCCCGCCCATGATTGGGCGCTGAAGGCTTCATCGCCGCGCAAGGCGACCACATCGAGACGATAGAGTCGCAAAGCAAAGCCCACCAGCACCAAGCCGATGAGCAAGAGCCGTGTGTATTGTCGTTTCATAATTGATGGGTGCTATTAAGCGTTGATTGTATGGGCTTCAAAGGTTTCGATTTGCGCTTCCGTGAGTGGCAGAGTCGCCTTCTGATTGCCCTTGTTTTTGCTATCGGTCTGCTTGTTCAGCTTACGCAGATGATCCGTCAAGTTTGGTTTGACTTTATCATCAGCGAAGAGCACCGGCACGCTCACATCGCCAATTTCAAGATCAGCATTGGAGTTGATGAAGAGAATCAGCGGTTGCACCTCGACATCGGGGGCAATCTCTGCCAGTTGCGCTTGCAGATGCTCGGCGGCTTGGCGGGCTTCATCGGTTGGATTGCCGATGCCGTCCATACGCATCAAGCTGAAGACGCGCAGGAATGCGTTTTTGTGCGTCTTCCATTGATCCTCATCATCAACGGAGAATTTGCCATCATGCCAGCGCGTGACGATGGCGAACACGCCCTGCGGCGTGATCAAAACGTGACGTGCTGGAAAGTGATAATAATGATAGAGCACGCTCTTTTTACTCAAGCCCTTCACGCTCTCATCGAATACTTCTTCAGGATAAGGTTTGCGCGCCCAGTGATTCGTCATCCGCACCGAGACTAGGGTCAACGCGAGCGCAACCGGTAACAACAGGGCTTGCAAGATGATGATGACTCCCGGCGGCGTACTCCCTGTGAAAACCGAGTAATTGATGAGGATGAAGCCCCCGACCAGCACGACGAGTGTCGCTAAGAAGAGCCACGTCGCGATGCGGCGATTGCGATCGACAAGTTTTTGATTGGTGACAACGCGCATAGTGTTTCATATCCTTGCATTTACGTAGAGAGCATATAGAGTTGATCGTGGGGAAATCATGCCAGTTGCCCGATCCCCCACCACAGTTTAGCAGAAGTCGCTATCGCGCTGATTGATGATGCCCACGCGCCGGAAGGTATTATTCCCCGCGTTGAGTTCTTCAAAGTCGCGATCACCATTCAAGCCGACGAAGAGCGTGTGCGACTCGTCGAAATACGTCAGCGGAATCTCTAGCCCGTAGCGCAGTTCGACCGTATCGCCCCCGTCGATCGGCGGCACGGGAAACGTACTGTTGATGGTCGCGATGCCGGTGCGATCATTGATGAACTGCACGAGGACATCGCTAGCAGGCGCGGTCTCTAGCCCTTCGTTGATGACATTGAAGCGCAAGCTGTAGGTTTCGCCACAGGAGACATTATCGACCGCAGTA
Organism: Anaerolineae bacterium; assembly: GCA_034437755.1. Taxonomy (GTDB): domain Bacteria; phylum Chloroflexota; class Anaerolineae; order Aggregatilineales; family Phototrophicaceae; genus JAUZRW01. The sequence goes on along the minus strand of DAOTTV010000130.1, from coordinate 60,660 downwards.
CCGTTAAATACGAGGATCGGTGTGTCGACGAATTGTAAATCGACGTTGAGCGCGGTCTCTTCCTGTGAACGCGGCACGAACAGCGAGAGATAGCCTTGATGCGTCACTTCGGCACAGATGAAATCGCCATAGCGTTGCGACGGCAGAATCTCCCACGCACGCGGCACACCGTAGGCGAGCCCGATAATCGCCCGATCAAGATCGCCCTGTTGCGGGCGCAGGCAATGCGTGACGGGTACGCGCAGTTTCTCGGCATCCTGCGGGTTATCACGATAGTCGCCCTGTGCGAAAATTTCATAGAGCGGGTCGCGGCGGAAGTAATCGCCATCGTCACCGGGCAGGGCGAAGTCGTTACGAATATCCCCCGGCGAGAAGGGCGCATATTCCAGACGACAATGCACGGTGAAGCGCGCCTGCACCGTCACGCGGATGTCATCAGGATCATAGCGCAAGCTCTCACCACAGAAAGGATAGGCTTGCAAAATATCCAGCGAAGCATCACTACTGCCCTGTATTTGACTGCCAAGCCCGCCACTGCCGCTCGCGACAGTGCCGCCTTCAGTGATTTCTGCCGTGATGCGCGCAATACCGCCTAGATCAATATTCACCGGTGCAGTGCCATCCGACGGGCCAAAAACCGCCGCCGACCCCAGATCAGAGAGGGCGAAGGTCGCCCCGGGCGACCAACCCCAGTAGGTTAACACTGATGAGCCACTCTCATCAGCGAAGAAACGAAACCCGACCGGCAGATAAAAACCGACCCAGATCACGGGCGCGTTCGTGGTCACAGGTTCTGGCAGGCGGATAGTCGCCACGCCGGCGGTCTGGATGGTGACGGTCGTCTGGCGAATGAGACGGGCATCGATTGGCGAGCCGCCATTGCCATCTTCGTAGATGACGACTTGCACCGCCTCGGCAACGGGTTGTTGCACAGCGAGTGTGACAGTATCAACCGTGATCGGATAGGTCAAATTCAAGGGCGACAGATCGAACCCGTTCATGACGAGTGTAGGTTCGCCTTCAACAACCCAGCTTGAGCTTGTAGCCCCGGCGTTGTTAATCAGGGTAATATCCCCAGCGCGGGTCGGCTGAGCTTGAAAACCGACGATTGCCAGCACGAGGGTGCAGGCGATCGCGATGAATGAAAAGCGTGTTCGGCGCATGCGGTTCTTTCCTGAGTTTATCCAATATTAAAAATCTTATGTGCGCTCCGTATTGTAGGGCGAATTGGGATTGTGGTCAAGCGAGATAGACAAAGCTAATGAAGCCCATTATAATGCGCGTGTTTTGCAAACAGTGTTGGAGCTTGGCATGGTAGGTGAATTTTTCTTAGTCGGATTTATCCTCATCTTGATTATGGGGGGCATTTACGTCTTTCGGGTGATGCCGCAACAGCGAGATTTTGTCAAACGGCAGACGATGGCGCGCTCGCTGGTTGAAGGCGATGAGATTATCACTGGGGGCGGGGTCGTCGGCAAGATTCGCCGGATGGATACTGCCGCTGGTGTCGCTTATGTTGAAATCGCCGATGGTATCGAAATACGGGTACTCACCGCCGCCATCCTTGATCGTTATGACCCCGTAGAAGTTACGAAAAATGCAAACATGGGGCAACAAGACCTATCTACTCGCGAAGCATAATTCCGTCTCCGTGATGGAGGCATACATCTAACTGACATATAGAAGGGCTTATTCATGAGACAGCATTTCCAATGGCTTGCCGTCATCATTGCATTGGTCATCTTTTGCGTTTGGGTCGTCATCCCTAAAGAGAATGACCTGACGTGGGACTTCAATAATGATGGAGAAGCAGACTTCACGATTCTGGGCGAGCAACCGCTCGGTCTCGATATTATCGGCGGGTTGCGCGTGTTGCTCCAAGCCGATATTCCTACCAATCAATTCACTGCCGAAGATCTTGCCGAGACGGCGAACAACGTCTCGCGCCGTGTGAACGCGCTGGGGCTTGCCGAAGCGACGGTACAGGTGCAGGGGAACAGTCGCGTCCTTGTCGAGATTCCCGGCATCCGCGATCGTGATCAAGCGATTGACACGATCCAACAGACTGCGCTCCTCGAATTTGTCGATTTCGGCGGGTTGCGGGACCAAGCCTTAGCTTATGAAGGAACCGAGATTTACACGACTGCCCAGGCGAATCTCAATCTATCAGAGGAGATCATCGCCACCCGCCAGCGCCACCCCACCACCGGACAACCGTTTGAAACGGTGATCACGGGGGCGGCACTCTCAGCGGCGAGCGCCCAGCTGGACTCGCAGGCGAGTGGCGGTTGGCTCATCAACTTCCAGATTCAGCCCGACTTCCAAGCGCAGTTTGCCGAGTTCACGGCGAGTCGCATCGGGCAACCGATGGCAATCGTCCTTGATGGCGAAGTGCTATCCGCCCCGACGATCCAAGCACAGCTGACGGATGGCGGCGTGATTACGGGTAACTTCACACAGGAAGAAGCCGAGACACTAGCGCTACAACTGCGCTCGGGGGCTTTGCCCATCCCGTTGAGCGTCGAGACCGCAGTTGAGGTCGGCGCGACACTCGGTCAGGAGTCGGTCGCGCTCAGTGTACGCGCGGGTATCGTCGGTGTACTGGTCGTGCTGACGTTTATGTTCCTGTACTATCGCGTGCCGGGCATCAGTGCTGATCTGGCACTGGGCGTGTTCATCGTGTTGAATATGGCGCTGTTCAAGCTCTTACCAGTGACGTTGACACTGCCCGCAATCACCGGTTTCTTGATTTCGATCGGGACAGCGGTCGATGGTAATATCCTGATTTTCGAGCGGATCAAAGAAGAAGTTCGCGATGGCAAGCCCCTGCAAAAAGCACTCGACGCGGGCTTCGACCGCGCCTGGACATCCATCCGCGACTCGAATATCTCGACGATTATCATCTGCGGGATTCTGTTCTTGTTCGGGCAAACACCGGGCGCGAGCATCGTCAGTGGCTTCGCCGTGACGCTCGCACTCGGCTTGATTTTGAACTTGTTCACCGCGATCATCGTCACGCGCACTTTCCTCTACTTGATTGTCGGTGTAGCGAGCGATGCGCTTGAAAAGCGTCGCTGGTTACTGGGCGCATAAAGGAGACATGCATGTTTAACTTAGTAGAAAAACGACGCTGGTTCTTCATCTTTTCGTCATTTCTCATCGTCCCCGGCTTGCTAGTGATGATCTTCTCGACCATCACTACCGGTGCCCCCTTCCAGCTCAGTATTGATTTTACTGGCGGGGCAATCTACGACTTCACATTCGAGGAAGGGGCTAACGTGAGCGAAGGCGACATCCGCGAGGTGTTCGCGTCCTTCGATGATGAAAATGTGATCATTCAACCGCTCGGCACGGAACAATTGCGCTGGTCGGTGCGCGCGTCATCGCCAGAAGTCGATGGTGAGATCAACAGCGAGTTGGTCACCGCGATCGAAGAAGAATTGGAGACAATCGCGCCAATTGTTGAAGGGAGCTTCACGTTTGAGGCTGTCACGGCAACGATCGGGCGCGAAGTCACGCGGGCGGCAATCTTCGCTGTTCTGGCGGCAACGATCGTCATCACAGGCTTCATCGTGATCGCCTTCCGTCAAGTACCGAACGCCTTCCGCTATGGCTTATGCGCGATCATGGCGATGGTACACGATGTGCTGGTCGTGATGGGCGCGACATCGCTGTTAGGCTTGTTGCTCGGCTGGGAAGTCGATGCGCTCTTCTTAACAGCCGTGCTGACCGTCGTCGGGTTCTCGGTGCAGGATAGCATCGTCGTCTTCGACCGTATCCGCGAGAATATCCCCTTGCGATTAGGCGAACCCTACGAGACGATCGTTAATCGTAGCCTGTGGGAGACGATTCACCGTTCGCTGGCAACCCAGCTCAACGCCTTCTTCATCATGATTGCAATTTTGCTCTTCGGTGGGGATACCCTGCAACAGTTCATCTTCATCTTGTTCATCGGCTTGCTATCGGGGAGTTATTCGTCGCTGTTCACAGCGGTGCCGTTGCTAGTCGCGTGGGAAAAGGGCGAAATTCCCTTCTTGAATCAGGATGAAGCCTTCGACGAATTTGCTGAAGCATAAGCAGTCGTATCAGGTCGGGCGTGGATGTATCTGCCCGACCTACTCTCGTCGCATCATGCGCGCGCTGTCTCAATCCATCGGACGCGGGATCGTGAAGTAAAAAATCGACCCAACATCGACTTCGCTATCTAACCAGATGCGCCCCCCGTGCGACTCGACAATATTCTTACAAATCGCCAGCCCTAAGCCTGTTCCCTTGGCAACATCTTGTAGAGTCGGGACGCGATAGAACTTCTGGAACATGTTCTTGCGGTGTTCCAGCGGGATGCCGTAGCCTGTATCCTGCACCGAAATTTGTAGCATGGGGTGTTCCGGCGTTTCCACAGGTTCAACCACAATCGTCAACGTACCATCCGGGCGATTGTACTTGATGCCATTCGTCAATAAGTTGAGCAACACTTGCTTAACCCGACCGCGATCAGCTTCTGCGGTATAGTCAAGCTCCGGCACGACAATATCAATATTCTTCTCAGTCGCCTGTGATGTCACGACTTTGACACTCTCGGTGATGAGCTTCTGCAATGGGAAATGCGACACATCCAGCGTCACCCGCCCAGACTCCAGCCGTGCGACGCTCAAGAAATCGTTCGTCAGGTTAATAAGGCGATCCGTCTCGCCGACCATCGTTTCCATGACATCTTCTTTTTTCTCAGGAGATACGCCTGATCGCTGGATGAGATTGATGCTGGCTTTCAGCGCCGCGAGTGGATTACGGAGTTCATGCACCATCTCAGCGATGAAATCACTCTGCTGGAACAACTTGGCATTTTCGATCGCCATCGCCGCTTGGCTGGCGAGCGTGCGTAAGGTCTCGACATCACCATCGGTGAAGCGTTCCCCATCGACTTTGTTGACCGCCTGCACCACGCCAATCACACGCTTGTGGGTTCGCATGGGTACGCCGAGCAGATTACGCGTGTTGAAGCTGATCTTATTATCCACGCCCTGAAAGTGAATCGGCTCTTGCGAGACATCTTCGATCACCCGCGGTTCGCCCCGTGTGAAAATCCAACCGGCGATACTGCCTTCGAGCGGGACGGTGATCTCTTCCATTTCATGCGCTTTGATATTGCTCGACATCGCAAAGCGTAATTGCCCTGTATTCTCATCGAGCAAGAGTATCGAAGCGACCTCTGTCCGCAGTAATTCAATCGCGGCGACCACGATCTTGCGCAACAGGGATACGTGATCATATGTCGTGCCGAGTTGTTGGCTGATCTCGATGATTCGCTTATAGTGTGCCAGTAAATCAGTTCGTTCCATGCTTGTATAATCCATTGTGGTGTTTAAGGTGATTTTGCCGTTTCTAAAGCGCGCACAACTGCCGGTAAAATCTCGGCGGCATCGCCATTGATGACCAAATCGCCCCCGTGGGTCATCGTCGCATCAATGTTGATGATGACGACCTTTGCCCCGTTGCGTCGGGCAAACAGCGGTAGCTCGTTCGCCGGTGCAACCTCTAGCGATGAGCCGACGACCAGCAGGATATCCGCCTGACGAATGGCTTTCTTCGCGCCTTGTAGCTCGACGATGGGCAACTGCTCGCCGAAGAGTATCGTATTCGGCTTGATGACACCGCCACAGCGCGGGCAGTAAGGGACGTTACCATCGGCTAGAAATTGCTCAAGGATGGGCGCGTTATCGTAGATATGAAAACACTGAATACAGGTCGCCTCGCGCATGTGACCGTGTAGCTCGAAGATCGACTGATTGCCAGCCCGTGTGTGGAGCATATCAATATTCTGCGTGACGACAGTCGTCAACTTCTCCAGACGTTCGAGATCAGCCAGCGCTTTGTGCGCAGCATTCGGTTGTGCGTTCAGAGTTTTGACCACGAGTGGACGCACCCAATCGTAAAATGCTTGTGGATCACGCCGGAAGCCGTAGATACTAGCGACTTCGAGCGGGTCATGCTCAGTCCACAAGCCCGACTCTTCACTGCGAAAATCAGGAATACCGGACGGCGTGCTGATGCCGGCCCCCGTAAATGCAACAACTGCATCTGCGGCATGAATCCAATCGGAGAGTGTTTTAATTTTTCTTAGAATATCCATTTTAATTTAACAAACCCACTTTAACTTTCCCTTATTTTAAGGGGAAGTCGGCAAATTTACCATCTCACGAAAAGCGAGATTTTAATTCATCCGCGAGTTTGATGAATTGACCGGATACCATAGCACTCGGTTGGAGCATGACCATTGGGTTACGATTAACTAAGGCTTGATAAGTGAGTTCAGGCGCGGGTGAAATTAAAGCTTTGACTTCGCGATTGATCGCATTTTCGACTTCATGCCATGGCAGAGCCGTCTGGCTATGGTTGACCACCACAACGCTGATGCGCCCCCCGCCGATTTCGTTTTCTAGCTCTTTCAGTTGCGCCTTCGCCATCATCAGCGCGACCGGTGTCGATTCGACCACGAACAAGAGCTTGTCCACCTCGGACGCTAAGCGAATGTTCATCGCCGTCAAGCCGTGCCCGATGTCGATAATCACCGGACTGCCCATCACGCGCAGAGTGCTAGCAATATCCAAAGCGCGGTCAATCGACATTGTCATCTGGCTTTCTTTAGGGTTGATGGATGACGAGATCGCACGCAGACCGCTGTTATGCTTGATCATCTCATTATCAATGACCTTGGGCGAAATTTGCGGTTGATTGATAATGCGCGCCATCCCCGGCGTTGTCGATCCGAGCATCAAGCCGAGATTGCCCTGCCCCGGACGAAAATCAGCCAAGACCGGTTTCTCGCCCGCGCGCAAGAACGCCGCCGCCAGATTGACCGCGACAGTGGTCGTCCCTACGCCACCTTTAACCCCGATAACCCCGATCATCGGCGCACGCTTGGGTTTAGGTGGTTGCGTACCGGCGCGTGCTTGCTTGGCATCCGTCGTTGCGGGGGCGGTCGGCGGGTTGGTGCCATCAGCTTGGGCGATATTGCGCGCGAGGATTGCCTTCACGCGGGAAGCGAGTTCGGCTGGGTGCGTCGGTTTCGTCAGGTAATCATCAGCACCCGCCTCAAATCCTTTGACCTTATCATCAATCAAAGTCTTAGCAGTGAACATAATAATAGGAATGTTCTTAGTATCATTATTAGCCCGTAGACGACGGCAGACTTCTAAGCCGTTCATATCAGGCATCATCACATCGAGAATAATCAGATTCGGGATTTCACCTTCAGCTTTCTGTAGCGCTTTACCGCCGGAATCAGCCACAACAACTTCGTAACCATGGCGTTTAAGCATGAGACCGATCAATTTTAAGCTATCGACATCATCATCAACGATGAGTATTTTCTCTGTCATACGGTACGCTTCCATTTCCTAAAGTCATATTTCGAGTCTAGCATGAAGCAAAAATCACCGCAACTAGACCTTCGTATGATTACGGTTTTTCAAGATTGCTTGCCACACCATGATCCTATCGTTATAATGCGAGTAGGCATCGTTTGATTATCAATCCGCATTATCATGGATATGCGTTATAATGGTAATGATCGACGAAAATACGCGAATGTGATTGACAGCGTCGATTTTTACCCCATAATGCTTGGTGGGATTCCGCGTTGAATGACTATAAACGAGATGAGTTGATGGCACACTTGGATAACAATATACAGCCCAATAGCGCAACACTCTTGCAGGATATTTTACGGTTGATCGCAAAATCGCCTGATTTAAACGACGTTGCACAAACTGTCTTGCAAGAATCGCGCCGGTTGACTGGCGCTAACGCGGGGTTTCTCCTGCTATTTGAAGACCCACATGTCCTGATTGCCGATCAAATCTCGCCTGAGGTCGTGCCACAAGCGACACAATTACGGTCATATACACGCAGATTGAGCTACGATATACACATCAGTAACAATCTACCGTCAGCCCTCGCGACGCAGTATGTCGGGTGGTTGATTGTACCGCTGATGTATCGGCAGGCGGTGGCTGGTGTCTTTTGCCTGCTCTACCAGACTGAAATCCACCTGAGCGAAGAAGAATCGAACACGCTCATTTCATTGATTGACGCGCTGAGCATCGTCGCCCACTCTGTCAAATCAGAGGCGCGGCACGAGAAGCTCAACCACAATCAAAATGAGTTCGTGCGCGTCGTCTCGCATGATTTACGCTCGCCACTCGCCTCAATGAAGGGCTTCGCCAACATGTTAGAGGCGCAGATGGTCGGTGAGTTGAACGAGCGGCAGGCGTATTACGTCGAGAAGATCCTAATCGGCATCGAGCAGATGACATCGCTGGTCGATAATATTCAAGATGCTGGACGCTATGACCCCGAGAACGGTTTCTATCAGCTACAGCGCTCCCCCAGCGATCTGATCGACATCGTTCACGATATTGTCGAGAAGCAAATCGTCCCCGCCGAGAAAGACGACATTCACCTGACGGTACGCACCTCCGATGACATCCCGATTGTGAACGTCGATGCCAATATGTTAGAGCGCTCGATCATCAATCTCGTGGATAATGCGATCAAATACACGCCTAACGGCGGTACAGTCGAAGTCGGCGTGATGCGGAAAGACAATGCGATTGTGATTACGGTGACCGATAACGGCTACGGCATCAGCGAAGAGAACTTGAAAAGCCTATTCCAGCGACATTTTCGTATTCGTCGCAAAGAACACAAACGCATCAAAGGCAGTGGCTTGGGCTTGTTCATCGTGCGAAGCGTCGCCGTCCAGCATGGGGGCGAAGCCTTCGTCACGAGCACTGAAGGCGAAGGAAGCACCTTTGGCATTCGCATCCCGCTAACGGGCGATAACCTGCTCTCCGGCAGTCGTGAGCAACCTGAGTGACGCACACATAGTAGCACCGTTTCATCGCGGATGATGCGCCTGCGCCTCGTACACTGTACGGGGCGTTATTGATTATGATACACTGGACGCAACGAACAAAAATTCTCACATTGGTTTTACATTTATGGCTATACAACGTTTACCGGATGATGTCATCTCGAAGATTGCGGCGGGCGAAGTGGTCGAACGGCCGGCATCGGTCGTCAAAGAGTTGCTCGAGAATGCGCTCGATGCACAGGCGACCCACATTCATATTGATATTGCCGAGGGCGGGCGGCGGCGCATTCGCATTAGCGATGATGGCGCTGGCATCCCAGCAAATGAAGTTGAGCTAGCACTCACCCGTCATGCAACTAGCAAGCTCCGTAACGCTGACGATTTGCAATTCATCAACACGCTGGGCTTTCGGGGTGAGGCACTGGCGAGTATTGCCGCCGTCAGCCAACTGACACTGGTCACCCGCCACCGCGATGAGGACATCGGCACACAAGCCCGCGTCGAAGGGGGCATCATCGTCCAGCAGAAGCCGATCGGCGCGCCAGCAGGCACCGTGATTACAATCGAGAACTTGTTCTTCAACACGCCCGCGCGGCTCAAATTCTTGAAATCAGAGACGACCGAGAAGCGTCATATCCAGACGATCATCACGAATTATGCGATGGCGTATCCGGCAGTGCGCTTCGTGCTAGTACAAGACGGACGCGAGATTTTCCGGTCATCAGGATCAGGTCAACTAGGCGATGTGGTGGTCAAAGTGCTAGGGCTAGATCACTTTAAAGAGATGATCGAAATCGCGGGCAACGAGCGCATCCGCGAGACGGGCGGCATGATCGACGTGACGGGCTTCGTCTCAACGCCTAATTTACATCGCAAGGATCGCACGCGCATCATCACCTTCGTTAACGGACGCGCCGTACAAGATCGCAACCTGACCTACGCCATCACGCAAGCCTATCACACATTGATCGACAAGGGGCGACACCCCTTCGCAGTGACAATGATCACCGTGCCGACCGATTTTGTCGATGTCAACGTCCACCCGACAAAATCCGAAGTCCGCTTCCAGAATACGAACGTAATCTTCACCGCCGTTCAGCGCACCGTGCGCCAGGCGATACTGGGCTACGCCCAGGCGAGTCGCCAGACCAGCTATGGCACGTATCAGCAAGCACAGGATCAGAGTGGTTGGGCGCATCCCTACGACAAAGAACGGCAGATGGATATGTCGCTCGCATTAGATGAGCGTGCCGAACAAGAAGCGAACGACCGGCGCACCGACGACCCGACCGCGATTCCCGAAGGTATGGGACGACCGGACAAACCACGCACGCTCCCACCGTTACGCATCGTCGGGCAGATTGGCGCAGCGTATATCGTCAGCGAAGGGCCGGCAGGGATGTACCTCATCGATCAACACGCGGCGCATATGCGGGTGCTGTATCAAGAGTTGAAAGACTTACATGCCCAGCAAACGCGCATCCCCAGTCGCCAATTAGAATCACAGACGATTGATGTCAGCGCGCAAGATGCCCGCGTGATCGATGACCATCTCGACACGCTCGATCAAGTCGGCTTCCAGCTGGAGCTATTCGGCACGAATACTTATCAGATACGCGCCGTGCCGACGATCCTACAAGCCGGCGATCCCACAGATATGATCTATAGCCTGCTCGACACATTACGCGCGGCATCATCGACGCTGATTGATGATCTCTTGATGCGGATTGCTGAGCGTGGCGCGACAAAAGCCGGACAAATTCTCAACACCGATGATATGCGCGGACTCATCCGCAAGCTGGAACGATGCCCCGACCCCCTCACTAGCCCAACAGGAGTCGCCACGCTGATCCACATGAGCGCCGAAGACCTGGCCCGCGAATTCGGGCGTAACAGCCGCACCTAGCTAGCGACTGCGCCAGATGAAGGTACGGAACGCCGCCTGCCCCCCGATCGGCTGATAGGTGCCGTCTGTCCCTCGTCGCCCGACGGTCACGCGCCACTCAATGGTGTGTTCAGTACCATCATCCGGGATCAGACTCGTCGGTAGGGTATAAGCGGTATCAGTCGTGGCGTAGGCGACTGTCTCGTTAGTCGTGCGGTTGACCACCTCGACCAGATAGGCTTCATCAGCTTTGAGTACCCCAACACTCACCCACCTCAGTTCGACCATGCCCGAAGCGATCACGCCGTTCGGCGGGAAGAAGGTACGCGCCGGCGGGTAAGTCGGGGTCGGGGTGGCGGTTTCGTTGCCGGATGGCGTGTTCGTCGGTACGGGTGTGCGTGTCGGCAAGGGCACACGGATCGGCTGACCGAGGAAGATCGTCGGGTTACAGCGTTCGCCCCCGCTCGGATTGGTGAAATCGCACCCCAGCCAGTTCAAGTTCGGGTTTTGCTGGCTCAGGACTTCCAGCGTCGTATTATACGTTTCCATGATGCCGACCAGCGTCTCGCCCTCTTCGACCACATGCTCGCCGAATTCTTGCCCCTGCACAAAGGCTTGATCGCCGATGATCGTCTCGCCCCGTTCAGCCGCCGCCGCCTGCGTCAATTCCAAGCCTTCGGGTATCGGGGTCGGCGTGCGGCGCGGAATCAAGAGTTCCTGCCCGACGCTGATACTATCGGGGCTAGCGATGCCGTTCGCCTGTAGAATAGCGTTGATCACATCTTCATCAAAAGCAGGATAGCCCCACGGTTGCAACTGCATGATGTAGCCTAGCGTCTCGCCGGATTGCACGATATGCACGTAAGGGCCGGGGGTTTCCGTCGGCGTGACAAGCACGGTCGGCATCGCGTCCGGTTCGGTCGGTAGCGGCGAAGCAATCAGTATCGGCACATCGACGACCTGCGGGCGCGTCGCGCTCGGCGATGGCAAGACCATCGGCGACGGCGTGCGACTCACGCTTTGTGTCGGCGTATCGCTCAGACGAAGCGCGGGCGATGCGTCCAGTTCTAGTTCAGGCGGTGGCGCGTTCAGATTACAGGCGGTTAATATGCTCAGCAGTAGCAACAGCAGGGATAGTTCTCGTAATCGGGGCATCAGTCATCGGCACTTTCTGGTTGGGCGGTTCCTTCCCACACGAAGATTTGCGCGGCAGTTTGATAGCGCACATCGTCAGGTATCGCTTGATCGACAATCCCAACTTGCCACTGATAGTCGTGGCGTGGCGCTTGTGTCCCCTGCCAATCCAGCGGTATCGTGAAGGCAATATCCTGCGTGAAGCCCACGTAACTCGCGCCGGTTGTCATATCCAGCACGTCAATGCGGTAGGCTTCGTCAGCGTTCAACGTTGCCGATGGAATCCAGCGCAGGGTAACGAGTTCATCACGGTAGAAAAACTCACGATCAGTCGGGCTATAGACGCTCGGCACATTGTACGTCGCGGTCGGTGTGGGCGTAGCGGTTGCGTTCGGGTCGGGCGATGGCGTGAAGGTCGGCGTGGGTGTAGGGGCAGGCACGCGCAACATCTGCCCTTGAAATAGCTGGACAATACATTCCGGCCCGCCAAAAGTTTCACCGAAGTCACAACGGGCAAAATCGATCTCACGGTTGAGTTCAGATAAAGTTTTGACATCGGCGTTATAAACAACCGCGATCGAGATAATATTTTCCTGTGATTGCACCTGATGCCATTGGATACCCGCCGGCAACGTCGGCGTGACAGTCGGCGCGAAGGCATCAATCTCTTCATTGAGGGCGGGCGCGTCGTTCTCACCCGTGTCTGTATCGGCGGCGGCAAGGTCTACAGCGTCGTCCGCGTTCGATTGTTCGGGCTCAGTGGCGAAAGGATCAGGCGTACTCGTCGGCCACGGAATCTCCAGCACTTGCCCAACTTGCACCTGCGCCGCATCCGACATATTGTTCAAGGCGAGTACGGTCGGCATCACATCCATTGAGCGATGCCCACAGTTCATCACAGCCCCAATGAGCGTACCACCCGTTTGAATCTGAATCGTACACGGGCCGCGTGTGGGCGTGACGCTGGGTGTAAACGTCGGCGATGGCGTGAAGGTCGGCGTAGCGGTCGGCGGCCCGAGCGTCACCGGCACAAGATTGAGCGTCGGGCTAGCGGTTGCGGTCACAGCATCAGCGGGCGCGCCGGTGTCTGTCGCCGGCTCGAAGTATCCCAATAAAAACGCTACCCCCAACCCACCGAGTATAAGTGCAATTATGAAGGTTGTGCCAACGACCGTGAAGAGGCGCGCGGCGTTGCCCACAGAGCCTTCGAGCAGGTCTGTCTCACCATAGCGAAAGTCGTAATCATCCGGTTGTTGGCGCGCATTATCACGCGCAAGCTGGCGGCGCGATTGTGCGCCAACAACGGATAAATCCGTGCCACAAGTCGTGCAAACGGTCGCAGTATGATGATTGGGTGTCTCGCAAATCGGGCAGATTTTGAACGACTCAGACAACGCACTAAGCCCCTATCTGTACGGACAATAACGCGAGTATTATAAACCACACACGCGCATCCGTCATGGGCAAGGCACAGCGCATCGGCTAAACGTTGATGATTCCTTTGCTGGTGACGATCGCCGTATCGACCTCGACATCCGATGGCACACTGCTCCGCGCGAGTACAATCGCATTCTTGACTTTGGCATTGTAACCGATACTACTGCCCCGCTCGACGTAGACATGCGGCCCGATCACCGCCCCCTGCCCGACGCTCACCTGTGGATCAATACGCACCGGCGGGATAATCTTCACCGTATACGGTAATTCGCTGAGAATGTGCGAGTCGTTCGAGTCTTCGAGAATGCGCTTATTCAACGTCAGCAAATCGCGGTCGCTCTCGACCCGCAGAATCCACGATGTTTCCGCCAGCGTCAACTGTGCATCCGCGCTATCAGCGTAGACTTTTGCCAAATCCAGCGCATTGCGTCCATAAGTCGGCGCGCTCGCCTTCTCGTCGACTTGCCGCAGGTAATCTAAGAAATGATAGCCACAAATCATATAATCCGCGAGAACGTAGCCTTTTTGCATATCGGTAGGCTTTTCAGCGCGGATGCTGACGATGGTATTGCTCTCATGATCCTCAGTTTCGGCATAGTAGTTATTCGCACTCGGCGATAGCGTGAGGTGTGCGCCAGTGACCACTAAATCGTCGGGGTGATCGTCATGATGGCGAATCAAGGTATCGACAAAGCGATCATAGGTGAAGCTGTTGTAACTCGCGATCATAAAGGGCGAGTCTAGGCGTTGCGCCACCCGCTTGAGCACGGTCGCCAGCGACTCGCGTGATTGCAATTCAAGTTCAATATTCGCATCCGTCATCCACTGCTTGTTGAGATAAGACGCGACCGATCCTTCGTTCATCCCGACTACAACGACATAGCGCCGGATACCTGCCCGATACAGGCGCTCCATCACACGTACCACCATCGGTTTACCCAGCGCGGGCAAAATGGCGCTCGGACGTTGCTCGGTCAATTGGCTTTGGTGGGCGGGCGCGCTCACCGCCAGAACAATCGCACTATCAATCAAGGGGATTCCCTTCCGTTTTGGTCATCACAAACACGATTATAACAACGCTTGTGACATGACACTATGAGCAGTCAGGACTAATCTTAATTGAATTGGCATTCCTGTGTAGATCCTTTGCACAAAATACGCATATAATGGAATTAGGCTTAGTTACGTAATTGGTGAAAAGGTGTCAGTTGTGTCTCAGCGAATTATAGAATATCACATCGCCCGCCTGCGCGATAAGCGGGCTGAAGTACGGTTACAATCGATCGAGGAGTTGCTATTGTTGGAGGCAACCGAGGCGATCGACGCGCTGAAAGAAGTTTACGATAATGACGATGATCCCGCCGTGCGCAAAGCCGCCCAACGTGCCGGACGCAAGTTATTTCTCTTACATCGGGAGAAGCCCAAGCCAGACGACCCCTAATTAGGGGGCGAGCGCCTCGCAAGCACTCGCGTTGCCCAGGTGGGGGTGCAGTGTCCAACACTACGCCCCCGCGCTAATTTCAGCCACAGAGAGATTGTAGCAATTCTTCGATACGCTGGGCTTTCGCCTGTAATTCAGCCAGATTATCGCGCTCACGCTGGACGACGGCTTCCGGCGCTTTGTTGACAAAGTTCTCATTAGCTAGCTGGCGCTCTGTCTTCTGGATGTCGGCGGCAGTTGTCTCGCGCTCTTTACGCAGACGTTCGCACTCCTTCTCAACATCCAACATACCTTCTAGCGGCAGATAAACTGTCACATCACCGACCACCGCCGATGCACTATCGTCCGGTGCTGGTGCATCATCGGCGAGCACAGCTACATCGTGGACGTTACACAAGCGCGCAAACACATAACCATAGTTAGCGACGGTCTCGCGCTGGCTACCGGGGGCGATAATCGCCGTGATACGCTTGCTCGGGTCAACGCGGTATTCGTTACGTGTCTCGCGGATTTTACGCACCATCTCATTGAGTACGGTCATCTTCGCTTCCACATCATCGCTGATGTAATGCGGGTCAGCCTGTGGCCAATCGGCAATGATTAAAGCCTCGCCAGCGTGCGGGATGTATTTCCACGCTTCTTCTGTCATAAAGGGCATGAAAGGATGCAAGAGGCGTAAGCAGTGATCCAGCACATAAACCATCACGCGGCGCGTTGTCGTCTTTTCGTCGTCAGTACCGTTATATAGCGGATGCTTGGCAATCTCTAGGTAGTAGGGCGCAAATTCTTCCCACATGAAGGCTAAGAGTTGCTTACCAGCTTCGCCATACTGATGATGATCGAACAAGTTTTGCACGCTAGCGATCAGGCGGTGCAGGCGACTCAAAATCCAGCGCGACGGTAAATCCAACTGATCGGCAACCGGCAAGCCTAGCTCGAGTTCACCATCGAGATTCATATTCACCAGCTTGGTGATATTCCAGATTTTGTTGATGAAGGTCGCGTTATAGGCGACTTTCTCGACATCGAGATTGACATCATTGCCGGGCGTGCCGCTGGTAATCAGCGTGAAACGCAGAGGATCGGTGCCAAATTCTTCGACCAGATCGAGCGGATCAATTACATTACCCAGCGTCTTGCTGAATTTCTTGCCGTCTTTATCGCGCACCAAGCCGTGCAGATACACCGTATGAAATGGTGGCTTATCCGTGAACCATAAGCCCATCATAATCATGCGCGCTACCCAGAAGAAGAGAATATCATGTCCGGTTTCGAGGACATCCGCCGGATAATAACGCTGGAAGTCCGCTGTATCTTCATCAGGCCAACCAACAGTGCTGAAGGGCCACAAGCCACTGCTAAACCACGTATCCAGCACGTCTTCTTCTGCCGTCCAACCATCACCTGCTGGCGGCGTGCGCCCCACGTAAATTTCGCCCTGCGGGTCGCCATCCTTCGCACGATACCACGCCGGAATCCGATGCCCCCACCATAGCTGGCGACTGATGCACCAGTCCTGAATATTCTCCAACCAGTGATAATACACTTTGGTGAAGCGTTCTGGCACGATCTGTATCTCGCCGTTACGCACAGCGTTGAGCGCTTTCTCGGCGATAGCATCCATCTTGACGAACCATTGCGTACTCACCAGCGGTTCCACCACTTCGCCCCCGCGTTGACTGCGTGGGAGGCGTGTCGTGTACGGCTCTTTCTTGATCGTCAAGCCCTCGGCTTCCATATCTGCCCACAGTTGCTGACGGGCGTCGAAGCGATCCATACCGGCATATTTGCCCGCATTCGCGTTAAGTGTCGCGTCTTTGTTCATGATATTGATGAGATTGAGACCGAGCTTTTCGCCAATTTCAAAATCGTTGAAGTCATGCGCGGGCGTGATTTTGAGCGCACCCGTCCCGAATTCCATATCGACGTATTCATCCGCAATAATCGGTATCTCACGCCCCAGAATCGGCACGATTGCCGTTTTGCCGATGTAATCCTGATAACGTTCATCATCGGGATTCACGGCAACAGCTGTATCACCGAGGATAGTCTCGGGGCGCGTCGTTGCTACTGGCAGATGCCCGCCCCCCTTCACCGGATATTGGAAGTAATACAACGACACCGTTTCTTCGGCGGTTTCCACCTCTAGATCGCTGACGGCAGTTTGTAAGCCCGGCGACCAGTTCACCAGTCGCGGGCCACGATAGATCAAGCCCTGCTCCCAGAGCGTCACGAACACTTCTTGTACAGCGTATGACAAGCCTTCATCCAGCGTGAAACGCTCACGCGACCAATCACAACTCGCCCCCAGACGGCGCAATTGCTGCTGGATGCGCCCGCCCTTCTCGTCTTTCCATTGCCATGTGCGATTCAAAAATTCTTCGCGTCCGATGTCGTGACGGGATGTGCCCTCGTCACGTAACATCTTTTCGACCTGTAATTGGGTGGCGATACCGGCATGATCGGTACCGGGAAGCCACAACGCCGCCTTACCGCGCATCCGTTCGTAGCGCGTCATCAAATCCTCTAGCGAACTGAAAAGCGCATGCCCTAGATGTAACGCGCCGGTGACGTTCGGCGGGGGCATCGGCACCACGAAGGACTCTGCATCCTCGGCGGCGACTTCTGGCTTAAACCAACCGTTGCGCTCCCACCACTCATAAATCTCCATTTCATCGGCGAAGCTGTAATACTTCGGCATTTCTTGATCAACCGCTTTTGCTGTCGTGGATTGTGCCATGTCGTATCTCCTCAGTAAATGTCATCAATAGATCGTGTGCGATAGGGACGGGCAAGCAGTCGCGCGTTATGATCGAAGCCCGGCAAGAAACGCGGGCGATGCTCCATGAACTGCCCGAAGTCACGTAGCCCGATTACCAGCGTGCCCCCCGGACGTAAGAGGCGATAGAAGGTCGCGACAGCGTTTTCGATGGCTTCATTGGTGACGAGATGTGGCAGAGCGTTCCCCTTGCAAACAACCGCATCGAACTTACCGCTGACGATCTGCGCCAAGTCCTCAAACGTCGCTTGCTCGAACTGCAATTGATCGAAGACGGCGTGTTCTTCAGCCAGTTGCTTCGCCCGTCTCAGCATGCCGGCGCTCGCATCCGTGGCGACAACATCGTAGCCCAGTTTCGCCAGCGGGATCGCCGGCGTGCCGATACCACTCGCCGCGACTAACACCCGTTCGATGCCACGCCGGCGAAAGCTCGAACGCAAGCTCAAGCCTTCGCGCTCGAGCTTGACATCCCAATCTTTGTAGAACAAATGCCAATAATCTGCAATTTTGTCGTAAAAGTCGTTCGTATTAAGCTCCATAGCATCCTTTACATGGCTCATGTGTGAATCAAAAAGCCCCTGCCAACAGGCAAGGACGAAAAGGGCTGTTTCCGTGGTACCACCTTGCTTCGATGAAGACACATTCGCGCTTCACCGCGCTCGATTATCGCTATTACGGGCGCACCCGTCCCGCGTCTACTGGCGCTAGTCAGCGCGTTCTTGCGGGCAACTCTGGGGCGACTTCGACACAGTGCGATAAGCAGGCTTCCAGCCGCTGACCTGCACTCTCTCGCTATCGGTGACCGTGTGTACTACTCCCCGTCATCGTCTGTCTATGCGGTTGTTTTTGTAACTACTCAGCCCTCACCCTAAATCCCTCTCCCGACCGCCACTATGTGGCTAGGAGAGGGACTTCAACCGTGCTTGTCTTGAGGGCAGAAACTGGCGTAAATCAATTGATCTGAGTAGTTACGTTGTTTTTGTTATATAGCGAACAGTATATACGGTTCACAAGGGTTCGTCAATAAGTACCTGTATAAATCGCACAAGTGCAGGGATTATCTCATGAGGTATTCATCACGATTATCAACTAGTCGCCGCCGGCGGATGCGACAGTGAGGGCTAATTCTTCGGCGGCACGAGCGTGTTCCTGCCGTTTGCTCCAGCGCATCAAGAAGTAAGACGGAATGATCATCAGGACGAATAACCCACCCCCGACGTAATACGGCGTATAGGGTGAGATCATGTATAGTGACCCCGAGATAGCACTGCCGACAATGATCGACAAGCTGATTGCCGATTGATATAAGCCCAATACGCCCCCGCGCTGGTTATCTGGCACCGTACTAGTCACGATCGATTGCAAGGCGGGCATCTGGATGCCAGTGCCGATCGCAAAGAAGATAAACGATACCCCCGCTGAAAACGGCACCGCGATGATCGCCAGGATGAACATCGAAATACCACGCGCAATCGTCCCCACCAGCACCAGCGGACTCTCGCCGAAGCGATCGATCAGGCGCTTGATTAAATACCCCTGTGTGAAAATCTGCCCGACACCGAACATCGCCAGCAACAAGCCCACGCCCAGTTCCGCCCGATCAGGACTCGCACTGAAGATCACATCTCGCCCTAGCAATGCAAAGGTCGATTGCAACATAGCAAAGCCGAATTGTGCGCCGAAGGTCACAGCGAGGATCACCAGCAGAGGCACGTTAGAGATGACTGTTTGCACCGTCATCTCGCCGTCTTTCTTAGTGCGATTCGCCTCGCGTTGTTCAGCACTGACCGTCTCTTCCAGCATGAGCCACGTCATCATCACCACGATTGATGCCGCCCCCGCCGCCACTAAGTACGGCGTATGATAGCTGAAAGTCGTCGCGAGGATACCGCCCAAAGCCGGCCCAAAGATGAAGCCGATCCCGAAGACGAGAAAGACATAGCCGAGCGCGGTCGTGCGCTGTTCGCGCGGGGTAATATCCGTGATGTAAGCCTGTGCGACGATGATATTGCCGCCCGTCACGCCGTCTAAAATGCGTGCGAAGAACAACAACCAGACAGCATTAGCGAAGCCCAGCATCAAAAACGCGATCACCGTCCCCACCTGACTGACAATCAACACCGGGATGCGCCCGTAGCGGTCGGATAAGCGCCCGATAAACGGCCCGGCGATGAATTGTGCGGCGAAGAATGCCGTGTTCAAGAGCGTCACACTGCGCTCGGACATGCCAAACTCGCCAGTTGCATACAGGGGTAGAATTGGCAACACCATCGATGCACCGACGATTTGTACAAACACAATCGCCAGAATGACGATTAAACGTTTGTCGATGATTTTGCGCGCAGGTTGATCGCTAATGAGCTTGCTCCAATGATGACAAGAACTGTAAGACTTAACATACGTCGCTTAAGAGCATTCGTCTATAGCCATTATGTCTGTAATGGTATGATAAAGGGGGCATCGACGCGCACAGACAGACGATCACCGACCTGCGGCGGGTCATCCTGCATCGCATCCAGCGTGAACGACAGCGTGTTCGTATCATCAAGCGCTAGCGTGATCTCGTAGTAGCTCCCCCGAAACAGACATTCGCGCACGATACCGCGTAAATCACCATCAGCATCTACATGGATGCCATCCGGATGAAGCAGTTTCAGCCCGTCAGCATCATCAACGATGTTCGACATGCCTAAGAAGCGCGCGACAAACGCCGTTTGTGGATGGCGGTAGAGTGCTTGCGGGGTATCCAGCTGTTCAATGCGTCCTGCGTTCATCACTGCGATGCGATCAGCAATCGCGTAGGCTTCTTGTTGATCGTGGGTGACGTAGATCGCCGTTAAGCCCGTAGTTTTGATGATGCGGCGCAAATCAACAATCAGGCGATCGCGCAAGCCCGCATCCAACGACCCGAGCGGTTCATCCAGTAGTAGCAATTGCGGTTGCGGCGCAAGACTGCGAGCCAGCGCGACCCGTTGCTTCTCGCCACCGGATAGTGCGCTCACATCGCGCCCGGCATAACCGGATAAGCCCACCAGTGACAGCACTTCTTCAATTTTCTTGGTGCGTTTCTTGCGGGCAACGCCCTGCATCCGCAAACCAAAGCCGATGTTCTGCGCGACCGTCATATGTGGGAAAAGCGCAAAATCCTGAAACATCAAGCCGAAGCCACGCTGATGCACCGCCACAGCTTGTAGAGATTGCCCCTGTAGCTCGATCGTCCCTGCATAGCCCGTTTCTAATCCCGCAATTACGCGCAGGAGCGTTGTTTTACCACAGCCACTCGCCCCCAGCAGACAGACAATTTCGTCCTGATTGATGTGCAGGTCAATATCATGTAGGACGGAATGCGAGTCGTATGCAAATGTCAGCTGACGAACGGTGAGCATCTCAAAATTCTCCAATTTCAGCTTTACGGATCGACTCAATAGCGATAAAACTGATCGCACAGACCAGCATCAAAAGCGCACTCATGGCAATCGCCTGACCGTAGTTCGTACTGCCCGGTTGCCCCAACAAGCGGAAGATCACAAGTGGCATGGTGATATTGCGACGAGCGATAAACAGCGACGCGCCAAACTCGCCCATACTAACCGTAAAGGCGAAAGTTGCGCCGACGATCAAGCCCCGACTGAGCAATGGCAACTCAATCAAAAGCCAGCGTTGGCACGCGTTCGCACCGAGGACGCTCGCGGCTTCTTGCACATTGCGCGGGATGCGCCGGAGCGCGGGCAGGATACTGCGCACGACAAAAGGAATCGCAACCAGCGTATGGGCAATCGGGATGATAATCCACGACGCGCGCAGGTCAAGCGGTGGTTGATCGAGCGCGACGGTGAAACCAAACCCCAGCGTTACGGCGCTTGTCGCTAGCGGGAGCATGAAGAGCGGGTCTGCCCAGCGCGATAGACGATCCGGCATGCCCCGTCCAGCAATCAGGTAAGCAGTCAACACCCCCAGCACGAGTCCTGCACCAGTTGTGATTAGGGCGTATTGTAGCGAAGTCCAGATGGCTTGCAGGGGCGAGGCAAATAAGACCGACCCGCGTGGATTTTCAGCAAGGGCGCGATAATAGGCAAATGTCAGTGTTCCGTCATCAAATAGCGAGCGATAGACCAGTGCGAGCAATGGCGTGAATAAAAGGACGATCATCAGCGCGACAGTCACAAACACGAATACGTGCTGACGCGCGGTTTGCGGAGGACAGGCGATGTGCAAAGCGCTGGTGATGCCATCATTGCTGATGGTGCGCTGGAGGCGGGTGTAGACGATCATCATGGCGAGCATCGCGCCGATTTGTACCAGCGATAACGCCGCCGCCAGTGATAGATCGAACACGCTGAGGGCTTGATAATAAATCTGGACTTCTAGTGTCGCAAAGCGAATACCACCGAGAATCAACACCACGCCGAAGCTTGTAAACGTGAAAATGAAGACCAGTATCGACGATGCCAGCAAAATCGGGCGCAGGATAGGCAGGCGGATATCCAACCACAAACGCCAGCCATTCGCCCCTAGCACGCGCGCGGCTTCTTCAATGCGCGTTGATTGATTCGCCCAGTACCCCGTGATCATGCGTAAGGCAATCGCATAGTTGTAGAAAACATGCGCGATCAACACCAGCGCCAGTGTGTTCTGTAGCTGTATCGGCGCAGTCGCCAGCGATAGCAGGGACATCAACCACTGATTGACGACTCCCCGCGAGCCGATCAACGCTGTGAATGCCGACGCGACGACGACCGTCGGCAGAACGAAGGGCAAAGTTGAGAGCGAGAGTAGAAGCGATTTACCGCGAAAGCGAAAGCGCGTGAAGACATACGCCGAAGGTAGCGCTAAGCCAATCGTGAGCGCGGTCGAGAGCGTTGCCTGCCAGATGGTGAACCACAGCGTCTCGCGATAATATGCCGATGTGATGATCTGTGCAAAGCCGCTGAAATCCCACCCGCCATCCGGACGCAGACTCACATCAAAGATTGAAAACAGAGGATAGAAGAAAAAGAGCGCGAGGAAGAGCAGTGGCACGAGCAATAGCCCGTACCACAACCACCGTGACGGCGATCTCATCGACCGATTACCGCTTGCGTCCATGTGCTGATCCACGTCTCGCGATTCTCGGCAATCGTCGTGTAATCGAGTTGTGCCGGTTCATCGGGGATTTGCGCGTATTCAGCAAATATGTCAGGCAGTTCAGCATTTTCATTCACAGGAAAGACGAACATTTGCAAAGGAACATCTTCCTGAAAGGTCTCGCTGAGCATGAAATCAATGAATGCCTGTGCCGCTTCGACATTCTCGCTCCCAGCAAGCACGCCAGCAAATTCGATCTGGCGGAAGCAGGAGTTAGGCACGACGATGCTCGCGGTCGTCACTGTATCGCTTTCTTCATCGTAGGTGAACGGCGGACTACTGGCATAGCTGACTACCATCGGATACGTTCCGTCTTCGCTCCCCTGCGTGAAGAAGCCAAAGTAAGCATTGCTCCAATCATCCGTGATCTGCACATTGTTCTCGACCAGTTCCGTCCAGAAATCGACATAGCTATAGTCGTTATCCTCCGCAGGCTCGCCGAATTCAGCGACGGTCGCCATTAAGAACGCCAGACCGGGGGACGATGTTGCCGGATTTTGAGCAATAAGCAAACCGTCATAAGCGGGTGCGGTCAGGTCACGCAGGCTTTGCGGCACAGCGAGATCATTGTCTTCAAAGTAGGCGATGTCATAATTCAGGCAAACGTCGCCATAGTCAATCGGCGTGACGCGACCGTCTTCATCAAGGATGAAACGCTCATCGACAACATCTAACATCGGCGACTGATACGGCACGAACACGTCATTTTCAAGCGCGCGACTGAGGAAGGTATTATCAACCCCGAACAGCACATCTCCCAGCGGGTTACCGGCACTCAACACTGCTTGATTGACCAGCCGACCGGTATCCCCACTGCGTAGAATTTCGACGGTATAACCCGTCTCACTCTCGAACTGTGCCAGCACATCCGCGCTGACATTGAAGCTATCATGTGTGACGACCGTCAGCACATCCTCCTGTGCGGATGCTACAGTGAGCAAGTTCAGCACGAGGAACATTAACAAAATACGAAAACGCATTAAAGTTTCTCCTATGTGTATATGATTATGTTATCCAATCAGGGGGGATAAACCAACATAAGTGCGGTCAAAAAGAATCACCCCTATTGGGGTGCTATAGGGGTGATTCAATCAAACATATAGATACTACATACTCCCTATGCCAGCATTATCTGGTCAGGTGAAGGGTCGGCACGGCATCACGCGCCCTCTCAGCTTGCTTGTTGCAAGCTCCCCTGATTAGTATTAAATTGTTAAATTATTATATCGTGAAAGGCAGGCTTTAGCAACGTACAGCGACTCCCAAGCATTGGAGATGGGCTTAAAGTTGATAACTTCATCTGCGCTGTCCACGCTGGCGGACATCGCCAACCCGTCGTGTGATTCCTTCGCGATCGAGGTGTTCAAGCAGGGCAATCGCGTATTTGCGCGACGACCCCAGCATATCGCGCACGCCCTTCACATCGATCTCGCCGTGCTGATCAATCACGGCGAGGATACGCGCGACAATCTCGGTATAGGCGGATTTCAAGAACAGCATCTCCGGCTCAACCTGTACGAGTTCACCGAGATCAACCAGGGCATACAAGGCATCTTCGCTGACAACCTGCGTTAGCTCGACATAGGCTGGTGGCGCATAAGGCGTTTGCGCTAGCAGATTGCGAAGAGTCTCAATTTGCTGACGCTGTTGTGGGGTGAAAGTGATGCGGTGATCGGGCAAGCGTAGGAGATGATTCTCGACCACAACCGACGCTGTGGTGAGTAACGCCTGTAAGAGACCTTGCTTGACACCGAGACGACTCTGTAACTCGGCGCGGGGCATCCCCAGACGCAGAGGGGAGTCCGCATGATAATCGCGCAGGATTTGCTCCAGCTGATGTTGCAGGGCTTGATAACGACTGGTTGCCAGGTATGCCCCGTCAATCTCAACCAGTTGATGCTGGTCGAGCGCGCTCTGCAAGGCATCGTCGAGTTCGGCATCAGTATAACCGGTTTGTTGCTGGAGGAGCGTGCGTTTCACGGGTATTTCAGCGTCTGCAACCTGCACCAGACGCTCAGCAGGTGATCCACGTAAGCGTGTGGCTAGATCATCAAGCACCGCCGCTTGAAAGCGCTTCCAGCGGCGATCAGGCTGAGCGTTGACAATCACCCCGCCGCCGATTGTCCGCGCCGGTGACGGATCCCGCAGGATAAAGCGGTCACGGTGCGTCAGTGGGATGGCATCTCGCAGACGTAATTGCAACCAGCCCTGCGTGTCAGGGGCGAGCGCCTCGCTATCCAGCAGACGAACGCGCGCCATCGTCTCTGATGCGCCGGAGAAGAATTTGACTTCGCTATTGTGTTTCAACGGGCGATCAATATCAGCGAGATGACGAAAATGCACGTCGATCAGACGTGTCGATTGGAGTTGTCCCGGATAGGCGATCACATGACCGCGGTCGATGTCGGTGGTATCTACCCCACTGATATTGACCGCTACCCGACTCCCCGGTAACGCGGTCTCGATCGTCTGTTTGTAGCTCTGCAAGCCACGCACGCGCCCCGCGATGTCAGCGGGTTGGATGGCGATTGCGTCGCCCACGCTCAGCGTCCCACCCGATAGCGTCCCGGTGACGACTGTGCCGAAGCCTTCGACCGTGAAAACACGATCAACCGGCAGGCGCGGCTGATTGTAATCGGTGTGTGCGGGAAGCCCTGCCAGCAGAGACATCAGTGCTTGCAGCAGCGCATCAATCCCCGCGCCCGTCTGTGCTGAAACGCGCAAAATCGGCGCATCAGCAATCGTACTCTCGGCAATCAAGGCTTGCACATCGAGTTCGACCAAATCAAGCCATTCGTCATCATCAATCAGATCAATCTTCGTGAGAACGACTAAAGCCTGCTCAATGCCGAGTAAATCCAGAATCGCCAGATGTTCGCGCGTCTGTGGCATCACCCCTTCATCTGCCGCGATGACCAGCAACGCGGCATCAATCCCCCCGATACCGGCCAGCATATTCTCGATGAAATCACGATGACCGGGTACATCAACGATACCCACCGTCACATCATCCGGCAGATCAAACCACGCGAAACCCAGATCAATCGTCAGCTTGCGCGCCTGTTCTTCTTTCAGGCGGTCGGGTTGGATACCTGTCAGACGCTGAACGAGGGTCGATTTTCCGTGATCAACGTGTCCGGCTGTTCCAATGACGCGCATCAGTAATTGCTACCTGTCCCGTTGCCATGCGTGCCATTGTTGGCATAGCCCGTCGATGATGACGCGGATGCCGGCGCGACTTCGCCCACTTCTTTATCATAGGCGTGGAGCAACTGCTGATACCGCTCGCGGTAGAGCGTGGCGCGCTCGCGTTCCATTTGCCACAGGCGTTGTAAGCTATCGCGTACAGGCGGCAATGCTGATTCAATCTGCTCGAGGCGGGCCACATACTGCTCGAATTCTTTGTCGTGGTTGCGCCACACCTCATCGCTGGAGAGTGTCAATTGCTTCCAGCGTTTCTGGTCGTCGTCGCGCCAGTTGTTCCACTCTTGACGGAAGCGTTCTTCGCTCAAGCGTTGCATCTCAGCCACTTCGTTGATGCGCCGTTCCAGTCGGTCACCGATGCGCTCGAAATCGTCGATGATACGCTTCATCTCGCGGTAGGCAGATGCCCACTGTTCAAAGCGTTCGGCATTCTCTTGCATCAAGTTATCCTGCTCGTTGAAGCGTTTGATGAGGTCATCGACCTTTTGATTGCGTTGCTGATCGACGAGGGATTGTTGATCGACAAATTGCTGGATTTGTTCGCGCCGTTCGCGCTCGACGTTCTGCAACTCTTGCAGGCGGCGTTCGTTGCGGATCGACAGGTCTTCGATCAGCGCGACTTTCGGCTTAAGGCTATCAATCTGTTTGCGCTGTTCGGGGATTTCGGTCTCAAGTTCTGAGAGACGGCGGGCATCCTGGCGGCGTTGTTCCTCGAGGAAAGCGAGGCGACGGTCGGGGGCTTCTAACTGCTTCGCCAGATCATCGACGCGCTGTTGTAGCACAATCACCATATCACTAACACGATCACCCTCACCTTTTAGTTCAGTGATACTGCCGGTACTGCGTTGCAATTTCTCGACGCGCTCGGTCAAGTCCTGAATACTGCGTGCCACACCGTTGCGGTTCAACTCTTGACGCCGCTCGGCTTCGCGCTCAGCATTCAAACGCCGCGACTCGCTGTTCTCTAGCATCTGGCGCATCTCTTGCCGCATCTGCTCGACCATATCACGCTCTTTATCGGTCGGCAATGAACTAGTCTGGATCACCGTCTGATCCGACTCGACTGAACTCAGACGACGTTGTAGCGTGCTAATCGTCTCCGATTGCTGTTCCAATCGTTCTTCTAGCGTGGCGATAACTTGCTTATCGTGGCGACGTTCTTCATCGAGCCACTCGATCATCCGCGCAATTTGATTAATATCCATAATTGTAGAACCTCGTTTATGATATGCTTCAGAAATGAGCATGGCGTAATGCGAAATTGTAACATAAGAATCACAACAAACGCTTAATCCTGCAAGGGGCTTTTGTTGTTTTGTCCAAAACGACTAAAATGAGAGATAGATTGATCATCAATAATCTGAGAAAGTCACCCGATGTACAACACACGGCAACAACTCGAACAACTTGAAGACCAAACCCTCGCGCCATATGCGCTTCGCAGTCAGCACTCACAGGGACGCTTCCATCGCGATCATGAGCCGGATTATCGCACATCCTTCCAGCGTGATCGTGACCGCATCATTCATTCTGAAGCCTTTCGCAAGCTCGAATACAAGACACAGGTGTTTGTCAACGATGCTGGCGATTATTATCGCACTCGCCTGACGCACACGCTCGAAGTCGCTCAGATCGGGCGCACGCTCGCCCGCGCGCTAGGCGCGAACGAAGACCTGACGGAGGCCATCTGCCTCGCGCATGATCTCGGACATCCGCCCTTCGGTCACGCGGGTGAGGACATCCTCGATGAATTGATGAGCGACCACGGCGGATTTAACCACAATCATCAGAGCTATCGCGTCGTCACTGAACTGGAGCAACGGTATTCGCAGTGGCGCGGCTTGAATTTGACATTCGAGACCTTAGAGGGCATTGCCAAACATGAGACCGAATATGACCTGAGCAAAAGCACCGACTTCGACCCTGACACGCGCGGGAGCATCGAGGCGCAAATTGCCGATGTTGCCGACGAACTCGCCTACAACGCGCATGATCTGGACGACGGTCTACAATCCGGCTTGATTAGTGTCGCACAGGTCGAGCCTCTAGAAATCTGGCAGATGCTATGCGACCGGCTCAACTGGTCGGGGCATGTGCTAGGCGAGGTCGATCGTCATCGTTTTGTCCGCGAGCTTGTCGGCGTGATGGTCAGCGATGTGTTGCGCGCCACCAGCGAACGAATCGCCGCCGAACAACTGAACAGCGTCGAACAAATTCAGACACACCCGCAGAACATCGTGCGCTATAGCGAGGATCAAGCGCGGCGCAATCGCACGCTCAAGGACTTTTTATACCAGAATATGTACTATCACTATCGCGTTGTCCGCATGAAAGAACGCGCAGAGCATTTCATCCAGCGTCTGTTCCAAGCCTATATCAAGGAGCCACGCCAACTACCCCAGCCCTATCAAGCACGTGTCGAGAAACAGGGCGTGCATCGCGTCGTAGCCGATTACATTGCGAGTATGACAGACCGCAGTGCTTTGTTAGAATATAGACAACGATTTGACCCAATAACGCGCCTCTAGGCGAAGGTACATGGTGTGGTATGAGTGAAACAGTTCTCAATGGACGATATGCCCTAGTCGCACAACAGGGAAGCGGTGGCATGTCCGTCATTTACAAAGCAATCGATCGAGCATTGGGGCGCTCGGTCGCCATTAAAATTCTGCGTCCGAGCTTGACGCGCGACCCCTCATTCTTAGAGAAATTCCGCAACGAAGCACGGGCAGTCGCTAATTTATCACACCCTAATATCGTCACCGTGCATGACGTGGGCAGTGACGGCCCTACACATTACATCGTGATGGAAATGGTCGAAGGACGCGATTTAAAGAAGATCATCAAAGAACACGGCGGGCCTCTGCCTGTTAACCGCGTGCTAGAGATTGGCATCCAGATTTGCGCGGGGATCGGTTACGCGCATCGCTCAGGGCTGGTTCATGCGGATGTGAAACCGCAGAACGTGCTGATTACGCCGGATGATGTGGTCAAAGTGACGGACTTCGGCATCGCGCAAGCCTTGACTGACACCCAACCCGTCGAAAAAGCCGATGTCGTGTGGGGTAGCCCGCATTACTTCGCGCCAGAGCAAGCCAAAGGCGAACGCCCGACCCCCGCCGCTGACGTTTACGCGATCGGCATTGTGCTGTTCGAGATGCTCACGGGTGAACTGCCGTACACGGGCAACAATCAGCAAGAACTCGCCCTCGCTCACATCCGCGAGCGTGTGCCGATGGTCACCGAACGTAATCCGAAAGTGCCGGAGTCGTTGGCGCGGACTGTGCATAAAGTGATGAGCAAACATCCCAACGAACGCTACCGCGAAGCCGATCAACTGGGCAATATCTTGCAGAAGTTTCAGGATCGGTCGCAAGATAACACGATGATGAGTCCCAAAGTGCCACCGCCGATCAAAACGCGCAGTCAGCAACCACCGCCTGCCAATCGCCCACCGGGGATCGGGATTCCGCCAGCACCCTCCGGGCGCAGCCAACCCGCGCCACCGCCGAACGCCAGCAACGAAGAAGCCACAGCACGCTACAGCGCGGCACCAAACGCGCCGCGTCCGTATCATCCGCGCAATGCCTACCAGAAGTCCCAGCAAGCGCCGTCCGCGTCTGCGCCAGCACCTACCCAGCAACCTGCACCGTACACACCACCCGCACCACAGGGCACACAATACGGCAACACGGGATTTTATAACACGCAACAATACAGCCGCCCGATGCCAACCGAGAGCGACGACCGCCCCGACTACGCGACGATCGCGCTCGCTGTGCTGGCAATCATCGCGGTGCTGGGCTTGATTCCCTTGTACTTCGTCATCATCATCGCGCGCTGATGAACATGGGGCTAGGCGATCGGCTTGCTGTCGTCGTTGCCCCAGTCTTTCCACGAACCATCGTAGACGCGCCCGCCATCTAAACCGGCGACGCGCAACGCCAGCAAGCCATAACTCGCCGATACGCCCGAATTGCAGTAGACCACCGTCGCAGGATCATCGAGCACGATGCCCGCATCGGTGAATAACCGGCGCAGGTCGTCGGCGGGTTTCAGCATACCATCGGCAGTCAGCAATTGCTTGCGTGGCACATTGATCGCCTGCGGGATACGTCCTTTGCGGGTCGCGCGCGAGGCTTGGCCAGCAAACTCAGCCGGTGAACGCACATCCAGCAGAGGGGGTGAGGTATCGAGGATTGTTGCCGCGGTGGCGCGATGCTGGGCTTGTGGTCGGGCTGTGAAGACTGCTGATGGATGCTGGGGCACGTCGCAAGTGGTCGGATGCCCTTCCGCAACCCACTTCTGCCAGCCACCATCTAGCACTGCAACCTGATCGTGTCCGTAATAGGTCATCGTCCACCACAGGCGCGCCGCAAACATGCCGTTGGCATCATCATAGGCGACCACGCGATGCGTGTCACCGATGCCCAGCGATGCCATCAATTCAGCATAGCGTTGCGGTTCAGCGACATCGTATGTCGGCGATTGTGGCTCAACAATGTCTGTCGTCCAGTCGATGAAGACCGCGTTCGGGATGTGGGCTTCGTCGTATTCATCGCGATGGTTGAAATAATGCGGTGGCGGCTGGCTAGCCGGCAACACATGCCCGCGAATATCGACAATACGCAGATCATCATCATAGAGATGCTCGGCAAGCCAAGCAGTAGAAACTAAAGGGGTCATATGGTCAATCACTCTCTCGCGTGGTCAATGAATTACGGGGCGAGTTTGTTGGCTCGTTGCGGATCACGCCCGCCCCAGATGAGTTTATCATCCAAGATACGCACCGTCATATCCTCATCAATTGCAATCTGGCAAGAGAGACGCGGATAACCGAAGCGATTCGCCATCTTGTCGTGCCAGTGTTGCGGGGCGGGTTCGTTGCTCTCGATCCACACGCCACAGGTCGCGCAGATACCATTGCCGCCACAATTGGCAATGCGCGTGATTGCGGTATAGGGGGATATGCCATGATCGAGCAGGGTTCGGCGCAGGTTTGCACCGGTTTCGACATTGATTTCGGTGGTCTGGTCATCGTGCAAAACGCGCAAGAGTGGCATTGTCGTTAATCTCATTTGCTCTAGTACGATTAAATGCTGTTAACATAGTCGATGATGCTTAAGAAGCGTTTAGCAAACAATGACCATTTATCAAGGCTCTTGCGTTATAATAACAAGATAATGCAATAGAACTCTAACTAGGTGAATGTTCTTATGGAATTATCGCTCTTTCCGCTTGGCTCGGTGCTGTTTCCGGGGATGCCGTTACGACTGCACATTTTTGAAGACCGATACAAGCAGATGATCAACGAATGTATCGAGATGCAGAAGCCCTTCGGCGTGGTACTCATCGAAGAAGGGCGCGAGGCACTCGGCCCCTTGGCAAAGCCTCATATGATCGGCACGACCGCACATATTACCAACGTGCAACGCTTGCCCTATGGACGCATGAATATTTTAGCCATCGGGCGCGATCGCTTTCGCGTCAACTCCTTAGATACTGACAAAGCGTATTTGCAGGGTGATGTCGATCTGATGCCCTTCACTGAAAATTATCCCGGCTTGATCGAACGGGGGGGTACACATCTCAAAGGCTTGATTAACGAATATCTGGAAGCGCTACAGGAGGCGAAGCAACTTGAATTCGACACATCACAGATTCCAGATGACCCTAAAGCACTCGCCTATCTCGCCGCGGTACTCTTACAAACCGAGAGTGAGGACAAGCAAGCCCTGCTCGAAATCCCCAGCATGCGCGATTTTCTGACACAACTCATCCGCCAGTATCAGCACGAAGTCGCCATTCTCGATATTCTGCTCGCACCACCAGAATTTGGCGATGAAGACGTACCCTTCTCGCCGAATTAATCGCGGGGTGGCATCGGCACGAAGGGCGATGTGCGCCGGATATAGGCTCGATAATCGGGTTTGGTCTGCTGTAGCGTCTTTTCAAGCAGGGTCACGCCCGATATATAGCGTAAGAATACAGTCATGATGATCGGGCTAATGATTGTCCACCATGCACCGGCGGCGAGTGCCATCAAGTAGAAGGCCCACCACTGCACCGCATCCCCGAAATAATTCGGATGGCGCGTGTAACGCCACAAGCCTGTATCCAGCACTTTACCGGCATTCTGGGGCTGTGACTTAAAGCGCGCCAGTTGATAATCCCCGACGACCTCGAATAAGAAACCCGCGCACCATCCTACAATAGCTAACACATCTAACCCGTTGAGCCGTGCGGGAGTCGCTGTATATTGTGCGCCTAAAAGCGGCAATGAAACCAGCCACATGATAACCCCCTGCAAAAGAAAGACCTTGATATAACTGCGCCACCACCAATCCGCACCGGCTTCTTTGCGCCATTGGCGATACCGAAAATCTTCGCCTGTGCCGATGTTACGCCAGGCGAGATACGCCGTCAGGCGCAAGCCCCACAGGCTAACCAGCATCATCAGCACCCACGCTCGCGCCGATGTCGTATCTGTCAGCAGGAAATACGCCCAACCGACGACAACGAAGCCACTACCCCAGAAAATGTCAACGATGCTGGCATCTTTGATGGGCAAGCTCAACAGCCAAACGCCCGTTACACACAGCCATATCACGCCGAACCCTAATACATATATCATCCAAAACGTCATCAATAGTCTCAATCTGGTTCTTTCGTATTTTGTGTGGTCAAACTCTTTTTGTTCCTTTTTTTCAAACGCTCTTATGTCGAACGTGTGCAATCGCCATTTAGGGCTTTGCCCTAAGACCCATGAGCTTTTGAAAAAGCTCAACCAAAACTTTCACAGCTTGCTTTTTTCAACTCAATAGAGTTGAAAACAAATGGTTTCAAAAGGCGTAATTTTGCAGGATGTGGGACAGCGTCCCACTTTGCACAACGTGTACACATGAGCCTTTTCAAAAAGGGAACGCCAAAAACTTTTGCTTTTTTGAACACATAGCGTTCAAAATGAACAAGGTCAAGGAACGACAGTTCTTTGTGGGGGTGCAGGGGCAACGCCCCTGCCATAAAAACCACGCGAAATCCCAAAGAGCCCTCAATCTTTCTTCATCGTAACAATTGCTACATTCGTGTCTACACGCCTCATTCTTGCTCGATTAAGTTTACTACACGATTGATCAACTAGCTTGACCTACATTGACTGCGGGCTAATCTATGTTATGATTTTGCGCGGTATCATGTGATCAAGCGAACACCACTGGGTGAAAGGATCAAACAGCGTGCGCGACTTATGGAAAGCAGGATGGCGTCGCTTCCAGATTATTGCAGCAGTTGTCAGCGATGGCAACGCTCGCGCTATCTCCGTTCTCTTTTATTTCACAATCCTCGTTCCTTTCGGGCTTATTTCGCGCATATTCATGGATCCCATGCGACAGAAGCATGTGCGAGATGCCAAAGGCGAGACGCAACCTGTCGGGCAAGCATGGATCGAGCGCGAGCCAATCCCCAAAGATATTGAATACGCTAAGGAACAAGGATAGGACAAGCGACGCGATGTATATATTAGGCATTTCTGCGTTTTATCATGACTCAGCGGCGGCGCTCATCCACGATGGGCAGATTATCGCCGCTTCGATGGAAGAACGCTTCTCGCGCAAGAAGCACGACAACGGCTATCCCACACACGCGGCACAATTTTGCCTCGATATGGCGCATATCACAGCCGATGATCTGGATTATGTCGTTTTCTACGAAAAGCCCTTCATCAAGTTCGAGCGCATCTTGCTAACGACACTCAATACCTTTCCTAAATCGTGGGACGTGTGGCGCGAGGCGATGGTGAGCTGGCTGAAGGAAAAATTATGGGTACGCACCACCATCCGCAGTGAGATGGGTATCGACCCGCGTAAAATCCTGTTCTGCGATCATCATATGAGCCACGCGGCAAGCACCTTCTACACCAGTCCCTTCCCAGAGGCGGCGGTGCTGACTGTCGATGGTGTGGGTGAGTGGACGACAACCACGCTGGGCAAAGCCAGCAGTTACTACGAAGGCGAAGACGGCGACAATCAGATTGATCTCTTCAGCGAGCAACGCTTCCCGCATAGCCTCGGCTTACTCTATTCGACCTTCACCGCGTGGCTCGGCTTTCGGGTGAATAATGGCGAATACAAAGTGATGGGTATGTCGCCCTACGGTGAGCCAAAGTACGTCGAAAAAATCCACAAGGTGATTAACGTCGATCGTACGACGGGTGCGTACAGCCTCAATATGGAATATTTCGATTATCAGCATTCCATTCGTCGGAGTTATAGCCACAAATTCATTCAGGAATTTGGCGAGCCACGTCATCCTGATGCGGAGTTCTTCACAGCGCGCACCAATCCCGAGATGTCGCCCAACGACGCGATGACGCAGAATCAATATTATGCTGATATTGCCGCCAGCATCCAGCAAGTGACCGAAGATGTGCTGATTAGTATCTGTCATCATCTGCACCAGCAAACCGGCTTGAACAAACTCGTGATGGCGGGCGGGGTCGCGCTGAATACGAAAGCCAACTGGCGTTTGCTGGCAGAAACACCATTCGACGAGATCTTCATCCAGCCCGCGGCCGGCGATGATGGCGGCGCGTTAGGGGCGGCGCTGTGGGTTTATCATGAGGTGCTGGGCAAGCCGCGCGTGCGCGATAACTTCACCCATTCGTATTGGGGCAAAGCCTATAGCGATGCCGACTGTAAAGCCTTCCTCGATGAATACGACATCCCGTATGAATCCTACGACGATGATCCGGATAAGTTGGTCGATGTCATCGTCGATGAAATGGTGAACCGACAGAGCGTCGTCGGCTTGCATCAAGGACGGTTTGAGTGGGGCCCGCGCGCGCTGGGCAACCGCAGTATCCTCGCAGACCCACGCGGTGCCGAGATGAAGGAAATCGTGAATACCAAGATCAAATTCCGCGAGCCGTTCCGTCCATTTGCGCCGGTCATCCTGCGCGATCGTGCGGCGGAGTTCTTCGATTATGACGGGGTACAGACGCACCAAGCCCCGCGCTACATGCTGATTGTCGCACCCTTCAAAGAAGAGATTCAGGACAAAGTACAGGCGGTCAACCATGAAGGCACCGGTCGTCTGCAAGCCATTGACCGCGATACTAACCCACGTTACTATGATATCGTCAAGACATTTGGCGAAGCAACAGGCGTACCCGTCGTGCTGAATACCTCGTTCAATTTACGGGGAGAACCGATTGTCAATACGCCCCGTGATGGCTTTAATACCTTCAAAAACAGCGATATTGACCTGTTCGCGCTCGGCTCATTTTTGGTACGCAAACCGTAATTATCTGGTATGACCCGTTCATTCCTTAGCCCGATATATGGGAGATTTAACACCATGACAGAAAAGACAAAAAACGATAGCAACGCACTAGAAGAATTCTTCATGAAGATGGGTATTCTCGGTGAGTTGCTGTCATTCCTGTGGAAGCGCAAGTTGTACTGGCTCATCCCGATGATGATCACCCTCTTGTTATTCGCTGTGATTATCGTTCTCGGATCGACCGGCCCCGCTGGTGCATTCATCTACACCTTGTTCTAAGTTCTAATCAGTCATATAGCGGGGGGCGGGCACTCTGCCTCGCCCCCGATAAGGCAGACACATGAGTGATACAATGATCGTCGCGATTCTGGTTGTTCTGGGGGTGATACTCGGTTACTTCGCGTCCGAAACATCAAAGAGAATCGACCCCTTATATGGCGGAATCGCATCACAAACTTTGCATTATATCTCAGCGAGCCTGATGGCGATCCTCACGCCGACGGTGCTGACCAGCATCTTCATTCTGGATATGCGTTTGTTGGAGATTGTGGGGGTGATTGTCGTGCTATCGGGCTTGTCGATAGCGAGCGCTGTGCTTCAAGCCTATTTTGAAAATCCAGCGCGTGCCGCCGAACTTGCACGGCTTGCCCAGCGCGGTTGGACAGAAGAGGATGCGCGAACGTCAGGGCTTTGATGGCGCGTGTGGGTACGGGTGGGCGAAGATGACCTTCGCCCTCGTCTGTGATAGCTATAGCGCTTACGCCACTTGACGCTCGGTATCGGGTTCTGATATGTCCTCGACATCAGGATAACCGCTCTGATTGCCTTCGATAATCAAGCGCACCGACCGATCATAGGCAAAGTATTCCCACGTCCAGTTCAAGAAGACCTGAAAGCGATTACGCATCCCCAGTAGCACCAGCAGGTGAACGGACAACCACGCCGCCCATGCGAAGTACCCTGTCAAGGAGAAGCGATTGAACACCCAAGCCACTGCACGCCGCCGACCAATCGTCGCCATACTCCCACGATCGAAATAGCTGAAATCTTCTAACGGCTCGCCCTTGATCGTGTTGATCAGGTTTTTAGCCACAGTCGCGCCTTGCTGTTGCGCGACGGGGATCACACCCGGGTAAGGCTTGCCCGTTTTGGGATTTTCGAGATAGGTGATGTCACCGGCGGCAAAGACGTTATCGCACCCGATGACTTGCATCTTGTGCGTGGTGGGGATGCGACCGCCGCGATGTAGCTCAACATCGAGCATTTCTGCGAGCGGGCTAGCTGTCACACCGGTTGCCCAGACGATGGTATGCGTGTGGATGACCGTGCCATCGCGTAAGCGCAGGTAATTCTGCCCGACTTCATCGACGAATGCGCCCGTGCGAACTTCGACACCGATGGACGACAGTTGCTTATTAGCCGACCGCCGCAGATTATCCGGATAAGGTGGCAGGACTTCTTCGGCGGCTTCTAGCAGGATGACGTTCACATCGAGATTCATCTCTTTGCCGTATTCTTGATGCAACACGCTATTATACAGTTCGTAGAGCGCGCCGGCAGTTTCAAGACCGGTTGCACCACCACCGACGACAACTAACGTCATCATGGCAGAGTGCAGCTTTTCGTCATCCGTCCATGTCGCCTTTTCGAGCAAGCGCAGGATGTGATGGCGCAGGCGGATCGCGTCATTGAGATCATTCATGCCGAAGGAGTGTTCTTCGATCTCGTCGCTGCCAAAGTAGTTGGTCTTGGCACCCGCCGCTACGAACAGATAATCATAATGTTCATCGCGAATCATGCTTCCGTTACTTTTGACAGTGACTAATTGCGCGTCGGTATCAATCGCGGTCACTTCGCCCAACAGAAACTTGACGTTCTTTTTCTCGCGGAAGATACTACGAATCGGATAGGCGACCGCGCTGGGGTCTAGCCCACAGGTTGCCACTTGATAGATGAGGGGTTTGAAGGTGTGGTAATTGTTGCGGTCGATCAGGACAACATCGACATCGTGTTTGGTTAACATTTTGGCGGCTCTTAAACCCGCGAAGCCGGCCCCAATGATCACAACTTTTTTGCGGTCTGACATCGTTATCTCCTCTGCCTTATTGTGCTTCTAAATAGAACTCTAGTTATGGCACGTTTCATAAACCTTGCGCGAAACATTTCACAGTGTCTCATTCCCACCACTTACATTCTAAGACAGCTTGTTTCACCATTTAAAACAGTTATAATCGCCACTTAGTAACAAAAACTAATTAGGAGCGAACAATGCCAAGAGCATTACTAAGTGTATCGGATAAAACCGATGTTGTGGATTTTGCTAAGGAACTTGTAAACTTTGGCTGGGAATTAGTCGCCAGTGGCGGCACCGCCCGCACGCTGACCGAGGCGGGGCTTGATGTGACACCGGTCGAACAACTCACACAATCACCCGAGATGCTGGGCGGCCGTGTGAAAACCCTGCACCCCGCTATTCATGGCGGGATTCTAGCGCGTGATAGCGAAGCCGACATGAGCGAACTTGCCGAACACAGCATCGCGCCGATTGCGATGGTCGTGTGTAACTTGTATCCGTTTCAGGAGACTGTCGCACAGGGCGCGACCTTGCAGGATGCCATTGAAAAGATCGATATTGGCGGGGTGGCCTTATTACGGGCGGCGGCGAAGAACTTCTTCCGCGTGGTAACCATCTGCCAGCCCAGTGATTATCAACGTGTGATCGACACCCTGCGCGATACGGGCGAGGTTGATCTGGCATTGCGGCGACATCTCGCCGTCAAAGCCTTCGGGCATACGCGCGATTACGACACGGCGATCAACGCATTTCTCGCGCAGGATACGACGACCGCCGCCGTCGAACCGGAGACCCTACCGAAGCATCTTGCGATGGCCTTACAGCGCGTCGATGAATTGCGCTATGGCGAAAACCCGCACCAGAGCGCCAGTTATTACAGCACACAGGGCAAGCAAACGCCGCTGGGGGCGAAGCAACTGGGCGGCAAACAGTTGTCGTACAATAATATTCTCGATGTGGATGCAACGTGGCGCGCCGTCAGTAGCTTCGACAAGCCGACGGTCGTCATTGTCAAGCACTTGACACCGACAGGCATCGCCAGCGCAGATAGCATCGCCACAGCTTTTCCGAAGGCGCTCGCGTCCGATCCAGTCTCGGCATTCGGTGGGATTATCGCGGTCAATCGTCCGGTCGATGTCGATTTCGTTGAGGCGATTGGATCGCTATTCGTCGAAGCCATCGCCGCGGCCGAATTCACACCGGAAGCAGTCGAAGCCTTGAAGAAAAGCCGTAAGAACTGCCGCATTTTGCAGATGTCGCGCCCGTATGACAAAAACACGCTCGATATTCGCAGTGTGCATCAAGGTTTCTTGGTTCAACGGATAGACGCGGGCGATCCGGACGGCACAGCCTTGAAGACCGTCACCGAGCGCGCCCCGAGTGAGGAGGAGTTGCAGGCGCTGGAATTCGCGTGGAAAGCCGTCCAGCATGTGAAGTCGAATTCGATCGTCCTCGCTAAGCCCAATCGCACGGTCGGCGTCGGTGGCGGTTTGCCTAGCCGTGTCGATGCAGTGGAGTTAGCGGTCAAGAAAGCCGGGGACGAAGCTACAGGTGCTGTCCTCGCCTCAGATGCCTTCTTCCCGTTTCCGGATGGTATCGAAGCCGCGGCAGAAGCAGGCATTACGGCTGTCATCCAGCCCGGCGGGTCGATCCGCGATAGCGAAGTGATCCGCGCCGCTAATGAAGCCGGCTTGGCGATGGTCTTCACCGGCACGCGCCACTTCCGCCATTAATTTGATATTTAACTGTTTCCTGCGATCTGTCTGAAAAGAAGAACCTCGCTTCGTACACTATGACGAAGTGGGGGGTTTCGGCATTTTTTCGAGGTTTATCTCGCGCTCACTTATGATGATGTTTGCACAGATTGTGTGAAAAAAATGCGCCAAATTTCACAAGGTTGTCGTACAGGGTGACGGAAAGCGGGGAGTACACTAGAAAGCGTCGTAAGGATTTCCGCACTTTTTGAAGAGGTAACTGAGCATCATGTTTTGCATCATTTTATATGAAACGCAAATCATAACCACTAGCCATAATCATGTCTCCTGTGTTGCCTCTTCAGTCTGCATGTCTGTCGTCGTTACGACGGCGGCGGCTTAACGCTTCAGTCTATTTCATCATTTCTAGCATCGTCACTCTTACAAAAACAACATATGCCGAGAGCCACTTTATTCAATATTGCGTTACAATCAAGGAGAAGGGCAGTAGCACATGGTTTTAGAGCAAGCGAAAGCCATTAAGATTACAGGCAAGATGACTCCGGAATTCGAGGAGATTTTGACTCCCGAAGCATTGGCGTTTGTCGCCAAGCTCACTCGTGAATTTCGGTCGCGTCGCGATGATTTGTTGAAAGCACGCGAAGAACGTCAGGCGAAACTTGATGCGGGTGAGATGCCAGATTTTTTGCCGGACACGCACAAGGTGCGCGAGAATAACTGGCGCATCGCTCAGATTCCGGCAGATTTAGAAGATCGCCGTGTCGAGATCACGGGCCCGACTGAGCGCAAGATGGTTATCAACGCGCTGAACAGTGGTGCATCGGTTTTCATGGCAGATTTTGAAGATGCCAATAGCCCAACGTGGGAAAACATGGTGCAGGGACAGATCAACCTGCGCGATGCGGTGCGCCGTGAGATCACATTTACTCGCGCTGATGGCAAATTCTACCAATTGCAAGCGGAAACAGCCGTGTTGATGGTACGCCCGCGCGGTTGGCATCTCGATGAGAGCCACATGCTGATTGATGGTGACCCTGTGCCGGGTGGAATCTTCGACTTCGGCTTGTACTTCTTCCACAATGCGAAAGCCGCCATCGAACGCGGCACAGGCCCGTATTTCTACCTGCCCAAGCTAGAAAATCATCTCGAAGCACGCTTGTGGAATGACATCTTCAACATGGCGCAGGATGAGCTAGACGTGCCACGCCGCACGATCAAGGCAACGGTACTAGTTGAGACGATCCTCGCCTCTTTCGAGATTGATGAAATTCTGTGGGAACTGCGCGATCACTCCGCCGGTTTGAACTGTGGTCGTTGGGATTATATCTTCAGCTACATCAAAAAATTCCGCAACGACCCCGCATTCGTCCTGCCAGATCGCTCGCAGGTGACGATGACTGTCGAATTCATGAAAGCCTACTCCGAACTAGTCATCAAGACCTGCCATCGTCGGGGCGCACATGCCATGGGTGGTATGGCGGCACAAATCCCGATCAAGAACGATGAAGAAGCCAACCAAGCCGCCCTCGACAAAGTCCGCGCGGATAAAGAACGCGAAGCGCGCGACGGTCACGATGGCACATGGGTTGCACATCCCGGCTTAGTGCCGATCGCTAAGGAGATTTTCGATAAGCATATGCCACAGGCTAATCAAATTTCTGACAAGCCGCGCCATGATGTCAACGTGACAGCCGAAGACCTCGTGCGTGTGCCGGATGGCACCATCACCGAGCACGGCTTACGCCAGAATATCAAGGTCGGCATTCAATATCTTGAGGCATGGCTCGGTGGGAATGGCTGTGTGCCGCTTTATAACCTGATGGAAGATGCCGCTACGGCTGAGATTAGCCGGACGCAAGTCTGGCAATGGGTAAAGCACGAAGCCCGGATGGACGATGGTCGCACGGTCACGCTCGATTTATATAGCCAGACGCTGGAAGAAGAGATGGATGCCATCCAGCGCGAAGTTGGCGACGACCGCTTTGAGAATGGTCATTATCAGCTTGCCGCCAAGCTGTTCGATGAACTCGTCCGCGAACCTGAGTTTACAGAGTTCCTGACGTTAAAAGCACAAGAACACATCAACTGATCGCACGCAACATCATAGCGGGCACTCATTGCCCTCCAACATCATTTAGGGAGAAAACATCATGAACAAGCAAGAACAAATCGAACAACTGAAGCAAGACTGGGAAAATAATCCGCGCTGGGAAGGCATCGAGCGCCCCTACACCGCCGAAGAAGTCGTGAGCCTGCGTAATAGCCTCAAAGTTGAATATACGCTGGCGAAGCACGGCGCAGAACGCCTGTGGGACTTGATGCAGAGCGAAGATTACGTCAACGCCCTGGGGGCGATGAGCGGTAACCAAGCCGTGCAACAAGTGCAAGCCGGTTTGAAGGCGATTTACATCAGTGGCTGGCAAACCGCGGCTGATGCCAACGTCGCCGGGCAGATGTACCCTGACCAGAGCCTGTACCCCGCGAACAGCGTGCCAGAACTGATCAAGCGCGTGAATAACGCCTTGATGCGTGCAGATCAAGTACAAAACATGAACGGCGGCGGTAAGGTCAACTACTTCGCGCCGATGATGGCAGATGCTGAAGCGGGCTTCGGCGGTAACCTGAACACCTTCGAACTGACCAAAGCGATGATCGAAGCCGGTGTTGCCGGTATCCACTACGAAGACCAACTCTCATCCGCTAAAAAGTGCGGTCACCTCGGTGGTAAAGTGCTTGTCCCGACTCAGGAAGCGATCAACAAGCTGGTGGCGGCTCGCCTCGCGGCGGATGTGATGGATGTGCCGATCATCATCGTGGCACGCACCGATGCCGAAGCCGCAACCCTGCTGACGAGCGACATCGACGAGCGCGATCGTCCCTTCATCCAAGCTGACGAACCACGCACCAGCGAAGGCTTCCACAGCGTCAATAACGGGGTAGAGGCGGCGATTGCCCGCGGGCTGGCATACGCGCCCTACGTCGATATGGTATGGTGCGAGACCAAACACCCCGATCTGGACGAAGCACGCCAATTTGCCGAAGCCATCCACGCGCAGTTCCCCGGCAAGAAGTTGATGTACAACTGCTCGCCGTCCTTCAACTGGAGCAACCACCTCGACAAAGCGACTATCGCCAAATTCCAGAAAGAACTGGGTAAGATGGGCTATACCTTCCAGTTCATCACGCTGGCTGGCTTCCACGCGCTGAACTTGAGCATGTTCGAACTGGCGCAAGGTTACCGCGAACGCGGCATGAGCGCCTACAGCGAATTGCAAGATCGTGAATTCGCGATGGAAGCGGCATTCGGCTACAGCGCTGTGAAGCACCAGTCCTTCGTCGGCACCAGCTACTTCGATGCTGTCCAAACGATCGTCACCGCCGGACAAGCGTCAACGGGGGCGATGAAAGGCTCGACGGAAGAAGAGCAATTCAACATCGAAAGCACCGAGCCAACCCCTGCCGGCGACTAAGCGCATCGCGCTATACAAACTCTCTCTGTATGACCGTCTGCCATGTAGTAGGCGGTCATGCATTATGGCGCGTGAATTTGAGCCTTGCGATCAACATCGGCTTTTGATATATTACTGTCTTATATGCCACTGTAGCTCAACTGGCAGAGCACACGCTTCGTAAGCGCGAGGTTGTGGGTTCAAGTCCCACCAGTGGCTCACCCAAGATTGCCCGCCTGGACGGGCTTTTTGTTTTGTATCCTCAAGGGTCGATCACGCATGACAAACAACAAGCGTCCGGTGACAATCGGTGTGGCAGGTGGGACCGGATCGGGCAAGACCACCGTCTCGTATCAGATTTTGGAGCGCGTGGGTGAACAGCACATCGCATATCTCGCGCATGATAGTTATTATAAAGACCTCGCACACCTGCCCTACGACGAAAGACGGGCGATCAACTTCGATCATCCGGATGCGCTCGATACCGCGCTCTTGATCGACCATGTGAAACAATTACAGAACAACCATACCGCCGAAGTGCCAATTTACGATTTCACCCAGCATATCCGCGTCAAAGAGACCGAACACATCTCGGCGCAACCGATTATCCTCGTTGAAGGCATCTTGATCTTCGCCGAGCCTGATTTACGCAATTTGTTCGACATCAAGATTTACGTCGATACAGATGCAGACATCCGCTTCATTCGTCGCCTGCGACGCGACATCGAAGAGCGCGGACGATCTGCTGATAGCGTCATCGACCAGTATTTGAAGACCGTGCGCCCGATGCATCTCAAATTTGTCGAGCCAAGCAAACGCTATGCCGATATTATCATCCCCGAAGGCGGTTTTAACTGGGTCGCCATCGA
This sequence comes from Anaerolineae bacterium, assembly GCA_034437755.1. Classification (GTDB taxonomy): domain Bacteria; phylum Chloroflexota; class Anaerolineae; order Aggregatilineales; family Phototrophicaceae; genus JAUZRW01. The sequence continues at coordinate 17,395 of DAOTTV010000130.1, read as the reverse complement.
CATGATCGCCGAGCGCATCCGCAGTATGCTGCCCAAAAAGTGAAGCCCATACCGCGCTCATGCAGATGAATAATGAGCGCGGTTGCGGATGCTAGGCATTGGCTTCTGCCAGTTCTGACCAGAATAATTCTAGTTCTTCGACCGTCTTATCCAGACGTTCAAAATGGGGCAAGCCCAGCGTGTGCGGAATCCGGCGCGCGCGCCAGTGATCATTCTGCTGGAGCAAAGTCGGCAATTGCTCGAAGGTCACGTTGGGGTCTTTGTCGTAAAGAATCATGGTGGGCACGGTCAGCTTAGCGTAAGTGGTCGCCAGTATATCGAAGGTGAACAACTTGCCACTGACGAAGTAATACGGCGCATAACGTGCCCTCGGTTGGTGGCTAGTCTGGTAAGCATATTCAATCAGTCCTTCATCCGCCTCGCCCGAGAAAACCCGCTCCAAGAAAAAGCGAATGCCAGGACGGATTGTCAGCAGGTCGTAGAGCGGTTGTGACAAGAGCGGGAAAGATAGAAAGTTGTAGATTGAGTCCTGCGTGCTTTTATCGACCGAGCGACCGGCAAGCCCCGTAGGCGAGAGGACGACCAGCGAATGAAACGCATCCGGTTGTTGTAAAGCGGCCGAGGCGATGAACTCACTCGTCAGCGAGAGACCGATCACGTCGATGGCCGCAACGCCGATGTGATCGATAAAATCGAGAATGGCGTTGACGAACAACTGTGGCGTATACTCACGATCAGCGCGCTCAGAGAAGCCGTATCCCGGTAAATCCAGCGCATAAACCGGACGCTTACCCCGATAATGCTCGAAGAGCGGGCGGATTTCGTAACTGCTAGCGACGGCATTGATGCTATGGAGCAAGAGCAAAGGACGACCGTCCGCGCTCGTATCGCTGTAGTAACTCAAGAATGTAGAGCGTGACCCATGAAAATCGTCACGCGGGGCGTTTAGTGCTGGTGGAAGTGGCATCTCGTGATCTACCCATAATTTACTACATGCCAACCAAACTCCGACGATACCACCGGCACCGAGTAAGAGATTGATGAGCGGGTTGCGGTCATTATTATGTCTTGTCATGCGGACTCCTCAATATGGGGCAAGCGCACGACGAACGTACTGCCGGCCTCCAATGTACTTTCGACAGTGATTTCGCCGTGATGTTGCTCGACAGTGGCGGCGACGATCGACAAGCCTAGCCCTGACCCGTGTAACTTTTTGTGCGTCGCTTTCTTCACGCGGAAGAAGGCTTCGAACACATGCGGCAGGTCTTCATCAGGGATACCCAATCCACTATCAGCGACAGCAATCGCAACATGATCGCTATGTGCTTCCATGATGATTTCGACAGTTCCACCCTGCGGCGTGTATTTGAGCGCGTTCGAGATCAGATTGTCGAAGATGCGCTCGAACTGCGTTTCGTGAACGTTGAGCTTAATCGGGTCAGCAGGTTGCGATAGTGTGAGTGTGATGCCTTTCTCCTGTGCTTGTAAGCGGAATTGGCGTTCGATGCGCTCGAGTATCGGCTGAATATGATAAGGCAATAGCGTCAAGGGTTCGCCTACTTGCATCTTCGCTAAATCGATGATGTCCGTGATTAACCGGCGCATTTTCTGGGCGCTCTGTTCAATCCCCTGCGCGATGTCGGTCAGGTCTTCGCCGGTCTCGCTCTTCATCCCGCGCAACAACTGCGTATACATCAAAACGCCCGTCAGCGGATTTTTGAGATCATGGGCTGTTGTGCTGATATAGCGATCCTTCATCTGCGTCAGTTGTTCGTATTGCTGGCGATCACGCTCACGCAGGCGCTGGATTTCCTGACGTTGTTGCGAGAGCGCGAGTTGGCTTTGAACGCGCGCGACAACTTCGCGGAATTGGAAGGGTTTGCCGACGTAATCGACCCCGCCTACGTCGAAACCGCGCAGAACGTCCGCAATATTGGCATGAGCGCTGATGAAGATCACTGGCACGTCCCGCGTGGTTTCATCGGCTTTCAAGCGTTCACAGACTTTATAACCATCCATGCCCGGCATCTGAATATCGAGCAAGATCAAATCCGGCACATGCTTGGCGACGGATTGCAGGGCGGCTTTGCCATTCATAGCCATTTCCACCTCATGACCGAGGTCTTCTAGCATATCTTTGAGCATCGTCAGGTTATCGACGACATCATCGACGATGAGAATATTACCAGCTTGGGTTTGATACGGAGGTGACATGATTTGTACTTTCTCAACTTCGGTTACAATCCTTGCGATATGGATTAATCTCGCGAATATTTACACCATCTATTATAGTCCGACTCGCACACGATCACCAATCAACCCAGCGCAGAATACGATTGATCTAACCGATGTCCGCTTGTTGAAATCTGTGACGAGCCTTGCTATACTGTGAAACATGATCTTGAATTTGACATGCGTGACTCACCATCATAAGTACATACGCCGCTCATTGGTGTTGGTTGGCTGACCATCGCGCAGATTTTGTAGTGTATATTCTGCCCCGCACCGACGCGGGGTTTTTTGTTTTCGTATGAGGAGTGAGACGTGTTAGCAGTCATTGATTATGGTGCGGGGAATTTACGCAGTGTGATGCATGCCCTGTCGCATCTCAACGCGCCGGATGTGCGTCTGGTGCAAGCGCCGGCGGAATTACAGGGTGCCGAGAAGATCATTTTGCCGGGGGTTGGCGCGTTCGGCGCGGGGATGAACGCCCTGCATGAGCAAGGATTGGTCGAGCCACTCAAACAAGCGATCACCGATGGCATCCCCTATCTGGGGATCTGTCTCGGCATGCAATTCTTGTTCGAGGAGAGCGACGAAATGGGCACGCATCAGGGTTTAGGCGTATTGCCGGGCAAGGTCGTGCGCTTCCCTGATTTTGATGCGTTAAAAGTGCCACACATGGGCTGGAATCAGCTACACGCAACCCGTGAATCAGCCCTATTGCGCGGGATTCCTGATGGTGGCTATGCGTACTTCGTGCACAGTTATTATTGTGTGCCCACGCACCCTAATGATGGCCTCATCACGGTCGATTATGGGTTGTCATTTACGGCGGCGGTCGAGCGCGATCAGATTTATGGGGTACAATTTCATCCAGAGAAGAGCCAGCAGGTGGGCTTACAGATTCTGACCAATTTCTTATCCCTATAGTCTATGCACAGGAGTATGTTGGATGAACATTTTCAATCGAATTTCGGATTATATGGAAGAGCGGCGGCGACGTGAGAATCGTGAAGCGGCGGTTATTTTCGGGGTGGGATGTCTGGTTTTTATTGTGTTGGGCATTATTCTTGCAGTGGTTACGTTGATAGTCAACACGGTAGAAACGGCAAATGTCAACAATATATATGGGGAAACAATTGCTCAATCTTGTCAACCAGTCCCGATTGGGGAAGCAAGCATCGCGCATGTACCCGATAGCCCTGAACCCCGCCAGATTGTATTACTGATCGCTGACGCGCAACGGCGACATGCGTGGCATTCGCAATTACAACCGCAATGGCAAGCTGAAAATGAAGCAGAAGCGGTGCTTGTCGGCTGTATTGAGACGGAGAGTACTGTGCTTGAGACGTGCCGATACGCGCGCGCGAGTACACGGGGTGATGGTAACTACACCATCAGCATTGACCGCCGTCAATTTGAAACAACCCTCACAATCATCAACCCCATCACCGGCAGACGGATTGCATCAGATACCGTACAAGGCTCCATACCTGATGACTGCCTCGAGGATGATGATACGCTCAGTAGTGGTATGACAATTGGTGGTAGCAGGGTAGAACTCGATGATTTTTCCGATTTACTGGAACAACATATATTCGATTCATAAGTGACAGATGGAGTAAAAACATGATAGTCTATCCGGCGATAGATGTACGCGGCGGCAAAGTCGTGCGCTTACAAGAAGGTGATCCCGACCGCCAGACGACCTTTAGCGATGACCCGATTGCCACCGCGCAGGCGTGGATCGCGCAGGGCGCGGAGTGGTTGCATATGGTGAACTTGGACGGTGCCTTCGACACTGAGAACGATAACTTCGAGATTGTGCGCGAAGTCGCCAAGCTGGACGTGCGCGTACAATTCGGCGGCGGTGTGCGCTCACTCGATGCCATCCAGACGGCTCTCGATGTAGGTCTAGCGCGGGTGGTGGTCGGCACGATGGCGGCACAGCAACCCGACACAATGCGTACAGCGATCGAGCGTTTTGGCACAGAGGCGCTGTGTGTGGCGATGGATGCCCGTAATGATCGCGTGACGACGCACGGTTGGACAGAACAAACCGACATGACCCCGATTCACTTCGGGCGCGTCATGCGCGAGAACGGCGTGCGTCATGCCTTGTATACCGACGTGAGCCGTGACGGTAGCCTGAAAGGTGTGAACATTAAGGAGACCGTCGCCATTGCCCAGAACACCGGCTTAAAAGTGATCGCGTCCGGTGGCATCAGCCGCATGATCGAAATTCAGGAATTAGCCTATAGCCACGCGGTCGCCGGCGTTGTAATCGGCATGGCGCTCTACAAAGACGAAATCAGCTTACAAGAAGCCCTCGCGGCGGCAAAGGAGAGCAAGGCGTGACACTGGCAAAACGCATTATCCCCTGTCTGGATGTCAAAGATGGGCGGGTGGTCAAAGGCGTGAATTTCGTCAATTTACGCGATGCTGGCGACCCTGTCGAGCAAGCCATGGTCTACGACCGTGCCGGCGCGGACGAGCTGGTTTTCCTCGATATTGGCGCATCACACGAAGCGCGCAAGACAGTGCTGGATATGGTACGCAACGTCGCCGATAGCATCTTCATTCCGTTCGCGGTCGGCGGTGGTATCCGCACTATTGGCGATATACGCGATACGCTCCTCGCCGGTGCGGATAAAGTGAGCATCAACAGTGCCGCCGTCAAAAACCCACAACTCATCAACGATGGCGCCTGGGCGTTTGGCAGTCAGTGTATCGTCGTTGCGATTGATCCCAAGCTGATCGATGGCGAGTGGATTGTCCACATCAACGGCGGGCGCGTGCCTACCGAGCGACGCGCTGTTGAGTGGGCGCGGGACGTGGAAGCACGCGGCGCGGGTGAGATTTTGCTGACAAGCATGGACAAAGACGGTACAAAATCCGGCTATGATCTCGAATTGACCGAAGCAATTGCCGATGCTGTGTCGATTCCGGTGATTGCTTCGGGTGGCGCAGGTGCGAAAGACCACTTCTATACCGCGCTCACCCACGGCAAAGCGGATGCCGCGCTCGCGGCGAGTCTGTTTCATTATAACGAGCTGAGCATCGGTGATCTAAAAAGTTATCTCGCAGAGAAAGGCGTGCCGGTTCGTATGAATGGATGGGACATCGATAATGCTGAGTGAGCAAGCGTTCGCGACGATCAAATGGAATGAAGATGGGCTGATTCCGGTGATTGTACAGGATAATAGCACTGAACAAGTGCTGATGCTCGCCTACATGAACCGCGAAGCTCTCCAGCGCACGCTCGACATAGGCGAGACTGTGTTCTGGTCGCGCAGTCGTCAACAGTACTGGCACAAGGGCGAAACATCCGGCAATATCCAGCGAGTGATTGCCATTCACATCGACTGCGATGCCGATACCCTGCTGATACGCGTTGAGCCCGCCGGCGCGGCATGTCACACAGGCGCGACCTCTTGCTTTTATCGCACTTTAGACGAGTTTAACGACAAGCCACAACGGGACTGAAACCATGACAGATATGCTAAATAACCTAGAAACGATCATTGCCGAGCGCAAAGCGAACCCGCAAGACGACAGTTATACCGCTAGCCTCTTCGCCAGTGGACGCAACAAGATCACGCAGAAAGTCGGCGAGGAAGCGGTCGAAGTGATCGTCGCCGCGCTAGGCGAAGGGCGCGAGGCACAAATTGGCGAACTATCGGACTTGTTTTATCATACGCTGGTGTTGATGGCTGATTTAGACATCACGCTCGATAACATCCGCGACGAGCTACAGAAACGCCATCAGCCACAATCTTGATCATCGCACGCGGGGAACATCCCCCCGCTGATACTGAACAAAGGACAAATTATCGTGAGCGAGCAACAGCCGAAGCCGAAAGTTATCGATCATACTTTGCGCGTGCGCTACGCCGAGACCGATGCAATGGGGATTGTCCACCATGCGAGTTATCTGGTCTATCTCGAAGAAGCGCGTACCAATTATATTCGGGCGCTGGGCAGTAGCTATGCCGAGTTCGAGCGCAGTGGGTACTATCTCGCCGTGTCAGAAGTTAACGTGCGCTATGGGCAAGCGGCACGCTATGACGACTTGCTCCGTATCGCTTGCTGGGTGGCACAAACCCGTAGCCGCGGCATGACCTTCGCCTATGAGATTTATCACGCGGAGACCGCAGAAAAGCTGATCACAGCGACGACCAAACACATCTGCATCGATACAGATGGTAAGATCGCCCGCATTCCATCCACATGGCAAATAGAGCCCGAAACGGAGTAATTAACGTTCGATGTGAAATGAAAGGCAGTTGCTGGCATGAGTTCTGAGTGCTGAGTTTTCCACAAATAACCTTCGGTTAGTTGTCGCAGAGAGATGTTGTGTACGGGTTTGCTACGGCAAACCCGCGGGCGCACCATAGCACGCCCCTACATCCTGTTGTTTTTGCAAAAAGTGGACAAAAATGTTCAAAATGCACAGAGTCAAGGGAAGTCGTTCCCTTGTGGGGGTATGGGGGCAACGCCACCACAAGCCATACGCAATCGAATCGCCCTAAGTTTTCCATGCTGATAGTCTGCGGCATTTAAGCACAAGATACCCTCAGACAATCCAATCAATTCTTTTGATTGTGCTTATCTGGGTGGACTTTATCGTAGATCACCCGCAGCCCTCAGCACTCAGCCCTCAGTACTCAGCACTCAGTACTCAGCACTTAACACTCAGCACTTGTTATACATGATTGATGACACCAATAGACTTTAACATCTATTCAACCATTCCACATCAGACGTAATTAATATTTGTTTACTGCTTTGGATTCGATTATACTATAGCTAATAATTTAATCTAAATTAGATTAGTTTCAGGAGACTTTTTTACGATGTCAGTAACCTATGCAGAGCGACCATGGATAGAACGCTATGACGAGGGAATGCCTACATCGCTAGACTTCCCCGATGTACCTTTGCATCACTTTCTGAAGGAGACGGCTAAACGCCTGCCTAAAAGCCCGGCATTGATCACAACTGCGAGCGTCCCGATCTTCGGACGTTTGAGCAATCGCATGACCTATGAAGAGCTTGACCGCTACAGCGATGCGATGGCGGCAGGCTTAGTGGAGATAGGCTTGAAGAAGGGCGATAAAGTCGCGATTGTCATGCCGAACTGCGTCGCATTTGCGATCACCTTCTTCGCGACGCTCAAGGCTGGTGGCGTTGTCGCCGCGACAAACCCGACCTACCCCGTGAAGAAGATGGAATATCAGATCAACGATAGCGATGCCAAGATCATCGTCACGCTGACGATGTTCTATGACACGATCAAGGGTATTCAGGCGAATACCAGAGCGCAGACAGTCATCGTCGCGAATATCAAAGAGTACCTGCCGACGATTGCGAAGTGGCTCTTCACGATTGCGCGTGAGCGTAAGGACGGGCATTATCTGGATAAAGTCAAGCCGGGCGATCACTGGTTTCAGGATGTGCTGGCGCGTTGCCTGGGCAAACGGGTGAAGCTCGACGTTACGCCAGACGACATCGCGCTGTTTCAGTATACGGGCGGCACGACTGGCGTTAGCAAAGCGGCGGTCGCCCAGCACAAAGCACTGGTCGCCAATATGCTCCAGTTGAACTCGGTCATCAGCCAATTCAGCGTGCCGGGTGAAGAAGAAACTTTCCTCGGTGCGATCCCGATGTTTCACGTTTACGGTCTGGTCGCCATGCTCAACCTGAGCGTATATCTCGGCGGTAAAATCGTCCTGATCCCGAACGCGCGCGACATCAACGAAGTGGTCGCGTGTATTGATCATTATAAGCCTAGCCTCTTCCCCGGCGTGCCAGCGCTCTACAATGCGATCAGCAACAACGAAAAAGTCAAATCCGGCGAGATCAATCTGTGGTCTCTGCGCTATTGCATCAGCGGGTCAGCACCGTTGCCTGTCACCGTCAAAGAAGAATTCGAGCGGCTCAGCGGGAGTGCTGTGCGCGAGGGCTTTGGCATGAGTGAAGCGCCAACCGCCACCCACACGAACCCGATCAAAGGCGAGAATCGCACCGGTTCGATTGGCTTGCCCCTGCCAGAGATGGATATGCGTATCGTCAGCCTAGACGATGACGAGACTGATGTACCCGTGGGCGAAGTCGGAGAATTGCTGATGACCGGTCCGAACCTGATGATCGGCTATCACGGGATGCCCACCGAAACCGCCAACACCCTGCGCGAGAAAGACGGCAAGACCTGGCTCTATACTGGCGACATTGCCAAAATGGACGAAGACGGCTACTTCTACATCGTCGATCGTAAGAAAGATATGGCATTGATCGGTGGCTTCAACGTCTACCCGACCGAAGTTGAGGACGCGATCAAGCGCCATCCAGATGTTGTCGAAGTCGGCGTGGCGGCTGTCCCACACCCCACCAAGAAGGGACAAGAAGCCCTGAAAGCGTGGGTAGTCAAGCAACCGAGATCATCCCTGACAGACGACGACCTGATCGCACATTGCGAGGGGTACCTCGCGCCTTATGCGATCCCGCGCCGTATCTCGTTTATCGACGAATTGCCAAAATCTGCTGTCGGTAAAACACTGCGCCGCGAGCTCGTGCGCCTTGAGATGGAAACAAGCGAGAGCGCGTCATAAGCCCTAGCCCATGTGACCACGCAATCTCACGCCCCTCACAAGAAGATGGTACTTGCCATCTTCTTTTTAATTTAATGAGAGTATTTACATTTCGCATCGTATTACAATGTAATTTGAATAAAGTCTTTGTAATATTATTAATACGAGTTTGTGATGCAATGATGTATACTCGCAAGATACTAAAGACTCGAAATTAATATAAATCTATTATTTGTAAGATTTTTGTTTGTAAAAATGACAAATAACTGAGTCTATGTTGATCATCATACTAGGTATACAATATGCCAATGCTATAATTCAACGTGATACTATATATTTAGGATATATGCGATGCTTCTAAACAAACATATTGATAAAGCGTATCATGCCGTTCAAAGTCATGCAGATGACTCACGGGTTATCCTGCTCCATCCGCAGAGTAAGTATCGGTCGGTTCTCGTCGCGCAACTCATCAGCAATCAAGACAAACCGGCATTTTATTACGCCCTGGGGCCCGATGACATCAGCCTACGCGCCTTTATCGAGGGCTTCACCCACGATATGGCGAACCAGCATCCGACCTTCGGTCGTCATCTAAACTTACTGCCGGCACGGGTCTACGCCGATATGACAGGGCACATGGACGACGTTCTCGATTATTTCGTGCGTGAGCTAGAAGAAGTCAGCGATGAGATGTTTTATCTCGTACTGGATGAATATGATCGAAGTGATGAAGCCGACGACATTCACCGCTTCGTGGAAAAGCTAGCCGACGTAATGCCTGAGCATTGCCGTCTCGTTCTCAATAGCCGCACCCTGCCGCGCCTACCGTGGATTTCAATGGTGGCAAAGCAGCGAGCCACGCTTTTGTTAGATGATGAACTGATCGAAGACGATTTCTATGGCATCAAGCATACAGGCACAATCGATCTCGCCGTCTATGCGTTGGGGCCGGGCTTTGTCGATTTTCAGGGTGAACGCATTGAAGCATGGGAAGGACACCTGCCGCGCTTGCTCTTCTTCTTCGCGCTGGATAAGCCAGTTGTCACCCGATCGGAGATTTGCACAGCGTTCTGGCCAGAGCTACCTGTCGACCAAGCTGTGAACGTGTTCCATGTGACCAAGCGTCGCTTGCACAAGGCATTGGGGATGGATGTATTGGTACACACCAACAGCCACTATCGCGTTAATCCCGAGTTCCACATTTACTATGATGTGCTAGATTTTGTCGAAACGTTGATGCGCGGACGTAACCCAGACACCCAGAACCCATTCGAGGTCTACCAGCATGCCGTCAAGCTCTATCGCGGGCCGTTTTTGCAGGGACACAGCGAAGATTGGATTGCCGAACGCAAGTCAGCATTTCGTGAGGGCTACTTAGAAGCGATGAGCGCAATGGCACGAATGTGGATCGGCAAGGATCGTAAGGAACTCGCGCTTAAGCTCTATCGTCAGGCGTTAGAAGAATATTACTACCGCGATGATATTCACCGCGAGATCATGACACTTTATGAAGAACTTGGTCGCCGGAGCGAGGCTGTCGCGCACTATAAAGATATGAAACGCGTTTATCAGGACTCAGACATCAAAATCGAACCAGCGACGGTACAAATGTATAGCGATATTTCGGTATAGCTATGTACACGCGCATCACACGATAGATTGATAAAAAGCCCGCCATACGCTCTATGGTGGGCTTCTTAGGATGCACCCCCGGTAGGATTCGAACCTACGACCTTGTGCTTAGAAGGCACCTGCTCTAGTCCTCTGAGCTACGGAGGCTTAATTGATATGGTTGATAGTACAAACATGACACATTGAATCATATCTCAGGGCATAAATCAAGTCATTATCTCCACAAGCCAGCGTGAGCGCACCACCGGCGATACACATCATCTCGTCTGAGAACATATATTCACGCTCTCCGTTGTACAAAAGCACACAGTGTGGTATCATTAATGAAGAGAAACGACATATTTCTCTCTTAAAGTGCGGGGTATGATGTACGACAATCTAGCCCCCCTTTTGATTCAGACATCTATCTATTTCACCTAAGTTCATAAGGAGTCCGTATGTCGTCTCCCAGCAAGAAACCGACTATCAACGACGCACATTATGATGCCGATCAGATTCAATCGCTGACCCCGCGTGAGCATGTGCGCCTGCGCCCGGGGATGTACGTCGGCGGTACTGATAAGCGCGCCTTGCATCACCTCGTCTACGAAGTCGTCGATAACTCCATCGACGAAGCCCTCGCCGGACGTTGTGATACGATCGCCGTCACGATTCATGATGATGAATCCGTCTCCATTGCCGATAACGGTGCGGGGATCCCCGTTAGTAACCATAAAAGCGGACGATCTGCGCTTGAAGTCGTCATGACTGAACTCATGTCCGGCGGTAAATTCGACAACGATGCCTACAAAGTCAGCGGTGGGTTGCACGGGGTCGGTGTATCTGCCGTCAATATGCTCTCGTCCAAATTCATCTCGACGGTTTATCGGGATGGCTACGTGTGGCAACAGACCTATCATGAAGGCTTAAAAGCCACCGAGATCGAGCGCGTGCGTCCGATGGAAGACGGCGAACCAACGGGCACGACCCAGCACTTCTATCCAGATTTCACAATCATGGAAGAGAACGAATTCAGCTATACGACGCTGGCGAATCGTTTCCGCGAGATGGCATTCGTCACCGGCGGCGTGACAATCACCCTGCGTGACGAACGGGTGAAGCCCATCCCGCGCGAAGTGACGTACTACTTCGACGGTGGGATTGCGTCTTTCGTCAAGTATCTCAACCGCAATCGTAGTCCCCTTCACGATGTGATCTATGCCCAGCGTGATATCGAATACGAGGATAAGCGCGGTAAGCCCTATATAGTCGCTGTCGAAGTTGCATTCCAGTATAGCGAATCGGCGACATCGACTGAATTAGCCTTCACCAATACGATCAACACGCCCGATGGTGGGACGCACATCACGGGCTTGCGTTCGGCGATCACCAGCGGTATCAATCGTCAAGCGCGCCGCATGAACATCCTCAAAGAGAAGGAAAGCAATTTCAGCGGTAATGATACGCTCGAAGGCTTGACAGCGATTGTCAGCGTCAAACATCCTGACCCGCAGTTCGAGAGCCAGACCAAGGTCAAGTTGCTCAACCCAGAGGTGCAGGGGGCGGTCTCGCAGGTCGTCTCGGAATCCTTGCAAGAGTTCATGGAGTTGAACACGCGCGATGCACGGCGCATCATCGATAAGTGCATGACCAGCAAGCGTGCCCGCGAAGCGGCGCGTAAAGCGCGTGATCTGGTGCGGAGTGGCCCGAGCCTGCTCGAAAGCACGACCTTACCGGGCAAATTAGCCGATTGTGCCAATCATGGCGACGACTCTGAGATTTATATCGTCGAGGGTGATAGCGCCGGTGGGAGCGCGAAACAGGGGCGCGACCGGCACTTTCAGGCGATTTTGCCGTTGCGCGGTAAAATCCTGAACACAGAACGCGCCCGCCTCGATCGTATTCTGGATAATAACGAAGTCAAAGCGATGATCTCAGCATTGGGCACAGGCATCCATGACGATTTCAGCGTAGACAAGTTGCGTTACGGGCGCGTGATCATCATGACGGATGCGGACGTGGACGGCAGTCACATCCGCACCTTATTGCTGACGTTCTTCTTCCGGCACATGCTCAAGCTCATCCAGAACGGACACTTATACATCGCTCAACCGCCGATTTACCAGCTGAAGCAAGGCAAGCGCTCCGAGTACATCTACCCGCGCGCCGGCATGAACGATCAGCAAGTGCTAGAAACCGCCCTACGCGAGTTTGATAGCCCGCAGAAAGTCGGTGTTCAGCGTTATAAAGGTCTCGGGGAGATGAATCCTAGCCAACTCTGGGAGACGACGATGGATCCAGAAAATCGGACATTGTTACAGGTCACGATTGAAGATGCTGCCGACGCTGACCGCATCTTCGATATGCTGATGGGCGCCAGCGTTCCACCGCGCAAACGCTTCATCCAGACGAACGCCAAACAAGTTAAGAATCTCGATATCTGAGCTTGCTAGCTGTGAGATCGTCACCAGCATGTCGGTGACTCACTCATATTGGTCAATGAGACTAAAAACGCCACCCGCTTGGGTGGCGTTTGAGTTATGATAGCTGTATCCCCGACAGGACTCGAACCTGTGCCTTCGGCTCCGGAGGCCGACGCTCTATCCGCTGAGCTACGGGGACATCTACTCACCAGTATAACGGAAGTATACCAACGACTCAAGCCCTCATTCAGGGGCATTCAATTGATCAAGTGCGCGCTGAGCCGTGCTGTTATAGGGTGCTTGACTGAGTATAAAGACGAAGCCACGCCGCGCCGCTTCGGTATCGCCCTGCTCTAAGTAGGTGAAGGCAACATCTAACCATGCCTGAATTGCCTCGCCACCATAGCCTGGATAGCGTGCCCCCTGCAAATACTCGAACACAGCTGGACGATTGTAAAGCGTCGCCGCGAACTCCTGCCGTTCGACCAGCAAGCGCAACGCATCAATTTTGAGATCACGGCGACGATCAGGATCATCGACTAATTCAGCACGAACGAGATTGGGAAATGAGAAGGTTGTACGCATTGTCTGTGCCCTGAGCGCGTCGTCCTCCGCCCGTTGCGGATCAAGCACAAGCCACGCCCGCGCCCGCGACGTATAAATATCGCCAGCAGTACGCGGGTTCTCAACGAGGGCGAGTGCCTGATCAAAAGCTTGAATAGCTCCCTGCGGATCATCCTGAAAGCGTAGGCGATCTTCACCAATCACCCACCAATCCGCCCACGACTGCGGGTCATCAGGCACAATAGTACGCGCTAAATCCGGATCATGGGCGAGCAATGTCCGGTAGCCAGCGTCGATGCGTGCCTCACTGACATACATCTGTATGACGCGCTGACGCAAGGCCGTGGCATACCAGAACTCTGATGTAGGCAGATGTGCGCGGCGCTGGCGCTGAATTGCGTGTAAATAGCGATCGACAATCAGAGCTTCTTCGGCGCTATCACTCGCTTCGGCTAGTCGCGCCCAATTGACGTATGCGGTCACGTTGCGTTCGTCAATAGCCATTGCGTTGGCATAATACGTCAACGCGCGGTCAATATTGCCACGCTGTTCTTCTAAGTAGCCAAGATTAACCCAGCCTATATCCCACGTCGGTTCAAGATCGAGTGCGCGCTCATAGGCAGTGATGGCTGATGCACGATCGCTCATCTGTCCGCGTAGGTGCGCTTCGTGTAAGGAGTAAAGGCGCAAGAAAGGATCGAAACGTTGCGCTACCTGCACGTTTGCCAGTGCATCGGTGAGCGATGTCTGAGCCAAACTGCGCTGATAGCGATAATTGGCATAATCGAGTGGGATAAAAAGCAAGGCATGAGCGATAAAACCAGCGAGCAGAGCGATCAGCGGCAAGCGTGCACCCTGCGGCACAGGGTCTAGGCGACTCTTCGGCAGGGGGATGATCGCATAGGCGGCAAGCACGAGAATCAGCAAAACAAGGGGCGTGACTGAAAACACTTCGACCATGCTATGTACGGCTAAACCGGCGAGCGCTGCTAGTACAATCTCAATGCGGCGCTGATGCCCGCGATAACGCGCCGACTGCCAGTTATGCCATGCCGCCCGCCCGAACGCCACGAGCAACCACACCCCGACAATGCCACCGATCACACCCGTTTCCGCAAGCGTGTTCAAGTACAGATTATGCGCGGAAGCTAGCTTGTCCTGTGCAATTGCCGGATCACGATACATCCGGAACGCACGCCCGAACATGCCCACGCCGACTCCCGTCACAGGATGATCAATCGTCATTTCAACGGCACTGCTGAACATATCCAGACGCTGAGCGTTCGATGCACCAATACCGAAGGGCAAAGTCAACAAGACAAGACCAACCAGCCCCAGCGCACTGAGCGTCACGCCGCCGGCGATAATCATGCGGCGCGGGATGTAGCGCGTCACTTGGGGTTGTCGCGTCAGATAGAATATCATCAACACGCCACTCGCCGCCACTAATGAGAGCAACCCGCCACGTGATTTGGTCAGTAGGAGTGCCAGCATCAACAAGACACCCAACCCCAGCAGTACGCGACGATAGGGACGATGTGGAGTCGTCAATGCCCAGCCGATGGTGACAATGACTAACGGCGCAGTGAAACCCGCCTGCAAGGTACTAACGCTGAGCGCGAGCGCGAGCGTCGGTAGATCGCTCAATGTCGGCAAACGGCCCTCACTCGCCCAACCGACGACCGTACCCGGCGTGATGCCCAGCCCGAAATACCACGACCCAAGCTCCAGCCCCATCAGCATGACGACAATCGCCCCAATGAAAGCGACAATCTCGAAGATCATACGTTGATACCCGCGCTGGATGATATCGACAATGACATAGAATAACCAGACATGCGTCAATAGCAACCACACATGCTCGATCGACATCCGCACATCCTGACTGAGCAGCGTCGCTACCCCCCACACGGCGATGCCCGCGAGAATTGGGGCGTTTAACGGCGTTCGTGACAAGCCTTGCCCGCGATGCACGCGCCGTCCCAACCAAATGACCGCCAGTACACTGACGATGACATGATGTGCGATACGCACCGATAGCGAAGTCGCGAAATATGCGCCGCCACCGATGAAAACAAAATAGATGGCGAGCAGTAAATACCACAAACGATTTTGACGCATGATAACTAATCCTAGTCGCAGTCTGTCCCTATGCTATCATTCTAGGTGGCAAAAAAAACCGATGGAAGTGTAGGTTAGGACACAACATGCGTTGGATGACGATAATCAGCCTCTTGCTGTGGCTCACAGGCTGTCGTGCGATTGTACCAGATAATGAAACCGCCCGGCTCGAGAGCGACCTACAAAATTACAGCGTAGAAGCTGACCAGCTACAAGCACAGATGCAAGCCGATCGAACCGCGATTGCTGTCACGATTGCGTCTGCCTCGACGCAATCGGCACGACACGGACGCTATAACCAGATTGTACAACCGACGACGAGTGCGGCGATGCCCGATAGCACCCCGAGCGTGCCTGACTTCGATATGGATATGGTCAACTCGACCGGGCCGATGCCAGTCGAACTTTTTGATTTATCGGACGGGCAAACGCGCTTCGTGCAGGTCGGTGCCGCCTCAGAGGTTGATAGTCGGCGCTGTTTTGTCGCGCATCAATCCTTCTTCAACGATACGACTAGCGTCATTTATTCGGTTGCGCTCGGTCTGAATGTACGCGTTGGTACAAGCCTGCGCGTCGAATGGCGCTATGGTGGCGATCTAGTACACGTCAGCACATGGCAATCATCGCAATCCGTCGATGGGCAGTGTGTCGCGCTGGAAATGCGCCCGTCGAACGCGCCCTTTTTGCCCGGCAACTGGACAGCAACGATGTTCGTCAACGGTGATCCTGTCGACCCGACGCCGTTCACAATCGTTGCGCGCTAGCGCCCATCCGCGCTTGATTTACGGCGTGGTCACGCTGGGATGCGCGTGTTAAACTTATTCGCCATTACAACATGAGAAGGACTTGACGTGTTTCGTCGTATTCGTCTGGGGATGAGCATCCTCATTTTAGTATCAATCGTGGGCTTCATCCTCGCACAAGAGAATACCCCCACACCAACTGTAGATCGCCCTGAAGGCAACGTCGTGATTCCAGAGAGTGCCTTCGTCCGTAGCGGGCCCGGCGATGATTTTGTGCCGGTTGGCGCGTTATTCGCCGGTGATACGGTGACTCCGCTCAACATCAGTGAGGATTTGCAGTGGGTGCTCATTCCCTATAGTCGTGGTTTCGGCTGGATTCAGCGGACACTCGTCGATTGGGAAGATCAGAATGAACTCGTCTTTCTGCCCGTGTTAGAGCCGAATATCACCCCGACGCGCGGAAGCACTACGCCGGATGATGTGATTTTCCTGCCGACACTAACGCCGGCGGGTAATTGGGTCTTATTGAATGATGCCAATAGCGCTTTTGTACGTGCCGGGCCGGGGCGTGGATATTTGCGGTTAGGGTATTTGCTACAGGGCGAATTAGTCGAGCCAGTAGCACGCAATGACGATACCACATGGCTGATGATTCGTTATCAAGATGAGTTCTTCCGGCAGGGTTTCGCATGGGTCGCACGTCCGCTCGTATCATGGGAAGATGAAACCGCTCTGGAGTCCTTGCCAATTATTGAGGAAGATAATCTCACACCAACACTGACATATACGCCGAGCGTTACACCTAGTATCACCGTGACAGCGACCGCGACGGCATCCCCTACTCATACACCGACTGCTAGCATCACGCCCAGCGATACCGCAACGGCGACTCACACGCATACACCGACCGTCACGCCTAGCGATACCGCAACGGCGACTCACACGCATACACCGACCGTCACGCCCAGCGATACCCCAACGGCGACTCACACGCATACACCAACCATCACGTCCAGCGATACCGCAACAGCGACTCACACGCATACACCAACCGTCACGCCTAGCGATACCGCAACAGCGACTCACACGCATACACCGACCGTCACGCCCAGCGATA
>DAOTTV010000129.1:0-54232 GCA_034437755.1 Anaerolineae bacterium | reverse complement strand
TTAGAAGCGGCCTCTTACACCGTGCCGGCGGCGAGTATCGTCAGCATTCATCCCGATGGCAAAAACACCAACCCGATCAACTTCGACACGGACGGTGACGATGCCGACATTCAGGGATCGCAAATCCGCTTCGGCGATGCTGACGAACTGAACGACGAATCGCTCGACACTGACCCGCTGTGCAGTAACCAACCGGATGATGTCGATAGCGATCTCGATGGCATCAACAATCAGGATGAATTAGACGGTACGCAAAACACCGAAGCCGAAAGCTGGAACGGCGAGCCGACCAACCCCTTCGACGCGGATAGCGACGACGACGGTCTGCAAGACGGTCAAGAAGTCCTCGGTGGTGTCGATGGCTTCGATGGGGGCTTCACCTTCACCGCGACGTACACCGATGTCGATGGTAACTCAGTCACTATTCCTAGCTCCCTGCGCTATACCGACCCCAATAACCCCGATACGGATGGGGATGGTGTGCCGGATGGTGCCGAAGCAACGGGCGACCATACCGGCACGGCTTATGCTGGTACCGCGTTCGCAGGCACGAAGACCGATCCGGAAGATGCCGATACCGATGGCGATGGCGTGAGCGACGGTGCAGAATTGCTTCTCGGCTATAATCCGATGGATGGCACAGCCGAAGACACGCGCCTCGACGCGATCGCACCCGATGCCACACAGGTACGGGCGATCATCAACGCCTATAACGATGTGCAAGCGGCGACTGACTTCAATAGCAGTTGTGCATTCACCGAGTATAACTTGCCGCCCCCGCCCGATGCCGGTGCCGAATGGAATCCGGCGATTGCACGCGCGCTGTGTGTGGCGAACCTCAGCAGTGTGCCGGTGACCAGCCCGCCGATCGACGATGTGTACTACATCACGCTGTTCTTCGGCGCGACGGACTACACCGACATCTCGGACTTGTTCGCCGCGACTGCCGATGGTCAATCCGAAATTGTGACAGAATACACGTCCGGTTCTGAAGGTTACGATGTGCGTGTGACACCGGCTTATCTGGTCGAGACGCTCATCTGGGATACAGACATCGACGTCATCCAAACGCCATAACCGTCAGTCGATGGTATGAGTGGGGCGCAACTGCCCTGCTCATACACGACAACGACCGATCACGTAGAAAAGGTATAAGTGATAACTATGAATTCAGCAAGTCAAAATCGATTGAGAACCGCCCAGCGCGGACAAAACTATACCGAATATTCTTTGATGCTAGCTTTAATCGGTGTCGTGTTGATCGTCGTCCTCGGAGCGACACGCGACGTTTTCGCGCAGGGCTTCTTCACTGTTCTGTGTGAGTTGCGCGATCTGGGACGCAACCAGACCTCCTGCGATTTCGATGGATCGACCATCATCCCACGCACTGCCGAAGAAGACCCTGATTCGCCTATCCCCCTGTTCGAATGGAGTCCGACCGACTCCAGCGCGACTGACGACCCCTTCATATGGACGTTCGACGCGACCGCCTCATCTGACCCCAACGGCGATCCGCTGACCTACTTCTGGACATTCGGCGATGGCGATACAGCAACCGGCGCTGTGGTCGAGAAAACCTTCGCCACCGAAGGCAACTACTTCGTGACGATGACCGTCACCGATAGCACGGGCAAGAGTACGACGCAGGGGCGCTTGTTCACGATTGAACCCGGCTCGAACATCCCGCCGACCGCGAACTTCCTGTGGACATGCCCGACGCTGACCTGCAACTTCCGCGCCGACCAACCGCTGGCGAATCCATCGACCGATCCCGACGGTAACGACGCGAATCTGGTCTACGACTGGGACTTCGCCGGCAATCCCGATAACGATAACACAGCCCCACAAGCCAGCTACACTTTCCCGGCGACCGGTCGATACACCGTCACACTAACGGTGACCGATGAACGCGGTGCGAGTAGCTTCACCATTCGTGATGTAGAAGTCACCAGCGCGACCGGCAACGCCAACCCGACCGCTAGCTTCACGATTAACAACTGTGGTGCGGGCGATTTCACCTGTGACTTTGATGCTAGCGCCTCCAACGATCCCGATGGTACGATCATCAGCTATGAGTGGGACTGGGATAACAACGGCGTTTACGATGCCTCATCGCCCAACCCAACCGGCACAAGTTACTCGTTCACACCCTGTGGTAGCCCGCCCTGCACCTATCAAGTCCGCCTGCGTGTGACCGACAACAGCGCACCGGCGGGGGCATCGGTGACAACGCAGACGATCACCATCGACACGTCGAATATCCCGCCGGATGCCAGCATCAGCAGTCACACCTGCACGCCAAGCGGCAGCGATTTTGATTGTACGTTCAATTCGTCTGCTAACGATACCGATGGTAGCGTGGTCGGTTATGAGTGGGACTTCACGTATGATGGGTCGAATTTCAACATCGAATCGACTGCCGCGACCCCACCCGCGCAGACCTACGCCGCCGGCAATTACACCGTCGGCTTCCGCGTGACGGATAACGAAGGCGCAACGAGCGCGATCTTTGAATATGCGCTGGTCGTCTCTGGCAACAACCCGCCGCAATTTGTCGGCAGTCCAGCCATCACGGTGCAAAGCGGGTCTGATCCCTGTATTGCGTTCTCGGTGGGTGTCACCGACGATAACGACAGCATCAGCGACATGAACTTCGGCTGGGACTTCGACTATAACGGTACATTCAGTGCTGATACGATGACTAGCGGGAGCGCAAATGCCAACCAGACCACGCACGAATACACCAGTAACGGCAATTACGAAGTCGCCGTACAAGTGACGGACAGCGGCGGACAATCCAGCCTGACGACGGTGAGTGGCGTGTCTGTCAGCCAGTCGGGGAGTAGCTGTGGTGGCGGCACCGAGACCGCGAGCGCGTCGTTCACGGTCTTTGACGGCAGTAGCGAGGTGACACACGTCAGCGGGCCGATTACCTGTGATGCATCGACCCCCAATCAATGCACCTTCACCGATACGTCATCTTCCAGCGGGAGCGGGTCGATCACGTCTTGCTCATGGGAATTGCGCGATAGCGCCAACAATTCGATCACGACAAGCAGTGCTTGTAATCTCACGGCGACTTTCCCGCAAGCAGGCGAGTATACAGCAACGCTGACCGTCACCGATAACGATGGTGACGACGACGTTGCCAGCACGACGATCTATGTACCGGGCATCATCATTGATGCGATCGACATCACGCACACCTTCAACAGCAAGTGGGATGTGAGCGTGGACATCACTTTCGTCGATGAACGTGGCAACCCCGCCAATGGCGTTGATGTCGATGTGCCCAACCAGTTCAGCGATTGTACTGTTGGCGCGAATGGCATCTGCACGACTGAGCGCACCGGCAATAATGATCAGTGTAACGGCAGTGACGGCAACGTCGAGCTTGATATTGTCGATATTCGCTACGATGGACGTACCTACGCGTCGATGGCGTTCGATAATGCCGACATCACATCGAGCGAGGCGGTCTCTGTTTTGCCGACGTGGAACGCTAATCAACTGCTGTTAGACATCACCAAGCCCGGCTGTTCATAATCCCTAACAAAAAGGCGACATCATGTGATGTCGCCCGATGCTTAAAGAGCGATTGCCGCCAGTTTGCAGGTCGCTCTTTTTTATACTGTTGTTGGCTAGGCGCGCTTACATCTGTTCTTTCGGCAGGGGCTTGGCATCTTCGAGATACTTCAGTACCGGATACAAGCCGTTCTTCATGATACGCCGTACTTCGGTATGGACTTCACGATCACGGGGGTTGTCGTCCAGCACACGGATTGACAAACGCCCGATGATGTTACTCAGCAATTGGGCTTGCCGCGTGTGATTTGCGTTCTGGCGTGGGTTGGACACACCGCGCAAATTCACCGCCTGCGCGAGAAAGTCATACAACATGCTGACCACCGCAATATCGAACGACCACGCGCCCTTGAACTTGCGCTGATGATCGGGATCATCAATGTGTGTCAGTTCTTCCGTCGCCAGCGCACTGAAGTAATCCGGCCCATACGAGATCAAGAACCACTCTTTAGAGAGCTGATCTTCTTCGCGCAGGGGCACGTAAGTGATATTATCAATCGGCGGCAACTCCGTATCAGCCACACCGAAGACGTAAATTTGCTTCGCCTGTGTTGCCAACTGACGATAACGCTTGATTTGCGGTTTGAAGCGGCTAAAACGCTGAAATGCAGAGAATAGAACGGTCTCTGCCCCATCAATCAAGGTCGAGTTTTCGATTTCATTGCTGATGATCGTCATCGTGCGCCGCCCGTTGACAATCGAGACATCGCGCAAGCTGTGTTTGGTCATATCATATACTGAAAAATTAGAACCGATGTTAAACTTTGGCATTGGGGATTATTCCTTAATAGCTATCACATACCAATACACCTATATTACATATTATACCCGTTTGAATTAAATAGCAGGTAAATGACGTGTAAGCACTGCTGGCGATCAGACTTATCTAGGTCTTCAGTATTCTGGAGCGCCTCAAGATAACGTAGATGTGAGAATTGTCGCTATCCTGCCTGGTATACGCACACGATAAGAGCAAACCACACGATGACGATCCAACAACGGATTCAACAATTTTTGTGGGGACAGGTGGATACGCGCTATCTGAGCATGTATCGCGTCGGATTCGCGCTCATCCTGCTTAAAGACGTGTTATATGGCTTCGCGCAGGCGGATTTGTACACCGATGGCGGATT
Source organism: Anaerolineae bacterium (assembly GCA_034437755.1). GTDB lineage: Bacteria > Chloroflexota > Anaerolineae > Aggregatilineales > Phototrophicaceae > JAUZRW01. The sequence goes on along the minus strand of DAOTTV010000129.1, from coordinate 49,514 downwards.
CATCGCGCGGGCGTTGATGGTTGACCTGACGACGATACGCTGGTCGTGGCTGTATTTCAACGGGAGCGCGTGGTACTTCTATGCGTTTTTAGGGGTGTGGGCGCTGATATTACTCGCGGTGCTGGTCGGTTGGCGCACGCGCACCATGCTTATGCTGAGCGTCCTGTGCTTAGGGTCGCTGATGGCACGTAACCCACTGGCGATCAACGGTGGCGATCAAGTCCTGCTGGCGATGAATGTCTGGTTACTGTTCCTGCGTGTAGATGGCTATTACAGCGTCGATGCCCATCATGGACGCGGCGCAACGCATACAGCCGCCTTTCCGCTACGGGTCGCACAAGTCTACTTCATCAGCATATACGGGTTCACAATTTTGCACAAAACCCTGCGCCCGCAACCGCTTATCTCGTGGTGGGATGGCAACGCGCTCTATCACATCCTGCAACAGACATCGTACATTTCACCGATAGGCGAGTGGCTATGGTATACGTTACCGGCATATACGTGGCAAATACTGACGCACGGCACGCTGATTTTCGAAGCGAGTTTCGTCGTGATTATGCTGGGCTTCTTCTGGAATCCGGCGTTACGGGCGCTGGCACTCATCAGTGGCTTGCTCTTTCACACGGGGATTGCAATCGTGATGGCGATTCGCAACTTCGCGCCAGTGATGATCTGGCAATATCTGATTTTCCTGCCGCCATTGGCAAATACGCCGCAAAATCTCACACGCGCTGACCGCCTGCGTGCCCTGATCGCATGTGGGCTATTGCTAATCTATCTGTGGTGGGGAGTCCATAATGTCGCGCGATTTGCCGCTGACGATCAGACAGTGATCCCTGCGCCACCATCAGCACTCGTGACGCTGATTCAGCAGGTAGGCATCGCGCATGAATGGGCAATGTTCGCGTCGCCGTCAATCGCACACGTCTACACACGGGTAACAATCCAGACAGACACGGGACACACGCATGACGCTTTCAGCAGTGATACGCCTCGGGCTACGCCGTACCGTGTGTGGTGGGGTATTGATCGGCGTTATGTGCGCTTTTATCAAGAGATGATGGGCGTTGACGAGGACTTACAGCGATCGTGGGCGTTATTTTACTGTCACGAGCAGGATGCCGCTATCATTCGCATTGATCGCTATCGTGTGTGGACGATCAATCCCGACGAGACAGCATACGCGCTCAACCGGCGACAGGTCATAGAACTGACCTGCCCCTGAGCGCGATTACGGATTATAGACCGTCTCGCCGTTATCAGCATTCATGCCGAAGTAGTAACCAGCGAAGCCGCTGAAGAAGGATGCGAAGCCGACAGCGATCATGCTCCATACAAGATTAGTCGTCGGAAATGCGACGTTTACCATGAAGGTTACCACTATACCAACAACCAGCGTGACGACACCTGCAATCAAAGATCGTGTCATCATTTCGTTATTCATCATAATACGATTCCTTTTTCTATAACGACCATTTGTATATGAGCATAAGTGCCAGCTATCAAAATCGCATTGTTAGCATATGAGCATACGTTTAACTGATATTAGCAGAAATGCGTCGTATCTATTTTGAGATCTTCTCATGTTTCATTGCTTGCACAACGATGAGAAAGGCGCTATAGTACGCAAAAGTGGACTAGTCCACACTAGACCACTAAAAATAGGCATCAAATATTTTTATCTTATTCTGGAGGATTTTAAATGAAACGGTTATTTCTACCCGTAGCGCTTGCCTTGCTCTTATTCGGGAGCTTGGCAACAATCTTCGCACAGGATGATATGCAAGCGCCGGATGGTACATGGTTCGGCACCTGGCCTTACACACTCCCCCCCGATCATCACTTGAACGCCTACGCTAGCGGCGGTCCGAATAGCAATCTGGGCAACGTTTATCGGGGTATGGTGGAGCTAACGCCTGCCTTCTATCTGTGGGCGACAGATGAGTATGTCGGCATTCTGGCAGATGACTGGGGCTTCGTCGACGATAATACCGCCTACGAAATCACCTTGCGCGATGACGCGATGTGGAGCAACGGCTCACAGGTCGATGCTGACGACGTTATCACAACTTACGCGCTCGGTCGTCTCTCCGGTTGGAGTCAGTTCAACTTCGTTGATGATGTCGAAAAAGTCGATGATTTCACCGTGCGTTTCCACTTCATCGACGGTGAACCCTCGCTACAGGCAGAGCGTCTCTTGCTGAAGGAATACATCGTCGCTGATGATACTTATGGTGAGCTAGCACAGCGCGCGCTCGACCTGTTCGAGACGGAAGCCGACAGCGAAAGCGACGAATGGGGCGACTTGCTGACAGAAGTGCAGGAGTTCCGCCCTGAGCAATTGATCGCCAGCGGGCCCTATAGCTATTCGCTGGATGATGTCGGTGACTCTTTCCTGACGCTCAGCTGGCAAGCGAACAGCATCTTCAGCGATCAAGTCCAATTCGACGAGATCAAGCTGTGGGCTGGCGAGACTGACAGCACGACTCCGCTCGTCCTCAGTGGTGAAATCGCGCATAGCACCAACGTCTACCCGCCCTCGACCGTCGAGACATTCGTCAACGAAGGCATTGAAATTGTGACGATTCCACGCGGTTACGGCCCGGCTCTGCTCTTTAACCTGCAAGAAGACCCGTGGAACATCCGCGAAGTACGGCAGGCAGTCGCGCTGGTCATCGACCGCGATCAGAACGCCTTCTTGACCAACGGCTTCGGCGCGGCTGGGACAGAATTCATGTCTGGCGTGCTGGATAGCAGTACCGAAGCGATGATCCCTGACGACGTGATCGCTGATCTCGATCGCTACGACTTCGACACGGAACGCGCCGCCGGACTGCTGGAAAGCGTCGGCTATAGCCGCAACGATGACGGTATCTGGGCCGATGCTGATGGCAATACGCTGAGTGCTGAATGGGTCTTCCCGCAAGAATTCGCGGATTTCTCTGGTGCCACACAGGATGCCGTCGCACAGATGAACGAGTTCGGCTTCGACATCAGCCTGCGCGCTGTGCCGTGGCAAGAAGTCCCGCCGCTGATCCGCGCAGGTGACTTTGAACTGAGCGTGTGGAGCTGGGGCTTAGGCTCGCCACTGGCATCGCGCCACTTCTACAACCCAATCCAACGCTGGACGACTAACCTCGCCGACGATCAACCCGGACTGGGCATCGAGATGAGTATGCAGATGGACGGCGACACTATCAACCTCGATGAGATGATTAACAGCGTCAACGATGGGCTAGATACCGATGTGCATCGCCAACGGGCGGGCGAAGTTGCGCGCTTCGTCAACCGCGAGATGCTCTACGTCCCGCTGAACGAAATGCTGAGCGCCGAACCGTTCAACACCGATTTCATCACCGGTCTACCGGCTGAAGATGATCCCATCTTGCTGAACCCGACCGGCAGTGATCACTTCATCATTCTCTACATCCTCAACGGCACACTCGGCCCAACCGAAGCCGCAATGGATTAATCCACCAGAATACGTGCAGGGTGAGCGCGCACGCTTGTCCTGCCCATCCATCCGCCATTTATCGTAATCGGAGCAACAGCCATGGCTACTTCGTTCCCGCTGGAGGAGGCATCCGCATCCCCGACATTGCGCGCCCGCTTGCAAAACGTGCGCGATAGTTATGCCTTCCGTGTGATTATTCAGGGGATTCTGACCGCGTGGGCGGCGACAACTTTCACGTTCTTTCTGGTGCGGTTACTGCCGGGCGATCCGGTCAGCATCAAGATGGATCAACTGATGCAACAGGGCTATACGTCCGAGGAAGCCGCCAACATCGCCGTGACGCTCTTTCGGTATAATCCCGATGTGCCGGTTCTCCAGCAATATGTGCAATATATGGGCAATCTCGTGCGCGGTGATCTGGGACAATCGATTTCATCAGCAGGCACCGAAGTCACCCGTATTATCCTGCGCTTTTTACCGTGGACGTTGCTCTCGGTCGGGTCAGCCCTGCTCATCAGTTTCACGGTCGGCATCATCCTCGGCACGGCGATGGCGTATTGGCGCGGCTCATGGTTCGATAACATCATGACCGCGATTGCCTCGGTCTTATCCGGCATCCCTGATTACGTCTACGCAATCGGCATTATCCTGATCTTCGGCGTGCAGTTGCAATGGTTCGATGTCGGCAATATGCGCGGCGGGGTCGATCAAGATATTGATCCGGGCTTCACGCTGGCATATATCGGCAGTGCGCTCAAACATGCCCTCTTGCCGATCATCACCTATGTGCTGGCGACTGTCGGCGTGTGGATTCTGTCAATGAAGAGTAGCACGATTTCGACATTGGGCGAAGATTACATCAATGTAGCGAAAGCGCGCGGCTTGTCCGAGCGACGGATTCTGTTTTCGTATGTCGGGCGCAACGCTATGCTCCCCCTCGTAACGCGCCTTGCCATCAGCATTGGCTTCGTCATCAGCGGCAGTGTGATCGTCGAACGCTTCTTCGAATATCCGGGGCTAGGACGGGCGTTAACACTTGCCGTGACCACCCGCGACTACACGACCATGCAAGGGATTTTCCTCGTGATTACAATCGCGGTCATCGCCTCTAATATCCTAGCAGATTTGATGCTCGGCTGGCTTGACCCACGAGTGAGCCTGGAGGAGGACGCATAATGGATTGGCAAGCACTGCTTCGTCCCGGGTTATTCGCCGGTCTCATCGTCGGCATCGTGCCGCTCGTATGGGCGCTGTACTACAGGCGCGTCGCGCTCGCCGGCGGTATGCTATGTTTGAGCGTGCTGGGTGGCTTCATGTTTGGCATCATCGGCGGTATCGTCAGCGGCGTGCTGACGCTAGCAGTCGTCATCTCGCACACGTATATCAATCAGAATGACCCCTTCGTGACGCGTGCGACATCGCTAGACGACGTGACATTCGAAGAAAGCCAGTGGCAATACTTCCAGCGGCAGATGTCCGGCATCGGCACATGGTTACGCGGGACGGTGCGCCTCTTGCTCCAGAACAAAGGCGGTTTCATCGGCTTCTTAGGCGTGATGTTCTTCGCTGTGCTGACCGTCTTCGGGCCGCTGTTCGTCGATTACGAAGGTCGCCCGCAGATGAGCCGCCGCGCCGAAGGTGCCAACACGCTCTACGCCGCGCCCTCGGCAGAGTTCCCGCTTGGCTTAGATTGGCAAGGGCGCGATAGTCTGTCGCATATCATCTATGGCGGGCGCACGCTCATCATCACGTCGATCCAAGCCGGCTTGATCTCGACCGTGATCGCAGTCGGGCTGGGATCGCTGGCGGCACTGGGGGGCAATCGCATCGATCAAGTTCTCAATGCGCTCGCCAATCTCATCCTGACGATCCCCAACTTCCCGCTGTTGCTGGTGCTGGCGAGTATTGTCTCTTTCAACAGCAATTTCATGCTGGCGGTGTTGCTCGCCGCGCTGACGTGGCCCGGCTTGATGCGCTCGATTCGGGCGCAAGTCTTGAGCTTGCGCGAGCGTGATTACGTCGAGGCGGCGATCGCGCTTGATCTGGGCTTGTTGCACATCATCACCCGCGAAGTGTTCCCGAATATGATCAGTTACATCGCGATCAACTTCATCTTCGCGGTGCGCGGCGCGATGTATGCGCTGGTCGGTCTCGTGATTTTGGGGATGGTGCCCCTGCGCGAACCGGATTGGGGTATCATGATCTGGAACGCACAGACACGCGGCGCGTTCTATAACTCGGATGCGATGTGGATGGCACTCGCGCCTATCACCGCGATCGCGCTCTTTCAACTCTCGCTGATTTTGTTCACACGATCGCTCGAAGAGATGTTTAACCCACGCCTACGCCAGAATGGTTGACGCGTAAGCAACAGCACAATACAGGAGCAAACGAGTTATCATGACTGACGCAAGTAACAACAAAGATATTGTTCTCAGCGTGCGCGATTTTTCCGTGAGTTACACCGCCGAACGCGGAAAAGTACGGGCAGTCAGCAAGGTGAATTTCGACCTACACGCTGGCGAGACGCTCGCCCTAATTGGCGAGAGCGGGTGCGGTAAATCGACCCTGACGCTGGGCTTGCTCGGTCTCTTGCCATCATCGGGGGCGGTCGATAGCGGCACGCTGACCTATACGCGCCGCGACGGACGACAGGTGGATATGCTCGCCCTCAATCGGCATCAGCATCGGCAATTCCTGTGGTCAGAGTGTTCGATGGTCTTTCAGGGCGCGTTGAATGCGCTCAATCCCGTTCTGAAAATCTCGCAGATGGTCTATGACACAGCGCGGGCACACGGCATGGGGCGCAAGGAAGCCCGCGACTCGGCTTTGAGCCTGTTCAAGAAAGTGCGTCTGGATGCCCTGCGCGTGTTCGATGCTTATCCGCACGAGTTAAGCGGCGGGATGCGTCAGCGCGTCTTGTTGGCGCTCGCCCTGCTCTTACGTCCACAGGTGGTCATCATGGATGAGCCGACGACCGCCGTCGATATTCTCACCCAGCGCAGTATCCTCGAAGTGTTGAAGCAACTGCGCGCCGAGTTGAACTTCAGCGTGATCTTCATCAGCCACGATCTCGCCGTCGCGGCAGAAATTGCCGATACGCTGGCGACGATGTACGCCGGCGAAATCGTAGAAATCGGCCCGGTCAAAGATGTGTTCTACAAGCCACGCCATGCCTACACGCTGAGCCTGCTCGATGCCGCGCCACGCCTCAGCGCCGATGCCGAAGAATTACAGAGTATCCCCGGTAGCCCGCCCGATCTGATCGCACCGCCGACGGGGTGCAAGTTCCACCCGCGCTGTCGCTTCGCGACTGATCTATGCGCCGATACACCCCCACCCGTCGAAGCACAAGCCGATACCCCCACGCACCGCGTACGATGCTATCACGCCGATCAGGTCTTGGCAGAACGTATGGAGGTTTCATAGATGACAGACAGCAAAGGCAAGCACGCGCCACTCATCCAGCTTGAGCGCGTCTCGCGCACATTCGATACTGCTGATGGCACGCTTCCCGTCCTGCAAGACATCAATCTAGAGATTTACCCGCGTGAAGTGCTGTGTCTCGTCGGCGAGAGCGGATGTGGCAAAACCACCACCGGCAAGATCATCGCCGGCTTGCTGGACGCATCAAGCGGCAATGTGCATGTGAACGGCACCCCCCTCGCACAATACCCGCGCAAAGAACGCGCCCGTTTACGCCGCAGTATGCAAATCATCCACCAAGACCCCTTCGCCTCACTCAACCCATCGCATACCATCGGGCAAATCCTCAGCTTTCCCCTGCGACGGCATCAGATGGTCAAGGGACGCGCCCAACAGCGACGGCGCGTGTGGGAATTGCTCAAACTGGTCGATCTGACTCCGCCGGGTGACATCGTGGACAAGTACCCACACCAACTGAGCGGCGGACAACGGCAACGTGTGAGCATCGCCCGCGCCCTGACAGTCGATCCACAGTTAATCGTCGCAGATGAAGCGGTGAGTATGGTCGATGTCAGCATCCGCGTCGGCTTGTTGAAGATGCTCCACGGCTTGAGCGAGATGCTCGATCTAGCGGTGGTGTTCATCACGCATGATCTCGCCCTTGCCAAATACTTCGCGTGGAACGGACGACTGGCGGTGATGTATCTGGGGCGTATTGTCGAGATCGGGCGCACGCCGGATATTATCCGCAATCCAGCCCACCCCTATACCAAAGCCCTGCTCTCTGCCGTCCCAGAAGCCGACCCGACGCGCACGCGCCAAAAAGAACCAATGCGCCTGCGCTCGGATGCGATCCCTAGCCTGCTCGATATTCCGTCCGGGTGTGCCTTTCATCCGCGCTGTCCCTTTCATCAGCCCGGCGTTTGTGATAGCGACGTGCCCCACCTCACATCACCGGCAGGCTATCAACAGCAGGTCGCCTGTACGCCTGTCACGACTACGGGAGAATTAACACGCTATGAGTCATGAGCATCTACGGGGCTTTCTACAAATTGGCTTCTTCGTCGGCGGTGGCGGGTTTTTGCTCGCCCTCGCCCACCCCGCCGATACGCCCGAGTTCGTCGCGAGCGTGTGCAGTGGCATCATCGGCTTGACGCTCGTCCTCGGCGTCGTCGGTGTATCGTGGTGGTTGCGCGATGAATGAACAACAACATACAGAGAAACGCCCCATGCTACAACCGGACTCGCCCAAGCCCTACTACGAGCAAATCCGGGATTATATCCTGCATCACATCCAGACCGGCGAATGGGAAGCACACACACGCATTCCGTCCGAGCGCGACCTTGCCGAACAATTCGACGTGAGCCGCGTGACCGTTGGCAAGGCGATCAAAGAACTCGTGCGAATGGGGCATCTCTACGTGCAAATCGGCAAAGGGACGTATATCAGCGACTTGCCGATGAAGCAACAGATCGACACACTGACGAGCTTCACCGAAGAGATGGTGATTCGCGGTCAGCAGACGACGAGCCGCGTGCTGAGCGCGTGCGTTAAACCGGCAGACGACGAGACCGCGCGCGTCCTCAACATCCCAAGCGGGGTTAGCATCGTCGAACTGAAGCGCACGCGCTACGCGGGCAAACGCCCGATGGCGATCGAATGCGCGTCAATTCTGGCGAGTATCTGTCCAGATATTCTGGCACATCATGACTTTGCACGTGAGTCGCTGTATAGTGTCTTACAGGATGTGTACGGCGTGAATCTGGTCGTCGCCGAGCAAACGTTTGAGGCACGCGCCGCCACACCTGCCGAAGCTCGGCATCTCGACATCGAAATTGGCGCGCCGGTGCTTGCGATCCATCGTGTGACGTATGACGACCGCGAACAAGCCTGTGAAGAAGTGAAGTCAGTCTATCGCGGCGATCGCTACAAGTTCCGCGCCAAGTTATCGCGTATTTAACACTTATCAACCACAACTAACGAAAGATGACAAACTTATGACGACGATTGATCCGCGTATCGGGCAACGCTTCTGCGTGGGATTCCACGGTTTGACCGCGCCTGATTATATCCTGGACTGGTTACGTACCGGTCGTATCGGCGGTGTGATTCTCTTCGCCCGCAATATCGAAAGCCCGCAACAACTCGCCGAGTTAACGCGCACGCTACATGCAGCATCGAAAACACCGATTCTGATCGGCATCGATCAGGAAGGCGGGATGGTCGCCCGCCTGCGACAAAGACAAGGCTTCACCGAGAGTCCGGGGGCGATGGCACTCGCCGCTACCCCCTATAACACGCGCCAGACCGAAACCATGTCGCGGATTTTAGGGATAGAGATGCGTACACTGGGCATCAACTGGACATTCGCGCCGGTGCTTGACTTGAGCTATAACGCAGCGAACCCGACCGTTGGCACGCGCAGTTTCGGGCGCGATCCACAGCAGATCGGGGCGCTGGCGACCAGCGCTGCGCGTGGCTTTCAGGCGGCAGGCGTGGTCGCCTGTGCCAAACACTTCCCGGGTCTCGGCAACACGGCGATCGACAGTCATGTTGATTTACCGCATCTCGATATTGCGACCGCTGATCTGATCGCGCGCGATCTCGCGCCGTATCGTCAGGTGATCGCCGCCGATGTCGGGTCAATCATGACGACGCACACGATTTTCAGCGCGCTTGACGATCAACATCCGGCGACGCTCAGTCCGGTGATCATCCGACAGTTAGTGCGCGAAGAATTGGGCTTCGATGGCGTGATCGCCACTGATTGCCTCGAAATGCAAGCGATCACCAAGCATTATGGCGCGGGAGAATCAGCAGTGCTAGCGATCCTAGCCGATGTCGATATATTGCTGGTCTCGCACACTGTCGAGCGACAAGAAGAAGCAATCGCCGCCGTAACCGAAGCCATCGCGAGCGGGCGCATCACCGACGCACATTTAAACGCCTCTAACGAGCGTATCCAGCGCCTCAAACACGCTTACGCCATCCAACCTCGTGCCATCGATGCCAGCAACATCAATCAGGTGACACACCGCACCCAAGCCTTGAGAATTGCCAAGCAAGCGGTCGCCATCGACGGCACACTGCCCGCGATTGATGAGACGGTGCGCGTCGGCGTGGTCGAATTTGCCTCATACATGGATAGTGACGTGATGGAGCGCGAAGAACCGACGAGCTTCGCCCAGCGTTTGCTCGAGCAAGTGCCGCACGCCGAGATTGTCGCCTTGCATGGCGTTCACCCGACCGATGCCCAGCGCGATCGCGCGCGCGCGATTGCGGCGGCGGTCGATGTGCTAGTCATCGTCACACGTAACGCGCACAGCCTGCCCCAACAGCACGATCTCGCCCGTGAGTTGCTCGCCGCGCATGAACAGACGATCTTGGTTGCCCTGCGTAATCCCTACGATGCCGATCAACTGACGGCGACAGCAACGCTCCTCACCTTCGGCGATAGCACGCCGTCCCTGCAAGCCGCGACACAGGCACTCGTCGGCGCATATGATCCCGCCGGTGTACGCCCCGTCGCCGCTGAGGTATGAGCGATGTTTCGTCCCGCTATCGAACAACTCGTCGCGCAGGATTTCGCCCCTCTGCACAAGCGGCGCGTCGGCTTGCTGACTCATCCGGCGGCAGTCGATCGGCAGATGAGGAGTACCTATCACATTTTGCGCGCGGCTACTGCGGTACAGCTGACCGCGCTCTACGCCGCCGAACACGGCGCATTAGGGAGCGCGCAAGCCGGCGAGACAATCACCGATACAACCGACACGAGCGGCATCCCGATCTACAGCCTCTACGGTCAAACGCGCCGCCCAACGCCGGAGATGCTCGCCAATATCGACGTGCTAGTGTGTGATATACAGGATGTCGGCGTGCGCTACTATACATATGTATGGACGCTGACACACGTCGTCGAAGCCTGTGGCACTGCTGGCATTCCGGTTCTGATTCTCGATCGCCCGAATCCGCTGGGCGATCGCATCGCGGGCGGCGGCTTAGTGGCAGAATTATCCTCGCTAGTCGGGCGCTATGACGTGCCGGTTCAACACGGGATGACCATCGGCGAGTTACTCCAATTGCACAATGCCGACTGGAATCCGACTCCGGCGGCGTTGACCGTGCTTCCGTGTGACGGCTATACCCGTACACTGACGTGGGCGCAGATTGACCGCCCCTTCGTGCCAACATCGCCCAACATCCCACACATCAGCACTGTACAGCATTATCCGGGCGCGTGCCTGATCGAAGGCACGACGCTCAGCGAAGGGCGCGGCACGCCCCTACCCTTCGAGATCACGGGCGCACCCTACATCGACGCGGACGCGCTCGCCCAACGCCTGAACGCGCTCGGTCTAGCTGGCGTGCGCTTTCGTCCGCATCAGTTCAGGCCGACCATGAGCAAGTACGCGGGTACAAGCTGTGCGGGCGTACAAGCACACATCACCGGCGCGGATTTCGACGCTTTGCGAACGTGGCTTCACGTCATTCACACGATCAGGCATCTGTACCCCGATCAATTCGATTGGCACGGGGCCTTCTTCGATAAGCTCATCGGCAAGCCTGAACCGCGCTCACAAATCGACGCGGGCATCGCGATTGATGATATGATAGCGGGATGGGCGACGACCGTCCGTGATTTTGCCGAGCGCCGTCGCCCCTACTTGCTCTATCCACCCCCTGAGGAGACATGACGCATCATGCAGACTGAACAGCAAAATCCACAAACACACAATCTCGACCAGATGAACGCCACAGCCATCTTGCGCTTGATGAACGCCGAAGATCAGCGTGTGCCCCAAGCCGTCGAAGCGGTTATCCCACAGATCGCGCGTGCGGTCGAAGTTGTACGCACGCAATTGATGATGGACGGACGCTTGTTTTACGTGGGCGCGGGCACGAGCGGTCGTCTCGGCGTGCTGGATGCGGTCGAATGTGTGCCGACCTTCGGCACTGAGCCACACACGGTACAGGGCATCATTGCCGGTGGCGATGGCGCGTTCGTGCAAGCCGTCGAGGGCGCAGAGGACGAGCGACAAGCCGGTGCAGATGATCTACAGGCGCGATCGCTGACCGCTAGTGATGTCGTCGTGGGCATCGCCGCCAGCGGACACACGCCTTACGTGCTGGGCGCGATCGACTATGCCAAGCAGGTCGGCGCACCGACGATCGGCATCGCCTGCAACAAGCCCGCACCCCTGCTGACCGCCGCCAATTTACCAATTGGCGTGATTGTCGGCGCAGAAGTCTTGACGGGCAGTACGCGCCTGAAAGCCGGTACAGCGCAGAAGTTAGTGCTGAACATGATCAGCACAGCCAGCTTCGCGCTCTCAGGCAAGGTCTACGGTAATCTGATGGTCGATGTGCAGGTGACCAACGACAAGCTCAAACGGCGCGCCCAATCAATCATCAGCACCATCACCGGCACCGATGCCGAGACCGCGCGCGACCTGCTCTCTGCCGCTGATAACGATGTCAAAGTGGCGATCGTCATGCACCTGCGCGATGTCGATGCCGCGACCGCCCGCCAGCTTTTGCACACAGCGCGGGGCTACCTGCGCGATGTTCTCACGGGGTGAGCGTCGATTGTGGGGTGGGCGGTCGGGTGGTGGCATAAATCCAACCGATGATCACGAATTGCAGGGGTAAGCGCGCATATAACACCAGCGGCGGAATATCAGCGAAGAGATCCGGGTTCATCGCCATGTAGATATTCGCCGGGAAAATCGCCAGCATCAGCAAGATCAAGCCATACCCGGCAAGCCGCCGCACCGCTGGCACTAGCACTCCCAGCCCGCCCAGCACTTCGAGCGCACCGCTGAGATAGACCAGCGTCAGATGGGCGGGCAAGTACGGCGGCATGATCGCCATATAGAATGCCGGATTGATGAAGTGATTGACCCCCGCCACGATGAAAACCACGCCGAGAATCACGTTTTGCCATTGTTTCGATGTCATGGTGATGTGTGTCCTATCTTGTTATATCGGCCTGACTATACTGCACGCTCGCGCACGATACAACACACAGGCATGAGCAAATTATAATAATTTAGCACTCCTAAGCATTTTTGCCTTACGATGATTGTGGACATAAGCGTTATACAACACGGAGGCACTGTGGAAATCATCATTGCAGAGAATGTGTATAAATCATACGACGATGTGCAAGCCCTCAACGGGGCGAGCCTGCATGTGGGCAAAGGCGAGATTCTCGCGCTCTTAGGCCCCAATGGTGCGGGCAAGACAACGCTCGTGCGCTGTCTTGCGACATTATTACAACCGGATAGCGGCACGCTGACGATCGGCGGTTATGACGTTCTCAAGGAGCGGAGCAAGGTGCGCCAGATCATCGGCTTATCAGGGCAGTACTCGGCGGTTGATGAGCAACTAACCGGACGTGAGAATCTGATGATGGTCGGTCGCTTATATCATATGAAAGCCGCTGATGTGCGTAAACGCGCTGATCATCTGCTGGAACAATTCTCATTGCAGGATGCCGCCAATCGCCCCGTCAAGACCTATTCCGGCGGCATGCGTCGTCGTCTCGATCTGGCGGCGAGCATCATCGTTGACCCGCTGGTTCTGTTCCTTGATGAGCCAACCACCGGACTTGATCCGCAGGCGCGCAAAGGCTTGTGGAATTTCATCCGTCAACTCGTCACGGACGGCACGACGCTCTTGCTGACAACCCAGTATTTAGAAGAAGCCGATTATCTGGCGGATAATATCGTACTCATCGACGAGGGTGCAGTCATCGCCGAGGGCACTGCCGACGAACTGAAAGCGCGCCTCGCCAGCGACGTGATCGAGTTTATGCCCGATGATGTCGCTCAAGCTCAGGAAGCCACCTCAGCCGTCGCCCATATCGGACATAGCGCGCCGCAAATCGACGAGCAGAGCGGCATGATTACGCTCACGGTCGATAAAGGTTCCGCAAGTTTGGTCGATGTCGTGCGTGTGCTAGACGAGCATCAGATCGGCATTGCTGATATGTCACTGCGTCGTCCCTCACTCGATGATGTTTTCCTCAATCTAACACAGAGCGATGCCGACGCATCGACCACGCCGGATGAGCAAAAAGACGAAGCGGCTCCCAAGCCCGCCTAAACCAATACCTCGCCACTGCCCTGAAAGGAGCGACAAATACAATGGCACAAGAAACACTCACGCCACGTCAATTGCAGGTAGATCTCGATAACGATACCCTGCTCGAACGTCTGAAATGGAATGTGCAGGATACGCTGGTCATCACATGGCGTAACCTGATGCACATTCGCCGACAACCGCGCCTGCTCGCGCTCTCGACCATCCAGCCGATCATGTTCCTGTTGTTGTTCACCTACGTCTTTGGCGGGGCGATCGAATTTCGCTTCCCCGGCGATAGTTACATCAACTTCTTACTGCCGGGTGTACTGATTCAGGCGGTGATTTTCGGCACGACACAGACTACCGTCAACATCGCTGAGGATTTACAGAAAGGTGTGATCGACCGCTTTCGCAGTCTGCCAATGGGACGGGCGGCGGTACTCGCCGGACGCACGCTATCGGATGCGGTACGTGGTCTGTTCGTCATCACGCTGATGCTGATCGTCGGTGTGTTGATCGGCTTCCGGCCTGAAGGCACACTTCTCGATGTGATGGGCGGCATGTTCATCGCGGTAATATTCGGCTTCTCATTCTCATGGATTAGCGCCTTCATTGGTCTGCTGGTCGGCGATGTCGAAACTGCACAGGTCGCGGGCTTCATCTGGGTGTTCCCGCTGGTATTCGCCAGTAGCATCTTCGTTGACCCCAGCACGATGCCCAGCTGGTTGCAGGGCTTTGCCGAAAATCAACCCCTCTCAGCGATTGCAACGGCTGTGCGTGGCTTGTTCTTCGGCGATTTCACCGTGTTAGAAGTCACCACCGCCCTGCTATGGATTGCCGGCATCCTTGCCGTGTTCATCCCACTGGCAGTCTGGCAATATACGCGCAGTTCATGAGAGCTGGTATCCACTGGCAAAAATGCACCGCCTGTGTCAAACTGCCTTGCAGATAGATGTAATTGTTATCGCCAGCGATTGATGAGGGTTTGTTGCTGTATCTACCCGATAGAAACGGGAGCAAACCACATCAATCTAGCATGTGATAGTGTTGTTTTTTCAGACTCTTCAGGAGATATTTTTATGCGTTTAGGATTGAACGTCGGTTACTCTGGCAAGCGGATTGATTTGCCGATGGCACTCATCAAAGAAGCCGACCGACTTGGCTATTATTCCGTCTGGACATCCGAAGCCTACGGCAGTGACTCGATTACGCCGCTCGCATGGATTGGCGCCCAGACCGAGCAGATCAAACTCGGCACGGCTATCATGCAGATGCCGGCCCGCACCCCTGCCATGACTGCCATGACTGCCATGACGCTCGACCAGTTATCGAACGGGCGTATGTTAGTCGGTCTCGGCTTATCCGGGCCACAGGTGGTAGAAGGCTGGCACGGCAAGCCCTATGGCAAGCCCCTCAGCAAAACACGCGAATACGTCAGCATCCTGCGGACAATCTTCGCCCGTGAAGAACCGCTGACGCATGAAGGCAAGCATTATCAGATTCCGTATCGGGGCGATGACGCGACCGGACTGGGCAAACCCTTAAAGAGCATCCTGCATGGTCGCGCTGATTTGCCGATCTACGTCGCGTCCATCGGGCCGAAGAACGTCACGCTGACGGCGGAGATTGCCGACGGTTGGTTGCCGATTTTCTTCGCGCCAGAACGCTACCCCGAGTATTTTCAGGAACACGTCGAAGCCGGCTTCGCCAAAGCGGGCGCTAATAAGAGCATCGACGACTTCGACATTGCGCCGTCGGTGACGGTCGTCATAGACGATAACCTCGATATGGCGATGAATCAGGTCAAGCCACAGCTGGCGCTATACGTCGGCGGCATGGGATCGAAGAACAAGAATTTCTACAACGATCTGGCGGTGCGCTATGGCTTTGAAGAAGCCGCCGAGACCGTGCAGGACTTGTTCTTATCGGGCAAAAAGATGGAAGCGGCGGTCGCCGTCCCCGATGAACTGGTGGACGCAGTCGCGCTAGTGGGGCCCAAGGCGCGCATCAAAGAACGGCTCTCTGTCTGGAAAGACAGCGACGTGACCACACTCAACATTCAGACCTTTGACATCGATGTCATTCGCACGATGGCTGAACTCGTCCTATAGACCACGACGAACAGCCACTGCCAGCCCTATGACTCACTCAGACGTGATCGGGATTGTCAGGATGCGCTCGGCAAGCGTGATGCCCGTATTGGGCTGTAGCAGGCGCAATTGAAGCGTGACGACATCGGCATCTGGCGCAGGCGACACAAGGCGCACCACGCCAATCCCCCGTGATGGCACGATAGCGGGCTGTGCGCTCGGCAGGCGTGCATCACGGGTGGTGCCATCTGCTAGCACTTGCGCGAACACTATCTCACTCCCACGCGGACGGTTGATGAGTTCCCACGCGACTTCGATCACAGTGCCGCTTTGCAGGTCAGCGCGGGTGATCGTCTCCTGTGCCGCGTCGAAGCGCACCACACGCGGATCGGCATTATCAGCAATCGGGATGCGTAGATACTGCACGTCAAGGTCTTGATCGGTCGCCGTGTTGAACAAACGCAGGCGCAACACCAATTCATCAGCTGTGGCAGAGGGCAACATGGGCACGATCACGCCTTCGCCAGTCGAATTGACCCAGGCGACCGGACGCGGTAACTCAACGTTTTCAATCGTGCCATCCGGCAACACTTGCTCGAACGCGAGATTCGCATCCGGCGGACGATTATCGACCCCCCAACTGACGGTCAGGCGCACGCTGTTCAATTCCAGTCCCATGCGCGGGATCGGCGCGTCTGCCGTCCGTGTGAAGTATAAAATAGCCGGCACGTCCGCGAGTGCCGTATCATCTGCACCCGCGAGTCCGGGGACAATCGGCATACGGATTGTGTCGGTATCATACACACGTCCGGTGATGATATTGCGTACCGTCAAGCGCAAGACGATCTCGCCATCGTGATTATCGGGCAAAATCGGCGCGACGACTCCTGTCCCCTGTGAAGCGACGAAGCGCGTCGCACGCGGTAACTCGATATTCACCACTGTGCCATCCGGTAACACTTGCTCGAAGTACAGGTTCGCCACCAGCGAACGCGCATCCACCCGCCATGTGATCGGCACGCGGGCGGTGCGCTGGTTGAGCGCGTCGCTTCCTACCTCGGCGAAAGTCGTCGAGAAATATCGGATATGCGTGCTGGCATCATCGCGCTGTTCCTGTGCAGTCAGCGTGAGTGCCATCCCCAGCAGAATCATCAACAAGCCGAGACGAAAATAAAACATACGGTCTCCATCTATTTTCAAGCGGTTGTACTACCCACTATAATCGACCAGCGTGCAAATGCCAGCACCCAATTCACACACAAAGCGACACTAAAGACAGCGCAAATCAATTGACCGGAGTAGTTACGTAAACTACGAAAGAACCGACTTTTTTATAGCCGATAGCGGAGCGGGTACTGTCGAGCGACATGCCCGAGCATCTGAATCAAATCAGCCGCGTATGCCATGCCGCCGGCTTCTCGTAGCTCACGCCCCAGTTGCGCCGCGTGCTGACGATAGCGCGACATCCGCAGAACGAGTTGCATCGAGCGTTTGAGCGCGGCAACAGTCACGCGCCGTTGCGGAATCATCACGCCTGCGCCTAATGCCTGCACACGACGGGCAACCTGCCGCTGGATGACGGTCTGTGGGAGCATGAGCAGTGGCACGCCCTGTAGCAAGGCTTGTTGCACGTGCGCCAGATCACCAGCCGTGACGTATACCGCCGCGTGCGGGAGCAATGCCGACGATGGTGCATCGGCATGAACGATGAAGTTCAGCGGTACATCAGCACGATGATCTGTACGCTGTAGGATAAACTGCGTTTTCAAATCACCGAAGGCGCGGAACATAATACGCTGGAGATGCGCGTCCAGTGGCAGGTGTGCGATATACACACGCGGCACAACGTCGCTCAATTTATCGACCGGAAACGTCGTTTGTGCGGGTGGGTCGCATTGCGGCTGACCGACGAAATGATAACGCGCATCGAGACTTTGCGCGTGCGGTTGCAAGCTGGTTGATGTCGTGACGATGCTCATCGTCGCTGGTGCGCGTGGCAATTGTGCGATGTGCGGCGGTAAGAGATTGTGCTGGTGCGCCATCAGCACCGTTTCCCACCAGTAGCGCGGCAACACGCGGACGTAATGAGGCGCATCACGCACTTGCCGGAGCAGTGAGCGCGACGCAATCGGGGCGGGGACAAAGCTCGTCAGCAGGCGCGCATGGGGCACACCTAGCCGACGGGCGGCGAGTTGTGCCCAGATCGCCGGCGCATCGAACAGCACGTAATCCGCTTGTTCGCGGTCGATGAGCGTCAGGGCTTGCGGTAAGAGGCGGCGGGCGAGCGCGAGGCGTAAGTGTGCCGCATGCGGATGATGGTCACTGATCCGCGGATTAATCGCGACATCCAGCGGATAAGCGACGATACGCGCGCCACGCGGCGGGGTATGCTGGGACGATGCCTGAGCATTGACATAAACCACTGTTTCGCCACGCTCGACCAGCTCAGCCACGAGTGCCGTCGCCGGATCACACCTCCGTTGCCACGGCACCCCGAAGTAAACGCCTTTTGCCATCTCGCTTATGTCCATTCATGCATCGTTGATCGCATCTAGTTTACCCGAAAGCACACAGACGCGCCAATTATGATCCACCTAAGCCCGACACGCAAACGAGCCACCTGCTCGGTGGCTCGCATTTGCACGATAATCTAGCGCCTCACCGCCCCCCCCATGGCGGTGGCGGCAGTTGATACTTCTGCTGGAGTGCCATCTCAGCAGTTTCAAGCGCACCTTCGACCCAACCCTGCCAATGACTGTACGCTGAACCAACGATCAATAGCGGGGTCGTCGGATCAGGCTGAAGAATGGCATTCATCACATCAGGCGCTTTCACGCCGATATTCCACGTATTCCACGCACCGCCGAAGGGGTCTTCGCCCCAGTCACGCCACGCGGCTGTGTAGGGATCGGGGATATTATCCAGCTGATGCACGACTTTCAATTGGCGCTGGATTTCGTCCTTCATGGCGACCGTGATCGGTTGTTTGCCCCAATACGGGCTACCCGGCTCTGATGCGACCCACGGGTTCGGATTACCGGTGAAAAGATCACCATGATCGACCCCATCCCAGAAGGTCACATAACGACCGTCTGTATACGATGCCATCAAGAGCGAGTTATTGTTATTAGGGTCGCCACCTTCTTGGCTCTCAGTGCCGATGTAGTAGATCGTCCGCAATGGCAAATCAGTATTCGAGTGCCCATCCGTGATGCTGACCTGATTCCACCACGGGGTATCATAAGCGGTGAAAATCTTGAGATGCGGAATCGGCTTAACCGTCTCGATCAAGTCTTTTACCGCTGGCTCAGCGAGCATATTATCGAGATTCGCCGCGATCAGTTCCAGCGAGCGACGCGGCATCGCCAGAATGAGATTGCGCGCATACATCACCGAGCCATCCTCGAACACCAATTGCATCAGGGGCGCAGTATAATTGCCGATCGAATAAAAGGTCGTCAGGCGGGTTTGCATCCGCACGTTGCCGCCGTTCTGTACGAAAATATCATATAGATTGGTGATCATCTGCTCATAACCAGTCGGGATTGTCTTGAGCTGTGTGCCGGCGCGCGTATCAATGAAGTTCCACGGGAAGGCTTCCGCCGCGTTCCACTCGCCGAAGAACGGCATGTGCCCGTTCGAGTCTTCGATGAAGCGATAGGCTTCGTTGCTCATCTCCTGTAGCATGATGTCCCAGAAGCCGTGTTCGTACATCGGGCGACCCTGAAATTCCATGCTATACATCAAGTCCCACCACTCTTGATCGCTGAGCGTTTTCATATCCGGCACGACCGCCAGCCCCGCATCGACCAGAATTTCGTCGAATGTCTTACCGCTCTCGCCGGCGGGCAAATTATATGGCACGATCGATGGATCCGTCGCCTGACTCGCCCGATAGAACACATTGCGTAAGAAATAGATACTCTCCGGCGTTGACGTGACAAAGTTCTCGGTCGGCAAGCCCAGATAATTGACCAAGCCAGCCACGCGCACATGATTCGTGCTGAAGCCCATCCCTCCAAATTCGGCGCGTAGATGCGGCATCCCCGGCGGGACGAGCGATTCTAAACGTCCGCCGATGCGATCACTGCCTTCGATCAACGTGATGCTGATTTTGCTCTCGGAATCAGACGACTTGCGGAATAAATCGGGTAAATCTTGATCCTCACCATAGGGATAAAAGTTCTGCAATCGCCATGCGGTATAGACCCCGCTCGGGCCGCCGCCGACAATCGCCACATCAATAATTTCGGCATCTTCTGGCACCCCTTCGGGACGTGCATCTTCTGGCTGTACTTCGCGCATTCTAACACTCCTACAACAGATAAGATTAGAAAAAACGTTTCAAAGGATAGCGTGTATCCCATCAAACCAAAGTCAGGATTATCACTTACACTGACGGGGGCAAGTGCAGGGTCTCGCGCAGGGTCTGCGCGACGTGATCAATATCCAGCGCCTGCCCGCTTGCTATCAGCGCGTTCCGCTCTGCCGTATCAAATTGAGTCTGCAAATCAGCGTAGATGTCATCGGCGAGGGCGTGTGTCTCTGATGTGCAACGCGGTTCGTTGAGCGCGAGTGCCAGCAGACGGAGCGCGTCGCGCACTTGCCCTTCGTTCAACCACACCAGCGCGATCCCCGTCAAACTGCGGATCACTTCTGGCATGGAGTCGTTATCGATCGATACGCTGAGGGCTTCGCGGAACATCGCTTTCGCGTCGTCGTATCGGTGTAAACCATAGAGACAGATGCCGACATAATTGCCGACTTTGCCGTATTGCTCATAATCGCGAGTTTGCTTGGTCAGTTCATAGGCTTCGGCAAATTGCTGATAGGCGAGTTCATAATCTTGGCGATGCATCGCAACCAAGCCGATATGCGCCACACCCATCATCACGAGGCGACGATGCCCCAATTCGCGCCCGATGTCGCGCGTGCGCTCTGACAGCTTAATGGCAACGTCGTGATCGTCGCCGTCGTTGCGCTTGGCATAGGCATCGCTCAAACTGTTGACCGCCATTCCCTCTAAGAACACATCACCGACGGCGCGTGCATGTTCAATGCTCTCCTTGAGATAAGTCGCGGCTTCTTCCCACTGTCCTTTGTAGATGAACAGATTGCCGACGTGGCGCAACACTTCTGACAAACCGGCGCGATCTTCGGTCTGGCGCACGTAAGATAGGGCTTTTTGGGAATAGGCTTCGCTGGTCGCCCAGTCGCCATCGCGCAACATCGACATGCGCGATAGCTGACCGTATGCCTGCGCGAGATTGCGCTTGTCGTCTAGGGCTTCTGCCAGTTCGATCGCGTCTTTCAAGTATGTACGCGCCCGTTGATATTGCCCGAGCGAGTGGGTGTTGCTGAGCTTGATGAGCAGGTCGAGATACTCGGGCGTGCCCTTGGGCGTGAGATCGAGCGCACGCTGGTAATAACGTCCCGCGTCCGCGATGGCGAAGATCGTATTCAACTGCTCCGCCGCTTTCAGCGCATAGGCGCGTTCTTTGGTCTCGTCCTGCGCCTGTCGCCAGTGCATCGCCAGCGGCACCGTATACTTGGGGTCATCGGGGTATAACTGTTCGATCGCCAGCGCAACATCGCGATGTAAATCACGGCGATCATCCGCGCTCAATTGCTTCAGCACGCCCTCGCGCAATTTATCATGGCTAAAGCGCCACGTACCATCCTCGACATCAATCACCGCCGCATCCGATACGGTGACCAGCCACGCATCAATGTTGGTATCGGGAGCAATCTGTTTGAGCACATCCAGATTAAACTCACGCCCGTAAATCGCGGCGACGCGCAGGAGATCGCGCCCGCTTTGCGGAATCCGTTGCAGGCGACGGTCGATAATCTTCTGCATACCACCAGAGAAAACTTGCATCGGCAGAGTGCGCTGGGTAATCTCGTCCAGCGATTGCACGTCATCGGCAAGCGCCCGAATCACCTCAATGATGAAGAACACGTTGCCTTCTGTCTGCTCTTGGATCAGGTTGACGATTTGCTCATCGTTGCCGGCATCGCCGAGGATACCACTGCTCAGGCGGGCGATTTCGTCGTTTTCAAGCCGATTGAGCTTGATCAAGTGCTGGTGTGGGACTTGCTCGGCGAGTTTAGGGCTTTCGTCAATGCGATAGCTACCGACGGTCATCACGGGCAGTTCAGTCACAATCTGGTTGATGTGCTTCAACACTTCCAAGCTTTCCATCGTCCATTGCAGGTCTTCCAGCAGGATCAAGATGGGTTGGGTTTGGCGCCGGAGCAAGCGCTCGAAAATGATGAGCAAGCGTTCACGCGCCTGTTGCGGGGCGATGGTGGGGGCGGGAGCGACCGCACGCCCCAGAATACGACCGATTTCCGGCACCAGTTCACGGGCGACGCCGGCTTCTTCGTCGTTGACATCGGGCGTGATCAATACGAGCCACTGCATCACATCGCGCCACAGTTGATAGGGCGCGCCGCCTTCGGTCACGGCTTGCCCGCGCACCACAAGCGCACCGTCCATCAGGGCTTGTGTCCGCAGTTCCGATAACAGGCGTGATTTACCGACACCACTCTCGCCGGCGATCAACCACGCACTGCCCTGCCCTTTTTGCATCTCTTTGATGCCCTGCGTCAACTGTGTCAGTTCTTCGGTGCGCCCGACGAAAGCCGCCGCCTGTAAGTAGCTCTCGCGGATTTCCACGCTTGTGGTCTGTTGTGGGATGTCTGCGGCTTCTAGCAGAGCGTTAATCGCGGCTTCAGCACTGGGATAGCGATCCTTCGGCTCTTTCGCCATCAAGCGCATAATCACCTCGTCGATGCCATCCTGCACCGGCGCAAAATCCGGCTGTACCGCGAGTATCTGCTGGATCAAGGTCGTGATGTCGTCCGCCGCGAAGGGATAAAAACCCGCGAACAGCTCATATGCCATCAAGCCTGCCGCGTATAAATCCGACAATTTAGAAATTGCCGCGCCAGAGAGCGTCTCCGGTGCCATATACGAGAGCGTGCCGACAATCGCCATGTCGTCTTCGTCTTCTTGGCTCTGGTCGAGCGCGTGCGACAAGCCGAAATCCAGCACGCGCAGGGTCTGATCCACATCAACCAACACGTTTGCTGGTTTCAGATCACGATGAACGATCCCGCGCCGATGCAAATAGGCGAGCGCCTGCAACATCGCCACCACCAGATCAATCTTCTGCCGCGTATCGAGATCACGAGCGGCAACGTCGAGCGATTGCGGCGACTGCAAGAGTTCCATCGTGAAGAAAGGCTGGTCAATCTCCGTGAAGCCATAATCCAGCACGCTGATGATATGCGGATGCCGCAAAGATGCTAGAATTTTGAATTCCTGCGCCAGAGCTAGCCGAAAATCCACCGTCTCGCCGGCGAGCGAGCGCGTCGCCTGCAAGTTGAGCGCTTCGGCATTGGCTGTCACAAGTTTGAGGGCAACGTCCTGCCCCAGTAAACGATCATGGGCATGATACACAATCCCCATGCCCCCATGCCCGATTTCATCTATGAGTTCATATCGTCTGCCGATAATGTTTGTATTCACACTTTGCCACCACAATCTAACACCATTCTGTCAATTCATACCACAAGTATAGCGATTTTGTTGAATAATGCCGTAAAAAATGAGTAACAAAGTGTAAAATCAGCAAACTCGCATCGCCCCAGCACAGTTAATCCGTATCGCTCATGTATCCGCACAGGTCACCGGACGCGCTGATTGCGTATCGGCGTTGAGGTTCATGCCGAAGTAGGGCGACGGATCGAGCGTATGATCGAGGATGGCTTCGTTGCGAAAACTACCGTCAGGGTTGCTGGTGACGATGCTCATGTGCAGGTGGCGCGCAATCGGGAAGCCGGGGTTAAACGTCCCCTGATAGCCGAGCAATGTCCCTTGCGCCACAGGTTTGTCATACGTGCCGGGCGGGAAGGCATCCGCGACGAAACTCTCGCCGGCACGGTCTGCCATATGCGTATAATACGTCCAGATTCTACGTCCGGGTTGCAGCGGGTCATCGTGGCGCACAATCACCGTACTGCGCCAGGTCTCAAGGCGTGTGGCATACCCGTCGTACACGGCATAAATCGGCACAGCCCCCTGCCCGAAAATGTCGATGCCCGTATGACGATTGAGGCTGTTATAGGGCGCGGCAGAATCACGCCAGAGCAAGCCGATAAAGCCCTCACTCGGAATCACAAAGGGGGCGCCGGGGCATTGCATCAGCGCAGGTGTGGCGAGATCAGCGTATGCCTGTGAATCGGTCAACCATTGCCGAATCGTGAGGTTACTATTGCTACTGCCCAAATACCAGCGATAAGCCACCCAAGCCCCACCGAGCAACACGCCGATGCTGATCAAAATTGTCGCGATGCGCCGCATCGGTTACGCCTCATCCGTCGGCGGGATGTACGGTTCCATGCCATGATCGACAATCGGCAAGCGCGGATCTACATGCGTGTAATGCTGGTGAATCCAGCGATAGCGCGGATCGACCGTGTGCGCCAGCGATTGGGCTGATCCGGCGGTGACGTGCAACGTATAGGTCGTGTAGCCGGGGGCGCTGGTCAGCATGTGGTAGCCCTTGGGCACGACCACGACATCGTTGTGATGCGCGGTGATCGCTGTATCAATCGCACCATCATCGCTATACAGGCGATTGAGCGCGAAACCATCCGGACGATCAATCTTGTGGAAGATCAACTCCTCTGAGGCGGTCTCAGCAACGTTACCCGTGCTATCCTGTTGATGCTGATCATGCTTGTGCGGTGGAAAGCCCGACCAATTGCCGCCGGGGGTATAAATCTCGCGCACAGTCAGGCGCTGGCAGTCGAAGCCATCGCCGATGATCGTATTCATCTGATAGCTAGCATTACGCCCGCCCACAACAGACAACTGCACATCCTGCGGCGTAATCAATCGGATGGGATGATCTTCGGTCGTCGGTGACCAGCAAGATGCCATCGCGAAATCATCGCTGAGGGCTTCGATCTCAAAATCTGTCTGACGTGGCATGTAAATCGCATATGGCATCCCCGTGAAAACATCGAAGCGCCGCCCGATGTCCAAAAAATCGCCCTTACTCGTGCGGATGTCGCACACGCCACTGAGGATGATTGCCACGTATTCATATTGTTCGATGGTAATACCAAAGGTCTTGCCCGTCTCTAGGCGCAGGGCGACCATGTTCAAATATTGCCAACCCGCCTGCTCTGCCGAAACCCGCGCAAAGACGCTCGCATTGGTATCATCCACTGCTGGAAAATGCAACTGATCTACGGTGTATGCCATATCAGCATCACTCCTCGTCATCGGTCGTGTATTAAAAAAAGCGGCTCTTTGAGATTTCGCGTAGTTTTTGGCGGTCCCGTTTTTCAAAAAGGGGACGAAAAGAGCGTGACCACGCAAGATACGAAAGCCCCGAAAAAGCGAGACCTATCGTCTCGCCCTTGATTATGCTAGCAGGACGCGGATGCGTCAATCATAGCCCGAAAGCATCGAGTGCCGATTGTGGCAGGAGGACGTTATCAACCACATGAATCAAGCCGTTGTTGGCTGTGATGTTCGTCTGCTCGAAGCGCACGAAGCTGTTGAGGATAATATCCCCCTGATCGGACACAGTGACGAAGAAGGCTTGATTCTCCGGCAGGCGCGTGATGACGCTCGTGCCGGCGGCAGCGCGAAAATCCGAGAGGCGCACCGCCCCTTCGATCTGATGATAGAGCAAAATATCCGTCAGGATTTCGGTATTCGACAACAACTCAGCCTGCGTGATCTCTAGCGTGGCGATCAAATCTTCAAAAGCGGCGTCGGTCGGCGCGAGCAAGGTCACAGGCTCTTGTAATTGTGCGCCGAGACGATTGATAACGTCTTCGTCGGCGGTTTCGATCGCGGCGAGTAAAATCGTGAAGTTATCCGACGAGTCGATCACGTCGATCATGTCATCGCCTTCATCCCCATTGCGGATGAAGGCTTCTGAGACATCTAAATCCGTGCCTGATCGCAGGTTATCCGCCACCCGTGTTGATATTTCAGCACTCAGCGTCTCCGGCTCACCATCTCGCCCGCCCGTAATCATCAAGTAGTAGCTCCCCGCGCTGAACTGCACCGGATCGGGATCAATGATGACATCGTCGGCGGTGTCTGCCGCCAGCACGATCGGATCATATTCGCCAGTTTCTAAATCAAGCACCGCACTATCGCCATAAGCCAGATTCATCACCGCAACGTCGCCATTGAGCAGAATATCGAGATTGGGCGCGCCCGCCAGCGCATGATAAAACACCACCCGACTCGTTTCTGCGGCAACCGCGCTGAAGTCCTCGCTCACTGCGTCTAAGGTCAGCGTGCCCGCCTCTGCTGAGCCGATCGCCGCCAGCGTGACGAATGACTGATTGTCCAGCGTTAATTCAAACGGGCCTAAGACCGTATCATTGAGCGAGTCGCCCGTTTGCACCACTGCTAGCGTATACGTGCCCGGCGGGTAGGACAAGAACGGCGACACATCGCCATATTCTGCGGCTTCCAGCGCCAATTCTTGGTTAACATACAAATCAATGCCGGCTGTGTCCGGCGAGAGATGCGCCACGCGCAGATTGACCAC
This sequence comes from Anaerolineae bacterium, assembly GCA_034437755.1. GTDB lineage: Bacteria > Chloroflexota > Anaerolineae > Aggregatilineales > Phototrophicaceae > JAUZRW01. The sequence goes on along the minus strand of DAOTTV010000129.1, from coordinate 22,862 downwards.
CGGCTCGCCATCAATCGTCAGCGTGGGTCGCGGGACAGGAGTCGCCGTTGCTGAGAGCGTCGCGGTTGGGGCTGGCGTGTCGGTCTGCGATGGTGGATTGGGCGTAATCAAGGATGGTGCGCCCTCGATACTATCAGCGATGATGCGATTCAACAGAACGTCGTTGATCACATGCACCACGCCGTTACTCGCATTGATGTTGGTCTCGATCACTTCGACCACGTTATTCACCGAGATGATGTTATTATCGTTCACGCGAATGTTGATGAATGCGCCGCGCAGAGTGGTCGGGATAATCTGTCCGTTCAGTTGGCGGATGCCCCCCTCGAAGCGTTCGCCAGCGATGATGTGATACTGCACCAGTTGCGTCACAATATCGGCATTTTGCAACAATTCCGCCAGTGAAATATTCAAAGTCGATGCGAGATTGGCAAAGGCGACGTTATTAGGCGCGAAGACCGTATAGGCCCCGCCCCGTTCATACTGTCGTATCACCGATGGACGCGCGACTTCGACAAAGGTTGCGAAAGTACTCAGATCACGACGATTTTGGATCACATCTAACACACTGCCATCCTGCGCTGTTGCGGGTTGAAACTGCATCGTCAATAGCATCAACACCCACAGAATAAAGACTCGACGCATTCTTAATTCTCCCACTGCTGATCATTACACAGGTGATTATACTCGCTAGCATAGGATTTATGCTACAAGTATTCGCATTAAAGTTAGGTTTTTGTTTGGCGCGGATACTTGCTCAATTGTCGAAGCGTCCTGTATCAATCAACAAACCATCGACGACGTGAATCACGCCGTTGTCTGCGGCGATGTCGCCATCCGTGACGCGCACTTCACTGTTGAGCGTCAGCACGTCTGATGTGAGTTGGCGCGTGACCAGCGCCCGACGATCGAACAAACTGATATATTCGCCACGCGGACGGGCTTGTAACTGTGATAGCGATAGGCGCTCATCCAGCGTGTGGTAGAGCAAGGCATCCGCGAGGATGCGCGGGTCTAGCTGGGTGATATGGTTGAGATCAAGCTGGCGTAGCAAGCGATCGAACACGTCGTCAGTCGGTGCGAAGAACGTGTAATCGCCAACGCTCCCGAGGCGGTTGATGGCTTGCGGGTCGGCATGGCGCAGGGCTTCAATCAACAGTGAGAAGCGATCATCCTGTGCTAGCACATCGTCAATGCGCGGATTGTCCCTGATGGCGGTCGGCGCGTCCAGCTGGCGCTCACTCGCTGGGATGCGCGCTCTATCGAGCGTGTTGGGCGCGTCATCTAGCGCACCTGCCGTGATGCGATCGATCAAGAGTCGCGTGAATGCCACATCATCAATGACATGAAGCACACCATTGCTCGTATCCCAATCCGCAATCTGTACGGTGATGACATCGTTAATCAGATACGCGCCGCTCTCATCTTCAATATCGAAGTTGATGAAGGTATTCGGCAAGAGCGTCGGCACTACATCGCCATCGTAAGTCGTCCGTATATCAGCGGTGTAAATGCGCCCGACAACCAGATGATATGCGATCAAATCGGTCACAATGCGTGGCGATGCCAGTAAGGTATCGAGATCCGTATCAATGAAGCGCGCAAAGGCCTGAAATGCTTCATCCGTCGGGGCGAGAAGCGTGTAATTACCGCGTCTCGCAAGCAAGTCGCGCAATGCAGGATCGCCCGCCTCGATCATCTGCGCCAGCACGCTCAAATCATCGTAGCTCCCGACGACATCGAGCATGGTCGTCTGCGCCTGCACCACGCCTATCAATAACGTGAACCCCAACACTATCATACTTAAGCGACGCACAGTCCCCATCCTCACATTCGTTCAAACACATGCTAGCGATTATAGTACGCAATGCGCCGCGCTGATACATGCGATTGACCGATCACATCAAAAAATAGCGAATCGAGACACGCGCTCACTCATCGGACGACTAACTCGCAGGGATCAATGCGGAAGCGCTCACATTCAATCTGTGTCCACTCACTGATATAGCGGTTATCGAGCACCCATTCCGTGAGCGACTGCGCGTTGTATGTCCGCCACACGTAAATCGGCGTGTCTTTCTGCGCGGTGATCGCGTTGCGCCCGTCTGCTGTGAAGGTCGAGCTAGGGAACACCAAAAACTTTTGCTTTTTTGAAAAAATGAACAAGGTCAAGGAACAACAGTTGCTTGTGGGGGTGCGGGGGCAACGCTCCTGCAACAAAAACCACGCGAAATCCCAAAGATCCGTAAGGGTTTGTTATAGCGAACCCCTTACACAACGGGCGCACGATCGTTCGCCCTTACAACTCCCTGACGAGTCTCTCGTAGACCCGCTACGCCTACCCTACCGCCGCCCATGCAGAGTCGTGATATAATCGGATAACTTACCGTTAGCGAAATGATCTCATCACATGCGTTTTGAGACGCTCTATGCCAGTCAATATCTCGTCCGCCGCCTGCAATACGCCCACGCCGTGACGCACGTCCGCGACGAAGGCGACATCATCATGCTACGCTTAAAACAGGGCGTAGAAGTCATGATTCTGATGGTGGAACGGGGTATCAACCTCAGCGACGTGCAGTATCACTATCGCACCAATGCCAAGCGCGGCATTTATACGCTGATGCTCTTATGGGTCGATATGTTCATCGCCAGCGACGGCACGACGATACACATGCCCGATTGGATGGCGGCGCTGGATAGCCTGCACGAAGGCAAGCTCTACGGCTTTGAATCGCAAGGGCGCGATGCTTATTTCTTCCCAGTCTATTTAGAAGGCAGTGGACGCGAACGCACCGTGCGCTATGGCAACGTCGTCAACTACGCGCATATCGGCGGGCGCGTGGTTGATTCGCAGTCGCCGCATTTGCGCGGGACGTGGCGCATCGCGGATTTCGACGTGAACGGGCGCGCGTACAACGATGACCAGAGCATTTATAATCGTTATCGACATGGTAGCCCGCTGGCGGTATATTATGCCATGCTGGGGCTAGACGATGGCACAGACCTCAACCGCGTGAAAGCCACGTATCGCGCCTTAGCGCGTCAGCATCACCCTGATCTGAACCCCAGTGCCGACACGCATCAACAGATGGCACGCATCAACGATGCCTATCAGCGCATCGCCCAGCACATCGCCACACAGGACGACTCTTGACGTAGTTTATGCTTGCCCGTTGATGATCGGGCACAGGATATTTTCGACATCCTGCATCGTCTCGACGCGCACCAGTTTATTCCGCACTGCGACACTGCCATCGACATCGAGCTTGTACTTGCTCAGTTGTCCGCGCATCTCGCGCACAGCGACGTGATCGGGCAGTGCTGTGTATGCCAGCGTGAGTTCAGCATGGCGCAGGGCAATTTCAGCACGTTCGGCACGGCTCGGCTCAGGCTGGGTCTCGCCTGTTCGCAGATAATGCGCGATCTGCTGGAACACCCACGGACGACCGAGCGCCCCGCGCCCGATCATCACGCCGTCGCATCCTGTGCGCGTCATCATGATCTGTGCGTCCTCGCCCGTGATGACATCGCCATTGCCGATCACTGGCATCGCTTGCACGATATTTTTCACATCGCGGATCACTTCCCAATCGACATAGCCCTGATGCCCCTGCCCGGCGAAGCGTGCATGAACCGCGATCGCCCGCGCACCGACCGCCTCGGCGGCTTTGGCGAAGGGAATCGCCGTGACAACACCATCTTCAAAGCCACTGCGGACTTTGACTGTCACCGGCACATCGACCGCGTTCACCACCGCTTCGACAACGGCTTTCGCGGTATCGACATCGCGCAGGAGTGCCGCGCCGCCGCCCTTCTTGGCGACCTTCGGCACCCAGCATCCCATGTTAATATCGACAATCGTCGCGCCATGATCGACCACGATTTGCGCCGCCTCTGCAACGACATCCGGCGCATTGCCGAATAGCTGTACCGCGACCGGATATTCGATCTCAGCATCCCAGTTGAACAATTCCAGCGAGCGTTGGCGCGATCCCTTGTTGTTGAGCGCGGCACTGCTCATCACTTCAGTACAGACCAAGCCACAATCGCCCATCTCGCGTGCTAGCTGACGCAACGCGCGGTTGGTATGCCCCGCCATCGGCGCGAGCAATAGCGGCGTGCTAATTTCAATCTCATCAATGTAGAAGGGTTTCAGGTGATGTTGTTCAGCGATGCCCATCGTTCACTCTCATGATTGCTATTCCTAAAATCGACCCTATTGTAATGAACACACATTAAGCCCCAAATATGCGCGCCTATCGCAATGGCAATCGTCAAACCACCACCCGATAGGCGCATCCCGACGCGACAGCACGCAGTGCCCCGTCGCTATCCTCGTCTCATCCCAATGCGACAACAATCGACCAGCAAGCCCCGATGCCCTGCGAGTACCCCGTGTACATGCCAACAGGTAGGCGCAAAGGCACACGATGCTTAGCGGATACACCATGCACCGATCAACCCAGCATCAAAGGAACAATCGCGGTAACTACTCAGCCCTCATCCTAAATCCCTCTCCCGATCGCCACTATGTGGCTAGGAGAGGGACTTTAACTGTGCTTGTCTTGAGGGCAAAAGCTGGCGTAAGTCAATTGACCTGAGTAGTTACCAATCGCGACGATTCGCCCTAGTATTACAGCGTGTCACACCACTAGAATCGATTGTGGTAATATGTCACAACATCAATGATGTTGTATTGGGTGATTGTTGACGCAATCACCCAATGACATTGTAACTGTTCGGCAGTATAGCGCGTTTTTAGAACGTGTGCAAGCACTTCTGATTGCGCCAGTCTACGAACAGGTTGGCAGGATATGCTTCAAAACAGAAGCCTAACAGTAAGGGTTTGCTACAGCGAACCCGTTACATAACGGGCGCACGATCGCCCGCGCTTACAGTGCAGTATGATGCACGCCATGACAATCAATATAACAGGTCTTTCGTAGTCCCTAATTGCCCCCATAACGACCCACCACATTTGAAACCCGTCCCCCCGCTGATTACAATGATACTGTGGAAGCGTTTCCGATTCAGATCATGAAAGGTACGTATGACGAGTTATACCTTATTACGCGAAGAAACTGAGAATTTGATGGCGTGGGCGCGTGACGTGCAACAGCAAGCCGATGCCCCCTTCATCGCCGCGCAACAACTGGTCAGGCGCTTGGGCGCACATTATAACCAAGGCGTGACCGAGTTCGGCTTCTGGACACCGCAACTGGAGAAGCTGAATTTATTGGACGAGCGCGTGATGCTGGAGATTCACACGCCCATAGATGACATTGATCTGAGCCTGCCCGAGCAACAGATCACGTTCCAGCGCGATCGTATTTTATTGACACGCGATGGCGAATACGTGTGGGGCGTGGTCGATGGGCTGACCGCCGGCACACGCGAGCGCGTCGGCGTGTTCTATCAACTGATCTATCAGGATAGCGCCGGACGCTGGCATCCGATTCACGATCATCTCGCCTATTCGATCCCGTTCGGCGCATTCGCACCCGCCGAACTGTACGACATGCAAAGCCTGATGGACGGGCGCAAAGATCGCGCACACTTCGAGACACATCTGGACACCGCCCCCGATCCTGACGGAGTCAAGCGCGTGCAATTCCCGACCAATATTCTACAGATTCATGCACGCTACGCCACTGAGACGGGCACAATCGCCGGTTTAACGCGCACGTATCAGCGCATCGCGCACAAGATCGAACAGGGAGCAGAGCTAACGCCGACCGAGCAGAATTTCGTCGGCTATGATGCCATCCAGTTGATGCCGATTGAACCGATCATCGAGTACGAAGGCAAAGACGACTTCTGGCAAGCAGTCGAGCGCGACGACACCACCGCCGAGATTTATATGCGCCATCCTGATATGACCAACTGGGGCTACGATGTTGTCATCAGCGCATCGTCGGCAATTAACCCCGCCCTGCTGGAGACGAGCCGCCCCGATGAACTGCTGGACTTGATCGAGACTTTGCACAACTTCCCGCAGAAGCCGATCAAAGTCATGCTGGATATTGTCTACGGGCACATCGACAATCAAGCCTTGCACCTGCTCAACAGCGATTATTTCGCCGGCGCGAATATGTACGGGCAAAACGTCGATTTTTTACAAGCAACTGTGCGTGCAATCCTGCTGGAGATGATGCGGCGCAAGCACAATTACGGAGTCGATGGCATTCGCGTTGATGGCGCGCAGGACTTCAAGTGGTGGGATGTTGAGCGCGACAAGATGATCCACGATGACGACTTCTTGCACTTGATGAACGACATTGAACTGGATGTTGCCGGAGTCACCTATCGCCCGTGGATGATCTTCGAGGATGGTCGTCCCTGGCCCCGCGACGATTGGGAACTGGCATCGACCTACCGCGAAGTCACCAAGCAAATGCCCAATGTGTGGCAATGGGGCCCGCTGACCTTCGCGCACAACACGCCCTTTCTCTTTACGTTCTGGACGAGCAAATGGTGGCGTATCCGCGAGATGGCGGACATCGGGCGCGAGTGGATCACCGGTTGTGCCAATCACGATACCTTGCGGCGCGGCTCACAGGTGCCGACTGAATCGCGCATCAACACCCATCTGGGGCAAACCCTGCCGGAGATCATCCGCAACGCTTATGACAACCCCGCCGCCAAGCTCTTCGATTATGCGATGATGCCGGGCATCCCGATGGATTTCATCAACGCCTCGATGCGTGCGCCGTGGGGCTTCATCCGTAACACTGACGATCGCTACAGTGTCAAGGTCGTCAGCGAGGAAGCACGCTGGATGTACTGGCGCGTGGATGAAGCCAGCTTCAGCCGTGATGTCTCTTTCCCACGTTTGAAGGCACGCGGTTTCACTGATTTAGACCAACTGCGCCGCTTCCTTGATACGCTCGATTATCTGGTACAGGCGACACATTACGACCTGGATGCGATGGTGCGCTTGCTCAACGCGATGTCGCCACCCCTGCGCGAAGACGCCTTCACGCTCGACAACCTGAAAGAGATCGCCCGCGCCTTCATGGACGATGCCCACGACTACTGCAACGTCGCCCTCTACGAACATCGGCTAGAGCCAGCGCGCACCACCTATAGCCTGACTCTGCGCGAGTTTCGCCGTCAGCGCCCGTGGTTGATCGACAACTTGCGCGGCGGTGAACAACTGGACTACCTGCACCCGACCGAAGGCGCGACGATCTTCTATGGCTTGCGGCTATCGCCCGATGAGAGCGAACAGGTGCTATTCATCGCCAACATGGAAGGCGCACCCCGTACCGTGATTCCATCGCAATTGCCAATCGCGAATCTGGCACAGGATGGCTGGCAGGTCGCGATCAGCACGCCCGATCTCGACGTGACAGGCTTCGACAGTGGCATCACCTTCGCCGATAGTCAGGGCGTGATTTTCACGCGTCAGATATGATCGCTCGTGTGAAAATGGTTGTGATCGCTCTACCCGACTGCTGACTGAGCATCATTGGGCGAACTCAGCGAGGTATAACGCGACCACAAATTCGAAATTGCCGTTCACGCCGAGATCATGCGCCCGCTGATATGCGCGCTCACCGAGGGTTGCGCGGAGCACGTCGATCAATGCCTGTAGCCGTTCGTCCAGCGCATCGTTAAGGGCGGGGTGCGCCTGCACGATGCCTGCTAGTTCGGCGGCGGCGGCGGGATTATCCTGCTGTAGGCGTATCCATCCGAAGCCGATCAAGGCTTCGAGCATGCTCGTGGGACTGCTCAGATCACGGGCGCGTTGCAGGGCTTCGGTGAAGAGCGCGACCGATCGCTCATCATCCTGCATGGCATAGACAAAACCGAGATTGTTACAGGCATTGGCGACACTGCGCTGGTCACCGATTGTCTCGTAGACTGCACGCGCCCGCGTGTAATGCGTCAGCGCATTGTCGTAGGCTTCCTGGCGATAAGCTAAGCCGCCGAGATTGGTACTCGCACTGGCAATCCCGCGCTGATCGTTGATCTGCTCGTTGATGTGCAGGCTCTGCTGGAGATAAGTACGGGCGGCGCTGTATTTGCCCTGGGCCTGTGCCACTGTGCCCAGATTGGTCAGGTTCATCGCCGCGCCACTCTTATCACCGATATTATCGAAAATCTCAAGGCTCTGATTGAAGTAGGTCGCCGCATCGGCATAATCGCCCTGACTGAGCGCGATCGCCCCTAGGTTGTGCAGGCTATCGCCCATCCCGCGCTGGTCGCCAATCTCGCGGCGGATTTCCATGCTCTGTGTGATGTAATCGCGGCTTGCGTCATAATCACCACTGGCAACGGCAATCGCCCCCAGATTATTGAGGCTATCGGCAATCCCGCGCTGATGCTCGATTTGCTGGCGGAGTGCCAGACTGCGCGTGTAATAATCGCGGGCTTGGCGCAATTTACCCTGAAAATGCTCGACAATCCCCAGATGATGCAAATTATCAGCAATCAACACGTCGTCATCTAAGGCTTCGCAGATGACGAAACTCTCATCGAGATGTTCATGGGCGGCGGCATAATGACCGAGATGACGCTCCGCAATGCCCAGATGATGTAAACTGACGCTCAAGTGACGGTCACTATCGACAGCGCGCGCAATCGCGAGGGCTTCGGTGGCGCTTTGACGCGCTTTCGTATACTCCCCCTGCCGCAGATAAATCTGGCTGAGAATTGTCAAGAGTTCGACCCGACGCGGGTCACGCGCGGTCATCAGGCGCAAGCCCTGATTAATCAGGCTGTGCGCTTTCTGATACTGTGCCGAGATCATCACCAGCTTATCGACCACGATTTGCAGATAATTAATCGCCTGATCGTGATCACCGGCGGCGTACCAGTGATCGTAGAGGGCCTCAGCGCGGCGCGCTGCTGCGCCATATGTCGCCTCAATCGCCCTGGCAACTTGCCGATGTAGCGCGGGTGCTTCGTCGTCTGCGATTGTATCGAGAACAGCCTCGCGGATTTTATCATGGCTGAAGCACCATTGATTATCCTGCATCTCAATCACCGCCGCTTCCGCGCACACTTGTAGCCATGCTTCGAGTCCTGATTCAGGAATGGCGGGTAATTTGGCGATCACAGCAAGATCGAGTTGTCGTCCGGCAATGGCGACCTGCTTCAAGAAGGCCTGCGCCCAAGCCGGCACGCGCTGTAGGCGACGAGCGATCAGCTGGCGCACCCCACCAGCGAGGACATACTGCGGGATGGTCATCTTGCCGATGTTGTTCAGGCTTCCGGCTTCTTCGGCAAGCGTCCGCACGACTTCGACCATGAAGAAAGCGTTGCCTTCGGTCTCACGCTGGAGCAAATCGACAATCGGCGCTTGTGTGCCAATCTCGCCTAGCATAGACGCACTCAACTGTTCGATTGCATCGCGGTCAAGGCGATCAAGCGTCATCGTCGGCATTGTGGGCAAGGCGTTCGGCAAATCAGGGCGCTCATCGTTGCGATACGTCGCCAGAATCAGCACGCCTGTCAGTTGCTCGTGGATTTGTAGCAGTTGTTGCAAGGGTGCGATGCCGTCCCCCGTCCACTGTAAGTCTTCGAGCAGAATCACGAGCGGGCGCGTCTGGCGGCGAATGAGATCGACAATTTGCAGGATCAAGCGTTGTTGTTGCGCCTCTGCCGCTAGCATTGGTGCGGGCGGCACATCGCGCTGGAGCAAGCGCCCGATGTCCGGCACGACATCTTTGAGAATCCCCGCTTGTAGATCATCGAGCGTGGTTGTCAAACACAGATGGCGCACGACATCCTGCCACAGTTGATACGGCGAGCTGGCTTCGCTCATGCTCTGCCCGCGCACCACCAGCGCACCAGCGACTAATGCCCGCGTGCGGATTTCTTCGATCAAGCGCGATTTACCGATCCCGCTCTCGCCCCCGATCAGATAGAACAAGGTATCATCGTCTAGCACGCGCTGGAGCGCCATCGCCAGCGTCTTGAGTTCATGATCGCGCCCGACGAACTGCGAGGCTTCTAAATAACTCTCACGGATGTGTTGTTGCTCCTGTGAGTGCGTGAGATCCAGTTCATAGCTGATCGCATCGATCACGTCGCCGGCACTGCGATAACGATCGTGCGGGTTATTCTGCAACAGGCCTTCGATCACTGACTCTAACACGCCCGACGAGAGCGCGCTCATCTGTTGCGTCTGCATGAGGATGTTGTGCATGGTATCGACGATGGTATCGCCTTTGAACGGGTGTTGACCGTGCAGGATTTGCGCCATGATGATGCCCGCAGCGAACAAATCCGACTGGATGCTCGCCTCGCCCTGCTGGAGGATTTCCGGTGCCATGTATGATAGCGTGCCGACGATCGTATCACTCTGGTTGTCGTTAGCCGTCGCTTTCGAGGATGCCAGACCAAAATCCATCACGCGCACTTTGCCATCGGGCGTTACTAGCACGTTATCCGGCTTGAGATCGCGGTGAATGATATGACGGCGGTGCAGATATGCGAGGGCTTCTAGCATCTGAATGATGAGTTGCACGCGGGTCGCGTCGTCCTGTGACCGGGCATAAGCGGTGATCGTCTGCGCGTCTTCGAGCAGGGTCATGGCATAATAGGGTTGCTGTAAATCATCGAAGCCATAATCCAGCACGCTGATGATATGCGGATGACGCAGAGACGCGAGCGTATGAAATTCTCGCGCCAGACTCAGGCGCACATCGCGGCTATTCTGGGTGCGGTTCGACATTGAAAAGTGCAATTGCGAGTCATCGACTAGCACTTGCTTGAGCGCGACGGTCGCCCCCGTTAGGCGGTCAAAAGCACGATGGACAACCCCCATCCCGCCTTTGCCGATCGGTTGAAGCAGTCGATAGCGATGATTGATAATCTGTTTTTGTGGCATAAGCGCCTTGCCTGATTTCTCACGAATCGTATTGGGTCAAACGATGTTACGTCACTATAACATTTGGGGCTTCCGTATCTTGCGTGATCAAGCTCTTTTTGTCCCCTTTTTTCAAAAAGGGAACGCCAAAAACTCTTGCTTTTTTGAACAAGGTCAAGGAACGACAGTTCCTTGTGGGGGTGCGGCGGCAACGCCCCTGCAACAAAAACCACGCGAAATCCCAAAGATCCTAACATTTTTAATACGAAACGCAAACGACCGCGATAACCCACCAGATACACACCGGCACTATCCACCATCGTTCGCACAGGGGTCTAGGCGATAAAGCAATCGTTCGCCACAGGTGAGATCACGCAGATAACGGATGTCGTCGGCATAAGCCTGTAGCTGTTGCGCGCTCCGATTGATGAGCCAACGTCGCAAAGTATTATCCTGTGCAGACGATATGGCGAAGCTATCATCAGGCGCGACGGCGACTTCTTGCACCCAATCCTCATGTTGATCGAAGACGTGCAGGGCTTCGCCCGTGCTGTATTCCCACATGCGGACGGTGGTGTCCTGCGATGTCGTCAGCATCACGTCACCATCTCGCGTGAAATCAATGCCGAAGGTATTGCCGGTATGCCCGTTGAATTGGCGCACTTCTTCACCCGTCTCGATATCCCACTGGCGTACAGTCGTATCCCACGAGGTGCTGATGAGTGACGTGCCACTGGGATGAAAGCGGACTTCGTTCACCAGCGATGTATGCCCCTCGAAGCGCCGAATTTCTTCGCCACTCTCTAAGTCCCACAGTACGACGTAATTGTCATCGCGTCCGAAGTCGCCGGTGCTGGTTGCGATCAGAGTTTCATCAGGGTTCACATCCACCCCGTTGACGCGCACCCCATGCTCGAACACGTGCAGGACTTCGCCGGTGTTGGTGTCCCACAGGCGGGCAGTGCCGTCTTTGGATGCTGAGACGAAGCGATCGCCATCATCTAAAAAGCGAACCATATACACTTCGTCCTCATGCTCGCGATAGATGCGCGTGCGCTGTTCGGATTCGTAATTCCACAGCACGATATTACCATCCCACGCAGCCGATAGCACATAGGGGCGCGTCGGGTGGAAGCGCACGCTATCGACGGTGTTCGTATGCTGGCGATACTGCGCGACGATCTCACCATCGTCGATATTCCAGATACGCACCACAGTATCAATGACTGGCACTTCTTCGCCTTCTTCCGGTTGTGGTAAGCGCAGAGGCCCCCCGCCCGATACTGCCAACTCGCCATCGGGATGAATATCCGTCGCCCAGACCCAATCGCTATGCTGACGATAAACACCTGCTTGATCGCGACTGCGAACGTCCCATAGCCAGACCGTGGGATCATTGGCGCGGTTGAGATTCACTTCGTTGTTGCCGACGTTGCCCAGCCCCAACAGCAGATAATCGCCGTTGTTGCTCCACGCCATCGAGAGCAAGCGATCGGTGAAACCGGTGAAGCGCTGTACTTCGACCGCGCGTTCAATATCCCACACGCGCACGTTACGATCCCACGCAATCGACGCGATGCGCGCGCCATCAGGGCTGAAGACCACGTCTTCGAGCGAAGTCGTATGCCCGAAGAAACGATTGATCTCGTTACCGGTGTTGGCATCGTAAATGCGGATTGTTCCACCCGTGCCTGAATCCCAGAAACCGCCGGCGATCGTCTCGCCATCAGGGCTGTAATCCAGCGCGCGCACATAGCCCGACTCGGGACGAATGACGCGCAGTTGTGTACCCGTCTCCACGTTCCACAGGCGTATCGTGCGATCTTCACCGTCGAAGCCGGTGTCGAAGATCGTCTCGTCGCCCGATGAAGATACCAGTCGTCGTCCATCAGGGCTGAACGCGAGCCGAAAAATCGTACCCGTATGCCCCGCGAAGGATTGCACCTGTGCGCCACTCGCCGCCCCCCACAGGCGCACCGTATAATCGAAGCCGCCAGTTGCGATAAACGCGCCGCTCGGGCTATAGACGACCGCCGTAGCATCGTCCTCATGCCCGACCAGCGTCGTCTGCAAATCGCCCTCAGGGAACGACCACACATACACCTTGCCATCGGCGGCGGCGGCGGCGAAGCTGGCATTATCGGGATGGAAGGCAACTTCGTTGATGTAATTCACTGTCTCGATCTGTTCGCCCGCGTCCGTCGTCGTGATGAACGGATCAAGGCGGATGGTCAGCGTGTTCGCGCCCGTCTGCACATCCCAGACGCGCACCGTGCCATCCGCCGCACCGGAAAGCGCATATTGGCTATCACTGCTGAAAGCCGTCGCAAGGACGGAGTCAGTGTGTCCATCGAGGCGATGACGCGGCCCCGGCGCATAAACGGTATTAGCGAGCGTCCGCAGGACTTCTGCCGAGACCGGCTGAAAGACTTCTTGTGCCTGTAGACCAAGCGCAAGCGCGAGTTGCGGGTCATTGGCGGCAAGGGCGTTACGCGCATTAGCGGCAAGTGCCAGGCTACGCGCTTCGGCTTCGTTCTGGTTGGCGATGGCGGCGGCTGTAGCGGCGCGTTGGGCTTCGCTCTCAGCGAGGGCGGCACTGGTTGCGGCGCGTTGGGCTTCGTTCTCGGCGCGTCCCTGTGCGCTGATGGCAAAATATGCCAGCACGAAGCCAATGACGGCAGCGATCGATGCCACCACAGCGACCAATTGCAGACGCTGGCGGGCTTGTTGTCGCAGGCGTTCTTCGCGGGCTTCTTGCTCTTGCGCCTTACGCACGCGCTCTTTACGCGCTTCGATGCTCATCTCAACAAATTGTAATTCCGTCTGATTGAGCGCAATATCTTGATTATCGACCAGCGCCTCGAATTGTTGCAGGCGCGATCCTTGCGCTAAGAAGCTGGCATCGCGGCGCGATTTTTCCCATTCATCTGCCGCCACTGTCAGCCGCCGTTGCAACGCGACCGCCTCGCGGTTATCCTCCAGCCAATCCCGCACGCGCCCCCACTGCCGGATCAAGGCTTCGTGAGCAACTTCGACCGTTGAACTGCGCGTCTGCGGATCGTGGTCGAAGGTCAGCAAGCGATACTTGCCGAACTGATCGATCACCTCACGCATGGCATGGGCTTGCTTGCCTAATGAGAGCAATTCCGTCTGCATCACGCGGCGACGGGTATCTTCGGCACCATCCCCCAGCGTCACCAAGCGCAAGAACATCTGACGGGTGGCGGCTTGTTCGTCCTGATCGAAGCTCTGGAACAGTTCTTCAGCGCGACGGGCGAGTGCGCCAGTCGTGCCACCAATATCACGATAGGCATCCAGTGTCAGGCTGCGCCCTTCGCGTCGCTCGAACAACTCGGTCAGTGCATATTGCAAGAGCGGCAACGCGCCGGGGCGCGTCTTGACATCGCTGATGATCGCCTGCACCAGGCCGCGCTCCATCACGAGACCGACGCGCTTGGCGGGTCCTACGATCGCCTGCTCTAGCTCGTCGTCTGTCAGCGGCAGGACAAGCTCGGTACGCTTGCGGATGAGTTCGCCAAATTTGGCATACAGCAGAGGACGATCGTAAAAATCGGCACGCATCGTAATCACAATTTTGATGCGACTGCGCTCATCGACAGCGGCATTCAAAATCGAGGTGAGGAAGTGCGCGCGCGCGTCCTCATCTTCTACAATTGTGAAGACTTCTTCAAACTGGTCGATGAACAGCACAAATTGGCTCTCATCATCGGGCAGGATACGACGCACCGCCCGCACGAGACCGCGCTCGTCCTCGCGCAATTGATCGAGCAAACCGGGGACATCGTTGGTGGCAATCGAGAGCAGTGCCGCCTCTAGCTCCTCAAGCGGGTGCGTGCCGGGTACCATATCGGTTGTGAACCACGTAATCGTCTCATCCAGCAAGCCATCCTGAATACGCGGGATAAGACCGGCTTTCACCACGCTAGATTTGCCGCTCCCACTCGGGCCGACAACTGCCAGAAAGTCCCAATTGTCGCCATCGGTCGCCAAGCGATACAGCAGATCATTAATCAGATGATCGCGCCCATGGAAGTCCTCAGCATCTGCCTGCTGGAACGAGCGCAAACCCTTGTAGGGGTTCTTCGGCTCGACGGCGACTTCTTCGGCGGTCGTCAGCGAAATATCGAGCGTCATGCCGCCTGACGAGGGCATCCCCGGCGCAGTGCCACGCACAACATCGGCAAACGCACGGGCGAGGTCGATCGCGCTTTCGTAGCGTTCGTCGCTGTTCTTAGCAGTGGCGCGTTGTAGAACGTCGTCAATCTCTGCTGATAGCTCTGAGCGCACTTCGTTGACTTTGGGCAGGGGATCGTTCAATTGCTTAAAGAGCAAGGTCGCCGGTGTGTGATCGGTGAAGGGCTTCGCGCCGATTAGCGACTCGTAAATCGTGATCCCCAGCGCATACACATCACTGCGCGGGGTAGCGGTTTCGCCCCGGATTTGCTCCGGTGAGAGATAAGCGGGCGTGCCGAGGATATTGTCACGCGTTAAGCCTTCATTGCCGCCGAGGTCTTTGGCAATGCCGAAGTCCGTCAGGTAGGCGTTGCCCTCTTCGTCAATCAAGATGTTATCGGACTTCAGATCGCGATGGATAACGCTGTTCCGATGGGCAAACGTCAACGCCGCGCCGATTTGCGTCAGCATCTGGGCGACGCGACGCGGTTCCCATGCGCCGTTCTCATCGATCGATTGCCGCAGTGACCCGCCGCGCAAGAAACGCATCACGAGATACGCCCCGCTCGGATCGCGCCAGTAATCGTAGAGGGGCACGATGTGCGGATGCTCTAGACGGGCGACCAGTTGTGCCTCAGTCTCGAAGCGTTTGACAAATTCCGGATGGTTGGCGTGTTCCGGTAAGATAATTTTGATCGCCACCTCGCGCCCAACGCTGGGTTGAATCGCGCGATAAACTTCGCC
The DNA here is from genome assembly GCA_034437755.1 of Anaerolineae bacterium. Classification (GTDB taxonomy): domain Bacteria; phylum Chloroflexota; class Anaerolineae; order Aggregatilineales; family Phototrophicaceae; genus JAUZRW01. The sequence goes on along the minus strand of DAOTTV010000129.1, from coordinate 7,102 downwards.
AAATCCGCCGGCTCCAATACGTTCTTTAATCTCGTAGGATTTGACGACTTGACCGCTATAATTTTGCATGGCTGTCCCCGCTTTGCGAATAATGCCTATCAGCCAAATCGATAGATTGCGATTCTGTGCGGCAGATAGGATAACACGGCTTGTCTGAAAAAACATGGTTAGTGGATGGCGTATATCAGTGATCTGTGCGTGTGTTTCTCAAGATCGGCTATTTCTGTTCATTACAAGTATTAGCCTTATATTCTACTGCGAAATCCGGTCTATATCCAAACGCAAGCGGCAAAATTATGTGCATAGCGGCGATCATTTACCGAATCTGAGCAATTTCTTAACAAAAGTTTTTTCCGCCGCAAGCTCAAGCATCGCGGCTATGTGGTGCGGCAGAGAAGCCACCTCATCCCATGCACAGACGGCAAGCATCCGCTATAATCATAAATAACTCATAAAAACAATTGTAATACGTTGTAATCATTTACGATACCCTCTACTATTGAGGGCATAAGACATAGAAACAACCAAGGAGCAGATTATATGAAGAGTCGAATGATCGGGGTCGTCGTGCTGATGATGTGTGTTATCTTCGGCACGGCTTCCGCACAGACCGATCTCGTAGGCGTGCTAGAAGTGCTAGATGCGGGCGTAGAAGTCCAGCGGGTGGACACGGCGAATCGCGTGCCGATCAACCTTGAGACGCTCATTGGCGTGGGCGATACAATTTATACAGATGCCAGCGGACGGGCGCGTATCACCTTTTTCGCGGATGGCACCGAGACCGAACTCCTGCCAGAGACGACCTATCGCATTGACCGCTTTGAGGGCAATGGTGACAGCTTCCAGCTTGAGGTGAGCGTGCTGGTCGGCATCACACAACAACAACTGGGGCGCGCACTGGATGCTAACTCGTCCTATGATGTCAACACGCCGGGGATGACGCTGGCGGCACGCGGTACGGCGTTCGATGTGCGCGTGGAAGCCAGCCAACGATCGGCGATGATCGTGCGCGAAGATACGGTGATCGCCAGCGATAACGGCGAGTCGGCAGATGTCGATGGCGGCTTCGGCATTCGCTCGGCAGAAGGCCGTGAGCTGAGCGATGTCGTCCGCGCGACCACCTTTGCCGAGTTGGACGCAGCGCTCGACGGATGCACCGTGAGCGTGACCACGCCCGACGATGTCGCCTTGAACGTGCGGCTCGGGCCGGAAGAAGATGCTCAGCGCGTGGGCTTCATCGATGCGGCTGAAGTCGATACGGTCATCGGGCAAGCGGGGAACTGGTATCGCGTGCCGTTTGCGGGGAACAGTGGATGGTTCTTATCAACTGGCTTGACAGTCACCGGTAACTGCGCGGGTCTGCGTCAGTTCGACACGCAACATCGCGAAGACCCCAGCGCTTATACGGGCAACACGACACTCCCGCTCGTGATCGATCCGGAGAACATGCCAGCCGACGACGCGGATTCGGAATAGTGTTATCCACATGATGCAATCTCTGCTTTCCAGCCGATTGCGCGTTGGGCTTATCGTCGGGCTTGTGCTGACGGTCGTCCTGCTCTTACTGTGGCGCAATGGTATCTATCAGGGGGCGCAATTGCGCTTCACAGATACGTATTTCGTCGCACGCCCGACGAACGGGCAAGTCGTGATCGTCGGCTTGGACGACCGGAGCTTCCAGACCTTTGGCGGGCGCACGCCGTCCGATTGGCCACGCGAACGCTTCGCCCAACTCGTCGATCGGCTGAGCGCGGGCGGGGCGCGGGTCATCGGCTTTGACCTGCTCTTCACCGAGCCATCGCCCGATGATGCCGCCTTCGTTGAGCAACTGGTCAGCGCCCGCCGCGAGAGCGTTACCCGCACGCAATTCGTCACCGCCGCCGCTGGCGTACAAATCCAAGCCGATACCCCGACTGAGCGCGGTCTGCGTTATCAGGATGCGTTTTTACCGCTGGAATCGATTCAGGCGGCGGTGTCGTATCTTGGCTTCGTGAACGCCATCCCCGATACCGACAGCGCCATTCGTCGCCAACCGAGCATCATCGAAGCCGATGGCGAAACTTACTTCTCCTTCGCGCTGGCGACGTACTTCGCGTATTTGCGGATTCCGGCACTAGCAACCGAGCAACTGATCACCGTCGCTGACGATCAACTGCGGGTCAATGTCGAAGATGGCACGGCGATCACCATCGACCAGAACGGGCTGTGGCGACAGAATTTCTACGGGCCAACATCGACCGATGCCGCGCCGACCTTCCCGATTGTGTCGATGGTCGATGTGCTTGAGATGAGCGACGAAGACGCACAAGCCCTGTTCGCGGATAAGATTGTCCTCGTCGGGCTGTATACGATCTCGGGCGATGCTGATCGCTATGCTGTGCCATCGACGGCGCTGGGCGAGCAAATGCCGGGGGTTGAAATCCATGCGAACGCGGTTGAAACCCTGATCCAGCAACACAACGTGCGCGAGATTTCGCCCCTGGTGCAAGCTCTGCTGATCGGGGGCGCGACGATGCTCGCGACCGTTCTCTATATTTATCTGCGCTGGTATATCAAGTTACTGCTGGCGGGCGTATTGATTCTCGTCAGCGTGATCGCCGCCATGCTGAGCTTCAGCCTGACGCTGCTAATCGTGCCGATGTTCTATCCTGTGCTGGGGATCGTGCTACCCGCCGTGACGCTGATCGGGGTTGATACGAGTCGTGAGATCAGCCTGCGTCTACGCTCGGATTTCCTGTTGCAGAGCGTGGTCGAAATTTCGGAACAACGGCTCGTGATCGACGCGATGTTGCCCAAGATCGCCGCCGACATTCAGCAACTTCTGCCCGAATCAGCGGGGGTCATCTATGCGCGGATGGATGCCGATGCCAACCTGACGCAAGCCTACAGCTGGCATGACCCGCAGGAGAACCACACGCAATGGGTGCGACAGGTCGAGATGACGCACGCCCCACTGCAAGCAGGAACGACCGTCGCCATCCCGATCGAATGGCAGAGACGCACGCTCGGCGTTGTGATCGTCACGCACCCACAAGCGCGACGACGACTGCCGATCTTACTTGATTTGACGCGCCGCCTCGCGCCTGCGTTCGAGAATGCCTATCTCTATCAAGAAGTCGCCTCACAACGAAGCACGCTCTCGACCTTGTTGGCAAGTACGCCGTCGGCAGTGCTGGTGCTAGATAAAGCCTACCGCGTGACGCTTTACAACGATATCGCGGCGACGCTCTTCGGCGGTGTACCCTTGCAAGGACAAGCCCTCACTGATGTGCTGACAGCCTTAGATGTCGTCGACAGCGAACGCGATGAAATCCTCGCCAAGCTACAGATGGGGAGCATCTTCCGCGATGAACTACCAGTGGGCGATGATACCTATCAGGTCGAAGGCGCACTGATCCCCGCGCTGGACGAATGGGTCTTGATCTTCACGGACATCACCGACGTGACCGAACTGAGCAACCTCAAGACGCGCATGTTACGCATGGCATCGCATGATCTCAAGAATCCGCTGGGACGCATCACGGGGTATACCCAACTGATCGAGATGCGACCGGACATCGACCTCGATCCGAAGGTCAAGAAATATCTAGGCTATATCGAAGATGCCGCCGGCGAGATGACCATACTCATCCGCGATATTCTCGATCTAGAGCGCATGCGCTCCGGTCAAATCCTGCGCGAGGCGTTCAGCTTCCGCGATCTGGTCGCGCAGGTTATCAGCCGCCATGAGCCAGATGCCGCCCAGAAACAACAAACTTACACCTCATCCCTGCCCAATGACCCGCTGATGACCGTCGGTGATCTGCGTCAATTATCGCAGGTCGTCAGCAATCTGATCGGCAATGCCATCAAATACACGCCCGAGGGCGGCAGTATCGACATTCGCCTGCGCGCCGCCGCCGATACGATTTACTTCGAGGTCGAGGATACGGGCTATGGCATCAGCCCTAATGCACAGGAGAATCTCTTCACCGAGTTCTACCGCGTCAAGACCGCGCACACCGCCAAAATCAGCGGCACTGGTTTGGGCTTGAGCCTCGTGAAGTCCGTCGTGACCGCCCACAATGGCGAAGTCGGTGTCGAGAGCGAAGAAGGTGCGGGCAGTCGCTTTTACTTCCGTTTGCCCATTGTCGAGAAGAAAGGAACATAGCCCGTGAGACAGCAACGCTTGATCGCGCTCTTCATCAGCCTCTTTAGCTTCTGTTTACTGGGGGGCGTTCAACCGCTGGCACAAACTGCCGACGATCAATACGCGGCAACGCTAGAAATCGCCCGCCGCGGCGTTGAAGTGCGGCGCGTCGAGACGCGACAATGGATCGCTCTGCCGCAGGGGGCACAGATTCCCGTCGGCGCGGGTGATCAGTTACGTACCCGTCGCAGTGGGCGTGCCCTGCTGAGTTTCGTCGATGGCTCGCAATTGCTGGTCTTGCCCAGTAGCGCATTGACGATCGAGACCTATCGCCCCGTGAGCGATGAAGCATGGCAATTGCAGGCGCGGCTAGATGGTGTCGGCGTGATGCGTAACGTCGCAATCACCGATCTTGCACTGGCGACCTTCAATTTCACCGTATCGGATGCGATCGCACATTTCGCAATCTGGGCTGACCCGTCACAGGCGGATGTCATCACCGTTGCTGAAGGCGCGATCACCGTCAGCACGCGGGATGCACGCGCTTATGCTCTGAACGCGGGCGAAGCGTTTCGTTATGCACCGGATGAACCGCTCTTGCTCACGCTGGATGCCCCGTTCAATCGGGCGCGGGTGCTGGTCGCTACGGATAGCACCTGTGCCGGTTCTATCCAGACGCGGGACGATGCCGGCGTGTATCTAGGCGCGGGGACAGGCTACGAACAGCGCGGCTTCATCGATGAAGCGGGGACGTATCCGTTATTTGCGCGCACGCGCTCCGGCTTCTGGACGCGGATTCAGTTTGGCAACGGCTTCGGCTGGATTGTCACCGAATTAGTAGACGTGCGATGCTTCTTGCCGATTGTGCCGGACGACACCGGCGAACGCACCCGCGAGCAAGTGATCGCCCCCAGCACGCAAGAACTGGACTTACTGCGCCCGTTCTTCGGTGATCTCAGCGACGACCCGTGGTTTTACGGGCAATGACAGACCACACAAGAAAAGCGAGCAGACGCAATGACATTCGACCCGATTACACAGGACATCGACGAAAACGGCTACGACATCAAGGCGGATAGTAGCGGGCTGGTACTGCCCAGCGCGGGCGCGCACCTCAACGGCATGATGTATCACCCCGCGATGAACGAAGACGACCGACGCGGTGTGATCGTGCTGTTACACGGCTTCCCCGGACATGAGCGCAATTTTGATCTGGCGCAGATTCTACGGCGTGCTGGCTGGCATACGCTGGTGTTTCATTATCGCGGGTCGTGGGGCAGTACGGGCGATTATCGCTTCGCGCATGCCCGCGCCGACGTGCGCCACGTCATCGACTATTTGCGGCGCGATCAGATCGCTGCCCAACATCGCATCGACCCCGAGCGCATTATTACCGTCGGGCACAGCCTCGGCGGGTGGGCATCGTTGATGACAGCGGCTGAGGGCATCGTCACGGCGGCGGCGAGTCTGGCGGCGGTCAACATGGGGCTATGGGGCACACTCCTCAAGGAGTCGCCGGCGATGGTGCGCCCGATGGTGCAATCGCTCTTTGAAGAGAATATCGCGCCCTTGCAGGGTGTCAGCGCCGATCAACTGGTCGATGAAGTTACCGAACACGGTGATGCGTGGCATCTCGAACGCCGCGCCGACGCGCTCCAATCGAAGCACCTGCTGATGATCGCTGGCAAGCGCGATGAACTGGTCTCGGCGTTCGATCATCATCTGCCCGTCGTCCAGCAGATCAAAACGAAGGGCGCGGTGCATCTGCAATCCGAGTTACTCGCCGCCGGTCACGGCTTCGATAATCAGCGGGTGGCGATTGCGCGTCTGCTCCTCGATTGGTTGGCTGGCCTGCCGGCATGACACGCCCGACCTGACGATCGCACATGCGCTCGACGCGCACCTGTGCGTCTGATGCTCAGTGTGTCAGGATTTCGTAGATGACGTACAGGACGTATATACCCAGCAGAATCAAGCCCTCGCGGCGGGTGAAACTGCGACCGGCATAGAGGAAGCCATACAAGATGAAAACCGTACCACCGAGAATCATAATCGACGTGACCAGCCCTTCAGTGGTGACTTCAATCGTCGGGTTGATGAAGAACAGCATAATCAACCACGGCAAGCCCAAGCCCACCAAAATATCGAAGATGTTCGACCCGACGGCATTGGCAATCGCCATCGACCCGCGCCCCTCGCGTGCGACATTGACCGACGCGATCAAATCCGGCGCGGATGTACCGGCGGCGAGCAGTGTCAGCGAGACGATGATCGGTGGCAAGCCAATTGCATTCGCCAGAATCACGACGGCTTCTACCAGAACATAACCCAGCAGAGCAATCGCCACAATCGAGATGATCAAAGCCCAGATGTATTGCTCGGCAGGATTACGCGCGATGATCGCAAAGAGGCGTGCCACGAGATGATGCCCATGCTGGAGCAAATTGGCTTGTCCGGTATCGCGCTCCTCTGGCGGCGTATGTTCGACTTCTGGCTCTTTCGGTTGGCTATTACCCCAACGCCACAACACCAGCAGGTAAACGACATACGTGCCCAGCAACAGGATGATTTCCCACAGCAGGATATTGCCATCGAAGAAGACAAACAACAGTAAGACCACGCTGAGCAGATAAAAAGCGACATCGCGCTCGACACTGCGATTGTTAATCACTAACTCGCCGGCGACAATCGCTGATGCACCGGTAATCACCAGAATATTGAACACAGCCGAGCCGACAATCGTCCCGATGCCGACATCACCGTGACTGCCGCCTAAAATCACCGCAAAAAGCGCAATCGCCAGTTCCGGCGCGGATGACCCGACCGCCATCAGCGATGCCCCGGCAACGTCCGACGGCATTTCAAGGCGGGTGGCGACTTTATCCAGACTGACGATAAAAAAATCCTCGGTGACGACTGCGATCAGATAGACTGCCACCACAATCACCAGAAAGCTGATAATCCCTGCCATAA